>DATMJO010000176.1:0-11206 GCA_035553855.1 Thermoleophilaceae bacterium | reverse complement strand
CCTCCTTGACAGAAGTTGACACGGGCGTCATTTTTTCTCGCATGGAGCCCACGGACCGAGACTCCGCCCGCGACTACGACTGGCTCGTCGTCGGCTCCGGCTTCGGCGGCAGCGTCTCGGCGCTGCGGCTGTCCGAGAAGGGCCATCGCGTGGGCGTCCTCGAGTCGGGGCGCCGCTACACCGACGAGGACTTCCCGAGCTCCACCTGGGACCTGCGGCGCTACTACTGGGCGCCCCGCGCGGGCCTCCGCGGCATCTTCAGGCTGTCGCTTTTCCGCGACGTGTCGGTCGTGAGCGGCTGCGGCGTCGGCGGCGGCAGCCTCGGCTTCGCGAACACGCTCTACCGGGCACCGCTCCGCTTCTACGAGGACCCCCAGTGGGCGGGCCTCGAGGACTGGCAGGCCGCGCTCGCCCCCCACTACGACGAGGCGGAGCGGATGCTCGGCGTCTCGGACGTCACGGCCGACGACCCGGCCGACCGGCTCCTGCGCGAGTTCGGCGACACCCTCGGCGTCGGCCACACCTACTCGAAGGCCCGCGTCGGCGTGTACTTCGGAGAGCCCGGGAAGACGGTCCCCGACCCATACTTCGGCGGCGACGGGCCGGCCCGCACGGGCTGCACGACCTGCGGGCGCTGCATGGTCGGCTGCCCGGTGGGAGCGAAGAACACGCTGGTCAAGAACTACCTCTGGTTCGCCGAGCGCAACGGCGCGGATGTCCTCCCCGAGCGCACGGTCACAAGCATCCGGCCGCTCGGCGCGGGCGACGGGAGCGAGGGCTACGAGCTCACGAGCGAGCGCTCGGGCGCGTGGCTCCGCAAGGACCGCCGCACCCACACCGCCCGCGGCGTCGTCCTCGCGGCCGGCGCCCTCGGCACGAACCTGCTGCTTCAGCGCTGCCGCGAGTCCGGGACGCTCCGGATCTCCGATCGTCTCGGCGAGCTGGTCCGCACGAACAGCGAGGCGATCCTCGCGGTCACCGTGCCCGACGACTACCCGGAGGACCTGACGGGGCGGGTCGCGATCACCTCGAGCATCTACCCGGACCCCGACACGCACATCGAGACGGTCGTCTACGGCAGCGCGGGCGACTCCATGAGCACGCTCTACACCTTCCTCGTGGGTGACGGGACGCGGCTGACGCGGCCGCTGAAGCTTCTCGCGAAGGTGCTCCGCCACCCGGGCCGCTTCGCGCGGATGCTCGATCCGCGGGGCTGGTCGCGCCGCACGATCATCCTGCTCGTGATGCAGACGCTCGACAACGCGATCGCGCTGCGGCCCAAGCGCACGCGCCTCGGCGGGATGCGCCTCGAGACCGAGCAGGACCCGCTCCGCCCCAACCCGACCTTCATCCCGGTGGCGAACCAGGCGGCTGAGTGGATCGCCGAGCGGACCGGCGGCGTCGCGCAGAGCTCGGTGATGGAGGCGCTCCTCAACGTTCCGACGACCGCGCACATCCTGGGTGGCGCCGTGATCGCCGCGTCGCCCGAGAAGGGCGTCGTGGACTCGCGGCTGCGGGTGTTCGGCTACGACAACCTGATGGTCTGCGACGGCGCGGCGATCCCGGCGAACGTCGGGGTGAACCCGAGCCTCACGATCGCCGCGCTCGCCGAGCACGCGATGAGCCACGTCCCGGCCGCTGGCGGGGAGCCGGCTGCCGAGACCGTGGGCGCCCCAGCCCCTTAACGGGAAACGGGGCGACGCGGGGGTCGCCCCGTTCCCTATCTCGAGCCTCCGTCTGGCCCTTCGGAGACTCTGTTCCGCCGGACCGCGTCGGACGCTCATACATGACGCGATGCGGCGGTGGGTTCGGACTCGCAGAATGCGTGATCCCCGCGACCGCGGGGGCCGAAACCGTCCCTCGACCTTTTGGCGCGTTTGCACAAGTGTCTGCCTGGGCCGGGAGCCGGGTACGCTGCCGTCGATGCAGGCCGTCGCGGACCTCGAGCTGCCCGCTCTCGACTACATGGACCCCGACCTCACGGGTCCGCGCTTCCACCAGGTGCTCCGAGATCTGCGCGAGGAGAGCTGGGTGGCTCGCGCCGAGCCCGCCGGCTATGCCGTGCTCGACCGCGAGGCGGTGACCTTCTTCCTGCGGACCCAGAGCGCGACGTTCCCCGGCGAGCGGGTGCACGAGGCGCTCGGCGTGACCGACGGGCCGCTCCACGAGCGCATCCAGAAGAACCTGCTGGGCCTCAACGGCGAGGACCACCGGCGGCAGCGCAAGCTCGTCCAGCCCGCCTTCACGCCGCCGGCGGCGGACCGCCACCGGCCGGCGATGCGCGAGTTCCTGGAGCAGCTCTGGGAGCCGGTGGCCGGGGCGGGCCGCTGCGACTTCGCGGAGGTCTTCGCCGCGCAGCTACCTTCGCTTGTGATCGCGCGGCTCATGGGCGCGCCGCTCGAGGACGCCCCGCGGATGGCCGTGTGGGCGAACCTGATCCAGAGCCAGTTCGACCCGGTGAAGATCATGAGCCGCCGCGAGGAGATCGAGCGCGCCGCGGTCGAGTTCGGCGCCTACTCGTACGAGCTGCTGAAGGCTCGTCAGAAGACCCCATCCGACGACCTCATCTCGCAGCTGATCGCGGCCGAGGAGGAGGGCGACCGCCTCAGCGAGGAGGAGTGCGTCTCGCTCGTCACGGCGGTGCTCGTGGGCGGGGTCGACACGACCCAGGCCCAGCTCGCCCAGGGGATGCGCCTGTTCGCCGAGCACCCGGACCAGTGGCGGCTCCTCGCCGAGGACCCCTCGCTGGCGCCCGCCGCCGCCGAGGAGGTCCTCCGCCACGAGCCGATCACCCCGTTCACCGCGCGGATCGCGCTCGAGGACATCGAGTTCCGCGACGTCCTCTTCCCGGAGGGGACCATCGTCATCGCCGCGTCGGCGGCCGCGAACCGCGATCCGGCCGGGTGGGAGGACGCCGACGATTTCGACATCACCGCCGACCGCGGGCGAGCGAAGCCGCTCACCTTCGGGGCCGGCCCGCACTTCTGCCTCGGCGCCAACCTGGCCCGCGCGGAGCTGCAGGAGGCGTTCACCTTTCTCGCGCCGCGCATGCCCGGCCTCGCGCTCGACGGAGAGCCCGAGTTCGACACTCCCTTCGGCATCTACGGCATGAAGTCGCTGCCGGTCCGCTGGGACGCCTGAGCGCTCAGCGCCCGCGGCCGAGACGGGGCGGTGCCGCGGGACTAGCATCCGGTGTCTGAGCGCGCTCCTCCGCAACAACGTCACGACCCACGGCAACCCGGCCGGCCGGCCGATGCTGTTCGCGCACGGCTACGGCTGCGATCAGAACATGTGGCGCCTCGTCACGCCGGCGTTCGAGGAGGACCACCGGATCGTGCTGTTCGACCATGTCGGCTACGGCGGCTCCGACAGCTCCGCGTTCGACCCCGAGCGCTATTCGTCGCTCGACGCGTACGCGGACGACGTGCTCGCGATCTGCCACGAGCTGGAGCTCGAGGACGTCGTGTTCGTCGGCCACTCGGTCAGCTCGATGATCGGCGTGCTCGCCGCCAAGCGCGAGCCGGAGCTCTTCGATCGCCTGGTGCTCGTGGGGCCGTCGCCCCGCTACATCGACGAGGACGGCTACACCGGAGGCTTCCGGCGCGAGGACATCGACGAGCTGCTCGACAGCCTGGAGAGCAACTACCTCGGCTGGTCGAGCCAGATGGCCCCGGTCATCATGGGCAATCCCGATCGCCCCGAGCTCGGTGAGGAGCTCACGAACAGCTTCTGCCGCACCGATCCCGCGATCGCCGCCCAGTTCGCCCGCGTCACCTTCCTCTCCGACAACCGCGCCGATCTCGACGGCATCGAGGTTCCCGCGCTCGTGCTCCAGTGCTCGGACGACGCCATCGCCCCGCGGGCCGTCGGCGAGTTCGTCCACGAGCGCCTGCCTCAGAGCGAGCTCGTCCTCTTGCGGGCGACCGGCCACTGCCCGAACCTGAGCGCCCCCGAGGAGACGGTCGACGCCATCAGGGCGTTTCTCTGACCCCGCCTCCGATGGGGACCGGCCGCACCGCCCCGCAGGAGAGCGCCGAGGAGCTCTACGAGTCCGCGCCCTGCGGCTACCTGTCCACGGAGCCCGACGGGACCGTCGTCCGCGTCAACCGGACGTTCCTCGAATGGACCGGCTACGAGCGCGAGGCCATGCTCGGAGCGCGCCTCCAGGACCTGCTCACGCCGGGCGGGCGCATCTACCACGAGACCCACTACGCACCGCTGCTGCGGATGCAGGGCGAGGTTCGCGAGATCGCGGTCGAGATCATGCGGGCCGACGGCAGCCGCCTGCCCGCGCTCCTGAACTCGGTGCTCGCGCTCGACGCAGCCGGCGAGCCCGCGCTCGTGCGAACGACGATCTTCGACGCCACCGACCGGCGCGAGTACGAGCGCGAGCTCCAGAGGACCCGTGACCGCGAGCGCGAGGCACGCGAGCGGGTGGAGCGCCTGCAGGGGATCGGGGCGGCGCTGGCCACCTCGCCGCTCAGCCGCGACGCGATCGCCGCCGCCGTGGCCACAGAGCTCGAGAACCGCGCTGGCGCGGTCGGGGCAGCAGTCGGCCTGCTCGGCGGCGGCGGTCGCGTCCGCGCGTTCGGGGGGCGCGGGGCCACGCGCGGGCTGCTCGACACGGCTCCCGACGGGCGCCCGCTGGCCGGATCGGCCGCCGCCCGGGCGCTCGAAGAGCTGGCCACGGTGGTCCAGGACGACGCCCACGGTGTCCTCGCCGCCGCGCCGCTCCTCACCGAGGGGCGACCGCTGGGGGTGCTCATGGTCCGCGTGCCGCACGGCTCGGAGGAACCCGCCGCGGAGGCCGCCTTCCTCGACGCCTGCGCCTCCCAGTGCGCGCACGCGCTCGAGCACGCCCGTCTCTACGAGGAGGAGCGCGACGTCGCCGCGACGCTCCAGCGATCGCTGCTGGCCGCGGACACGCCGAACGACGAGCGCTTCCGCGTCGCCGCCCACTACTCCCCCGGCGACGACTCGCTGGAGGTCGGCGGGGACTGGTTCGACGTCTTCTGCCTCGGTGACGCCTCGGTGGCGGTGGTGGTCGGCGACGTGGTCGGGCGCGGGCTCGACGCCGCGACGACGATGGGCCAGCTCCGCAGCGCCATCCGCGCGCTCGCGCTCGCTGACCCGTCGCCCTCCGCCGTGCTCGGGCATCTCGACTCGTTCGCGCTGCAGGCTCCCGGCGCGCAGGTCGCGACCGTCGTCTACGCCGAGATCTCGCTCGAGGACGGCGTGCTCCGCTACGCCTGCGCCGGCCACCCGCCGCCGGTGCTGACGACCCCGGGCGCCGCGACCGAGCTGCTCTGGGAGGGCCGCTCGGAGCCGCTGGGCGTGCGGATCAGCGACGGCCCGAGACCCGAGGCTACGCGGCGGCTGTCGCCCGGCGGCCGGATCCTGCTCTACACGGACGGCCTCGTCGAGCGCCGCACCCGCGCCTTCGACGAGCGGCTGGCCCTGCTCGCCCGCGAGGTGGACTCCCGCGCGGGCGATGTGCCCACGCGGCTCGTGTCCGGGCTGACCGAGGCCATGAAGGGCGACGGCGCGGCCGGGGACGACGTCTGCCTGCTCTGCCTCGAGCTGCTTCCCGCCGCGCCCTGAGCGCGGGACGCCGCGCCGGTAGGGTGCCTGCCGTGTTCGAGGCATGGGAGCTCGAGATCCACGGCCATCGGATGGTCCACCGCGTGGCGGGGAGCGGCCCGCCGGTGGTCCTGATCCACGGGATGGTCAACTCGTCCCGCCACTGGGAGGCTGTCGGCGTCCGGCTCGCGCATCACCACACCGTGATCGCTCCGGACCTGATCGGCCACGGCGACAGCGTCGCCCCGCGCGGCGACTATTCACTCGGGGCCCACGCGGCACGGATCCGGGACCTGCTCGCCGCGCTCGGCGTGGAGCGCGCCACGATCGTCGGCCACTCGCTCGGGGGCGGGGTGGCGATGCAGTTCTTCTGGCAGTTCCCGCAGCGGACCGAGCGGCTCGTGCTCGTCTCGAGCGGCGGTCTGGGACCGCAGGTCAGCCCGATGCTCAGGGGCGCGGCGCTGCCCGGCGCCTCGGCGCTGGTCGCGGCCGTGGCGCACCGCCGCGTCGTGGACGCGCTCTGGGAGACCGGCACGGCGCTCCGGCGGCGCGGGCGGAACGCCGGGGTCCAGCTTCAGGCCGTGGCGCGGGCGATGCGCCCGCTCGAGCGCCCCGGGGCGCGGGAGGCGTTCCTCCAGACGCTCAGGTCGGTGATCGACGTGCGCGGCCAGCGGATCAGCGCGAACGACCGCCTCTACCTGCTCGACGGCGTCCCGACGATGATCGTCTGGGGCGGCCGCGACAACACGATCCCGGTGGAGCATGGCCGCGAGGCGCACGCCGCCATCCCCGAGTGCCGCTTCGAGCTGCTCGAGCGGGCCGCGCACTTCCCCCACCTCGAGGACCCGGAGGGCCTTGCGAGCGTCCTCATCGACTTCATCGCATCGACCGAGCCGTCGCGGCTCGACGACCCCGAGTACGGCGAGCGGATCGCGGCGCGGAGCCCCGGTGGTCAGCCCGGCCGGGTGAGGCAGCCGAGCAGCCACTCGGCGTGATCCATCAGGCGCTCGCGGGGGAAGTCCTCGGGGCGCGTGAGCATCAGGCGGGCGGCCTCGTCGGCGAGCGCGGAGAGCAGACGGGCGGTGAGCGCCGGGTCGGGTGAGACGAGCCCCGGCGCGAGGCCGGGCCGCATGACCTCGGCGAGGATCGCGACGACCGCGTCCCGGCCGAGACCGATCTGCTCGCGCAGGATCTCGGGCGCCCCCTCGGGCGGCATGAGCACGAGGCGCCACGTGACCGGGTCCGCTGCGACCGCGTCGAGGTAGCCCCGCAGTGCCGCGAGGAGCGCGTCGCCGGTGTCGCCGGCGGTGTCCGCCGAGGGGAGAACCGCGCCGAGCTGGGCGAGGGCGCGCGCGGTCTCGCGCCCGAGCATCTCCTCGAGCAGGCCGCCGAGATCGCCGAAGTGCTCGTACACGACCGGGCGCGTGATCCCCGCCCGCCGGGCCACGGCCTCGATCGAGACCTCGTGGAAGCCGTCCTCCCACACGATGTCCCGCGTGACGTCGAGGAGCTGCTCGCGGCGCTCCGGCTTCGTCATCCTCGTCCGTGTGCCCGACCTCACGCAAGCCTCCCTTGACGGCTAGCTTACACCTGTGTAGGTTACACCACCGTAAGCAGCAACGAGGAGCGACGGACGATGAGTATCACGCACGAGCAGACGAACGGGAACAGCATCCAGGCGCTCCCCTCCCAGGTCGAGGTCGCCGTGATCGGCGCCGGCTTCTCCGGGCTCGCGACGGCGCGCACGCTGCTGCGCGCGGGCTTCGACGACATCGTCGTGCTGGAGCGCGGCACCGACGTCGGCGGCACGTGGCGCGACAACGACTACCCCGGCTGTGCCTGCGACGTGCCGAGCCATCTCTACTCGTTCTCCTTCGCCCCGAACCCGGAGTGGTCGTCGACCTTCTCGGGCCAGCCCGAGATCCAGGACTACATCCGGCGCGTGGCGCGCGACGAGGGGCTGCTCCCGCTGGTGCGCTTCGGCGCCGCGGTCGAGAACGCGGCCTGGGACGAGGACGACCGCCGCTGGACCATCGAGACGGCCCGCGGCACCCTCACGGCCAGGCACCTCATCGCCGCCGGCGGCCCGCTTTCCGCCCCGGCCATCCCGGAGGTCCCGGGGCTCGGCTCCTTCCCGGGCAAGCTCATGCACTCCGCCGCATGGGACCACGACCATGATCTCTCCGGCGAACGGGTGGCGGTGATCGGGACCGGCGCGAGCGCGATCCAGTTCGTTCCCGCGATCCGGCCCGAGGTCTCGCGCCTGCACCTCTTCCAGCGGACCGCGCCCTGGGTCATGCCCCGCCCCGACCGCCAGCTCACCCGCGTGGAGCGGAGGCTGTACCGGCGCTTCCCCGTGCTCCAGCACGCGATGCGCAACGCGATCTCCTGGGCGCGCGAGGCCTTCGCGCTGCCGATGCTGCACCCGTCGCTCGCCCGGCTCGTGCGCCTGCACGGGCTGCGGCACCTGCGCAAGCAGATCCCGGACCCCGCGCTGCGGGAGAAGGTCACCCCGGACTACCTCCCGGGCTGCAAGCGCATCCTGATCTCGAACGACTACCTCCCGTCGCTCGCGAAGCCGAACGTCGAGGTGATCGCGGCGGGGCTCGCGGAGGTGCGCGGCAGCACGGTGGTGGGCGCCGACGGGAGCGAGCGCGAGGTGGACACGATCATCTTCGGCACCGGCTTCCACGTGACCGACCTGCCGATCGCCGACCGCATCCACGGCCGCGGCGGCCGGACGCTAGCCGACTACTGGGACGGGAGCCTCCGCGCCCACCGCGGGACGACCGTCGCGGGCTTCCCCAACCTGTTCTTCGTGCTCGGCCCCAACACCGGCACCGGGCACACCTCGGTGCTCCTGATGGCCGAGGCGCAGGCCGCCTACGTGGCCCGCGCGCTCCGGCACCTGCGCTCGCAGGGCCACGGAACCGTCGAGGTCACCCCCGAGGCCGAGGCCCGCTGGAACGACGAGCTCCAGCGGCGCATGCGCGGGACCGTCTGGACGAGCGGCGGCTGCCAGAGCTGGTATCTCGACCGCAACGGCCGCAACACCACGCTGTGGCCCGACTTCGGCTTCCGCTTCCGCCAGGCGGTGCGGCGCTTCGACCCCGCCGAGCACAGCTTCACCCCTGCGGCCGTGCCGGCCCTTCCGCAGCCTGAGCCCGCCGCCGCCTGACCGGCCGTGGGCTAGGCTCGCGCCCAGCGGGCATGCGGCTCTCGAACTTCATCGACGGCGACTGGGCGGAGCCCGCCTCCGGCAGGAGCGAGGAGGTGCTCGACCCCGCCACCGCCGCCTCCATCGCCACCGCTCCGCTGTCGGGCCCCGAGGACGTCGAGCGGGCCGTCGCCGCCGCACGCCGGGCGTTCGGCGCCTGGTCGCGCACGACGCCGGGCGAGCGCGCCCGGGCGCTTCTGCTGCTCGCCGACCGCGTTGAGGCCGCCTCCGAGGAGCTGGCCGATCTCGAGTCGGCCGACGCCGGCAAGCCGCGTCACGCGTTCCTCGCCGACGAGATGCCGTTCATAGCCGACAACCTGCGCTTCTTCGCGGGCGCAGCGCGCACGCTCGAGGGCCGTGCGAGCGGCGAGTACCTCGAGGGCCTCACCTCGTCGATCCGGCGGGAGCCGGTCGGCGTGATCGGCCAGATCACACCGTGGAACTACCCGCTGAGCATGGCCGTCTGGAAGGTCGGCCCGGCGCTGGCGACCGGCAACACAGTCGTCCTTAAGCCCGCGGAGACGACCCCGATGTCCACCGTCAAGCTCGCCGAGCTGGCAGCCGACCTGTTTCCCCCGGGCGTGCTCAACGTCGTCATGGGGCGCGGCCCCGACGCGGGCGCGCCACTGGTGACCCACCCCGAGGTGGACATGGTCTCCCTCACCGGGTCGCCTGCGACCGGGCGCTGGATCGCCAGGACCGCAGCCGACACGCTCAAGCGGGTCCACCTGGAGCTCGGTGGCAAGGCGCCGGTGCTCGTCTTCGACGACGCGGACATGGATACCGCCCTCGCGACGATCGCTGGCGCCGGCTACTACAACGCGGGCCAGGACTGCACCGCCGCTACCCGCGTGCTCGCGGCGGCACCGGTCTACGACGACGTCGTCGCGGGCCTCGCGGAGCAGGCACGGGGCACGCGAATGGGCGACACGCGCGCGCCCGACACGGTGCTCGGGCCGCTCAACTCGCAGGGGCACCGCGAGCAGGTCGAGGGAATGCTCGAGCGCCGGCCCGCCCACTCGGAGCTCGTCACGGGCGGGCGTGAGCCCGACCGGCCCGGCTTCTTCCTCGAACCCGCGGTGGTGGCGGGCCTCGCGCAGGACGACGAGCTCGTCCGGCAGGAGGTCTTCGGGCCCGTCATCACGGTCCAGCGCTTCGACGGCGAGGAGCAGGCGGTCGAGTGGGCGAACAGCTCGCGCTACGGACTCGCGTCGTCGGTGTGGACGCGCGACGTGGGCCGCGCGACCCGCGTGGCGAGCGCGCTCCGCTTCGGCTGCGTCTGGGTGAACGACCACATCCCGCTCGCCTCCGAGATGCCGCACGGCGGGTTCAGGGAGTCGGGCTACGGCAAGGACCTCTCGGTCTACGCGCTCGAGGACTACACGGTCGTGAAACACGTCATGATGAGCCACTCATGAGCGCGCGGCGCACCCCGGCCCAGTGGTTCTGCCTGCTCGGCGGCGGCCTGCTGCTCGCGCGCGGCCTCGTCGGGTTCGCGCTGCTCGACTCGAGCTTCGACCTCCCCGGTGAGGGCTGGCACCACCTCGTCCACCTCGTCTCGGGCGCCGTGCTGCTCGCCGCCGGGCGCGAGCCCGCGGGCGCCCGCTTCCTGGCAATCGCCTTCGGCGCCTTCTACACGGCGGTCGCGCTCGCCGGGATCGTGGACGGCTCCGACGTGGCCGGCGTGATCGCGGCGGACACCGCTGACAAGACCTTCCACACGGTGCTCGGGCTCAGCGCCCTGGGCGCCGGGCTGGCGTCGGGCGGCCGCGCCCGGACCCAGCCGGCCTCACACTAGCCCGCGGGGACCCTCAGGAGCCGCGCGAAGCGGGGCGGGAACCACCAGTTCCAGCGCCCGAACATCGACACGACGGCGGGCACGAGCAGCGCCCGCACGACGGTGGCGTCGATGATGATCCCGGCCGCCAGGCCGGTCGCGAGGATCTTCACGTCGGTCTGCGGTCCGGACGCCATCGCCGCGAAGGCGAGGAACAGGATCAGCGCCGCGCTCGTGACGAGCCTTCCCGTGCGCCCCAGGCCGAAGACCACGGCCTCGTCGGTGTCGCCCGTCTCGTCGTATTCCTCGCGGATGCGCGAGAGGATGAAGACCTCGTAGTCCATCGAGAGCCCGTAGAGGAACGCGAAGATCATCAGTGGGATCCACGCCGCGATCGATCCGGTGGCGGCGATGCCCCAGATCTCGTCCGAGCCGTGGCCCGACTGCCAGAAGAGCGCGATCACGCCCCAGGCGGCGCCCACCGAGAGCACGTTGAGGATCACCGCCTTGAGCGGGAGCAGCACCGAGCGGAACGCACGGGCGAGCAGCAGGAAGGTGATGATCGATATCAGCGCGATCATCAGCGGGAACGACCCGTAGACCGCGTCGATGAAGTCCGCGTTCAGAGGGCC
>DATMJO010000175.1:0-3530 GCA_035553855.1 Thermoleophilaceae bacterium | reverse complement strand
AAAGCTTCTCGGGCAAGTTCGGGAAGAAGGCCGCTAAGGACCTGGTCGCCGCGGCTGGCGGCGAGGGAGCGCTCGGCATGGCACTAGGCGGCAAAGTCGCGCTCGGCCGCTGGGGCATACTCGGCCGCCTGGCGGGGGGGGCGTTCGGGGTGGCTTTCGTCGCCGCGGCCGCCGCCCAGTACCGCGACGAGCTGAACGATCTACTCGACACCGGCCGCGAGTGGCTCGGCTCGCCCCGCGGGCCGGGGGAGCGCCACGGCGGCGCGACCGATCAGCTCCCGTTCCCGCTTCCGCTGCTCGGCTTCGGCGGCGGCGGCGGCCCGAGCCCGCGTGAGCGCAGCGAGATGAACGAGCGGCTCCGCACCCACCCGGGGGTCACGCGCGGCCCGCGCACACCGTGGGACGGTCCGCTGCGCGCCCCGAGCCCCGGCAGGCGACCCCGTGCACGCGGCGGCTCCCGCCGCCGTGTCGCGGTCGCTCCGCTCACGCTCCCCGAGAACGTGATCCGGATCGAGGACAACAGGCCGATCACGCTCCAGGTGGACCGCCGCATCTTGGCGGAGACCGTTTCGAGGGAGGTGAGCGATGTCCGGGCGCGCAGATGATCCAGGTATCAAGCGAGGGGAGATCCGAATAGACCTCCAGCAGCGCGCCGAGGACGATCTCGGTCCGCTTTGCGACCGCCTGGCCGATCTGATCGAGGACCCATCCGAGGAGCGGTCGCTCGAGATGCTCACAGCGGCGGCGCTCACGAACGCCTACGTGCTCGGCGCTCGCGCCGCCGTCGCGGAGTACGCGGCCACCCTGATCGAGCGCGGCATCCTCAATGTCCAACTCGACCTGAGCGCCATGGCGCTGGCGGACCTCTAATGCTGGCTGCGAACTACCAATTCGGTAGTTGGTCCATGACACGCGCGGACTGGAGGAGGCGGTACGTCGTGGAGAGCCCCCGAGACCTTGCATCGCCCCCCCGCCGGGGCATAGAATGGCGTCGACCATGAAAGTGGGGCGGCGCCGCGCAAACGGCCCGCCCCGTGGCACCGGAGGTATGAGCTCCGGCGCGTTCCGCAGAATATCTGCGCCTCCCGCCGGCCGTTCCTCCCTTCGGAGCCCAGACCGAAAGGGAGGCCTCAATGGCCGCAACAGGAATCAGCCCCGCGGAACTGTCCGAGAAGTTGGTCGATCTGATCGACCGGCTCGACCTGGCGTACGAGCAGCGCGACGACGAGGCCCTCGCCGAGGCGCTCTCGCAGCTCGGCGACCTCTCCTACGGCCTCTCGCTGAGCGCCGCGTGATGGCGACGGCACGCAACACCCTGACCGTCCCGGCCGAGTACGTCGAGGACTTCCGCCAGGCGATCGTCGAGGAGATCGCTTTCGAGACGAAGGCCATCGCCGAGACCCGCCGCGACCTCGACGAGCATCGCGAGCGCAAGGATGAGCTGGCCGCCGAGGTCAGCTCCGCGGACATGGAGTCGGCTATGGGCTACCTCGAGCGCGTCGCGGCGCTGCTCCCGGCGACCGCGGACGGGGCCGTCGAGCTGGACGCGGACCCGGTCGTGCTCTCGCACACGCTCGCGACGATGATGGCCCGCGGGATCATCGGGCCGCGCCTGACCGGGCTGCTCGAGGTGGTGCCGCTCGAGGGGGAGTCCGTCGCGAAGGTGCTCGCCGAGTGGGACAGGCTCTATTGGGCGCTCGAGGAGGGCGAGTTCTTCCACGAGCTCGCCATGGCCGAGCTGGCCGAGCGGGGTGCGTGATGGGCGCGCCGAGGTGGGAGGACATCGCCGCCGACGTGGAGGCACGCGACCGCATGGAGTGGGCCGTCGAGCTGCTCGACCGCGGCGTGCCGCTGGAGCAGCTAGACGAGCGGCACGCGCTGACTGAGCGCGTGCTCCGCGCCGCCTGCCGGGCTGAGGCCGAGCTCGAGCAGCTCCAGGATGCCGCCGTCGAGGCTCTCGACGGCCTCCCGGTCGGGCTCGAGCGCACCCCGGAGCTCGACGCTTTCCGCGCCGCGCTCGAGGACGTGCGCGAGTACCTGCGGCGAAAGGGCGGTGGTGCGTGATGGGCGCCGGCATCGAGACACGTCACGCGCGGTCGTGCCGCTCGCGTAACGGCGGGCGCTGCGACTGCGAGCCGACCTACCGGCCGTGGGTCATGCAGGACGGCCGCCGCGTGCGCGGCCGCGCGACCTCGAGCATCATGGAGGCGCGCGGCTGGCGCAAGGACGCCGGCATCGCGATCAGGCGCGGCCGGGATGTCCCCCAGCCGGCGCGGGAGGCGTTCGAGGCGGTCTGCCGCGACTGGCTCGACCTCGCCCGCCAGGGTGTCGTGCGCGCCCGCTCGGGCGACCCCTACAAGCCTTCGGCGATCCGGGGCTACGAGCAGACGCTCAGGCTGCGCGTATGGCCCGAGCTCGGGCAGGAGCCGATCGGAGACATCCGCCGTGCCGACCTGCAGGAGCTGGTCGACCGGCTCGTGGCGGACGGGTTCGCGCCGGCGACGATCCAGGCGACGGTCATCCCCGTCAAGGCGGTGTTCCGCCGCCAGCTCGCGCTCGACCACCTCAAGCTGAACCCGACCGTGGGCCTCGTGCTCCCCGCGGTGCGCGGGGGCCGGGACCGGATCGCCGACCCGCAGGAGGCCCGGTCGCTGCTCGAGGCCCTGCCGGAGAGCGATCGGGCGCTATGGGCGACGGCGCTGTATGCGGGCCTCCGCCGGGGCGAGCTGCAGGCGCTCCGCGCCTCCGACGTGGACACGCAGGGCGGGCTGCTCCGCGTCGAGCGGGGCTGGGACGTGAAGGAGGGGCCGATCGAGACGAAGGGCAAGAGCAAGCGCAGGGTGCCGATCCCGGCCGTGCTGCGCGAGCACCTGCTCGGCCAGCTCCTGCGGACCGGCCGCCGCGGCGAGGACCTGTTCTACGGCCGCACCGCGACGCTGCCGTTCTACCCGCGCCACGTCACCGAGGCGGCGGACGCGGCGTGGACCGAGGCGAAACTCAAGCGGATCACTCTGCACGAGTGCCGGCATACGTTCGCGTCACTGATGATCGCCGCCGGCGTGAACGCGAAGGCGCTCTCGACCTACATGGGCCACGCCTCGATCGCGATCACGCTCGACCGCTACGGCCATCTGATGCCCGGCAACGAGGCCGAGGCGGCCGGGCTGCTCGACTCCTACCTCGCGGCCAGCGCTCCGGCCTAGGGGGCGAGATCGTCAGAGCGGAGAAAGTCGAGCATCGCGCGACGCCGCTCGGCGTGTAGTACCTGCGCGAACCAGCCTTCGAATCTCGTGTCCCGCCACCCGACGAACCAATCCCCGTCGACGCGCTGGATCACGGTCTCGACGTCGTCACGCGCCTCGCCGCGCCGGCGGATCTCCTGCTCGAGCTCTTCATCGGTGAGGTCGTCATAGGTCACGGCGCGACCCTACCGCCTGACGGGCTTTGCCCCGCACCTTTGCCCCGCACCCGGCGCAATCCCTGTTCCTTTGCGGGGTCGCGCCGCCAGGCGTCGATGTACTACATCTGAT
>DATMJO010000174.1:0-16506 GCA_035553855.1 Thermoleophilaceae bacterium | reverse complement strand
GACGTTGAGGTTGCGGCCGTAGTCGGTCTCGATCTCGTTGATCGCGGCGAGGTGCTCCCAGCGCACCCCGTACTGGATCCCCGCGGCCTGGTAGATCGGCAACAAGAACGGCGGCACCCGGAACTTCCGGATCACGAAGTCCGGGACGCCCGTGACGGTGGCGGGCCCCGGGAGCTGCGTGAAAGCGCGGGGGTCCGCGGGGCGCTGCGGCTGCGGCGTACCGGCAGGCGCCTCCTCGGCCCGCGGTCGCGCGCGCTGCTTCCTGGGCGTCTTCGCGGATTTGCGCCGCGGCTCCGGCCGCACGGCCGATTCCGGCAGCTCGACCTCGAAGGTCTGGATGGGCTCCCGCGGCCTGGGAGCCGTCTCCGATGGCGCCGGGTCGCGTCCCGGCGAGGCCGGGACCGGCGCGCTCGAGGTCTGCTCCTCGGCGGGCCGGGGTGCACCCGCCGCGCTGGCCACGCCCGCACCGAGCACCGCCGCCGCCCACGCGGCGCCGACAGTCGCACGCACCCGCTTCACCGGCCGACAGCCTCCGCTGGGACGGGCTCCAGCAGCTGGCTCCCGCAGCGCCAGCAGAACGCGGCGCCTCGCGAGTGCATGGCCTGGCACGTGCCGCAGGTCCCGGCTGCGCCCGCCTCGTCCAGCCGCAGCATGCGCTCGACCTCGCCGAGATCCGCATCGACCTCCTGCAGCCGGGCGGCCCGGGTCACGAGCACGTCCAGCCGGAAGTGGTCCCGCACCGCCATCTCGTATGCGAGACCGCCGAGGTCCCACTGCAGCTCACACAGCTCGCGGGCGAGCTCGCGCCGGCGCTCCGAGAGTCCGGCGGGCGTCACGACGAGCCCGGCAGGGACTCCGCCGGCCGGCGGAGCGGGGCTCGGTCGCGGCGGTTCGCCGCGCGCGGCGGCCAGGACTGCGGCCATGCGCTCCCCGAGGGTCATTCGATCACCTGCTCCTCGCTCCCGGCGCCGGGGTCCGCCCCGTCCTTTGCCGGCGGCCTGCCCTCGGTCTTCGTCTTGTCCGGCAGCTTGGCGGAGCGCTTCTGCTGCTCCTCGCCGCTCAGCTTCTGGAGCTCGCGAAGCTCGTCCTTCGAGACCTCGGCGGCCTTCCCCGAGTCCTTCTCGCCGGCCGACGCGCGTGCCTTGGTGCTGACCCTCACCACCTCGGCCTCCAGGAACTCGCGCCTCAGCCTGCGCTGCGACTTCCTTGCGGCCTTCTTGCTGTCGAAGACTCCGGAGTAGACCACGTACTCGCCCGCGCCCGCGCTCGGGTACTCGTCGCCGTCGAGCGCGCCGACGTCCGGTGCCCCGGATGACTGCGCCTCTGACTTGGCAGCGGCCACGGCGGCCGGCTCGGTGTCGTCCTTCGGAAGCCGCTCCAGCACGACGGTGTAGCCCGTGGTGCCCTCGGGCCAGTCGCTCGCAAAGGCCTCCGGGGTGGGCGCCGCAGCCCCACCGCCGGCGGGGGTCGTGACGTTCACCACCGGCGCGGGAGCCTGGGCCACGCGCGGCGGCGGGGGGTCGCCTGCGGTCGCAAGCGCGCCGATCAGGACGCCGAAGGCGAGGGCGGCCGCGCCGGCCAAAGCTAGGGCGCCGTGGGGCGCCGGTGGGCGCACGGGAGCAGCGGGCACGACCGCGGGCAGCGGGCCCTCGCCGCGGAGGATCTCCATGAAGGGAAGGCGCGCCTCGGCGCGGCGCAGGCCGCAGTTGAGGCAGTAGCGCTGGTCGGCGGCAAGCGGATGGCCGCAGGCGCGGCACGGCTCCCCTGCCTCGCCGAGCGGGGGAGCATGGATTGTCTCGGCGGTGGCCATGGGTTGCCTGTCCTCCTACTTGAACGTCGTCGGCGGGGCCGCGAGCTCGATGCGCGCTCCGCGCGGGTCGCCGATGAAGAAGAGCTGGAAGCTCTTGCGCTTGCCGCGCGGCAGCTTCTCGATCTGGGCGCGTCCCGCAGCCACGATGCGGCGCCCCCGCCGCGCCACGCCGTAGACGACGATGTCGCGCTGGGTCACCTTCGAGCGGTTGGTCACGCGGCCGACGGCGGCGATCCCGCTGACCGGGTCCGCTTGGCGCCGTGCTCGCGTCAGGGCGATCGCGGGGGGCCGGCGCGCGCCTCGCCTCGGGGCGCCGACCTTCACCTTCAGTCTGCGCGGGGTGCCCGCCGGCAGGAGCTGGTCGTTGACCCAGGCGATCGTTCCGCCGGGGGCTAGATAGGCCGGGCCCGTCAGCGACGGCTCGAGCCCGGGCTCGTCGTTGCGGAAGACGGACCTGTCACGGGCGTCGAGCGCCTCGATCGCCACGGGTACCGCGGCGAGCGGGCGGTGCGTGCGGTTCTGGAGCACCACGACCGCCGCCGTCCCGTTCCCGTCCTGGATGACCCGGGTGTCGCGGACCTTCACCTGGCGGGTCGCCCTGCGGACGCTGAGGCCGTTGGCGTTCAGCTTCGTGTTCGCCTGTGCCGCGAGCCTCGCGCTCCGCGACTGCGTTGACTCGCAGCCCGAGAGCACGACCATCACGAGCGCGGCGGCCAGGCCGATGACGAGGGCCTCGCTCACCCGAACGCCCCGCTGACGTATTCGCGCGTGCGCTGCTCGCGGGGAGCGCCGAAGACCCGGTCGGCTGCTCCGTACTCCACGAGCTCGCCGAGGTACATGAACCCCACATGGTCGGCGATCCGGAACGCCTGCTGCATGTTGTGGGTCACGATCACGATCGCGACCTCGTCGCGCAGCTTCAGGATGAGCTCCTCGATCGTGGCCGTGGACTTCGGGTCGAGCGCCGAGCACGGCTCGTCGAGCAGCAGGACCTCCGGCCGCGCGGCGAGCGCGCGCGCGATGCAGAGCCGCTGCTGCTGGCCTCCCGAGAGGCTCAGCGCAGGGCGGCCGAGGTCGTCGGCCACCTCGGCGAGCAGGCCCGAGCGCCGCAGCGCCTCCGCGACCAGCGGCCTGAGCGCCTCGCGGCCGGGGCGGTTCCCTCCCTGTTCCCGAAGCGCGTACGCCACGTTGTCGAACACGCTCATCGGGAACGGGTTCGGCTGCTGGAAGACCATGCTCACCCGACGCCGCAGGGCCGTCACCTCGAGCGCATCTACGTCCCTGCCGTCGAGCAGGATGCGGCCGGTGCGCGCCGCGCCCGGCGTGAGCTCCGTCAGGCGGTTGAGCGAGCGGAGCAGGCTGGTCTTGCCGCAGCCGGAAGGCCCGATCAGGGCGAGCACCTCGCCGTTGCGGACGGGCATCGACACCTCCCGCACCGCGGGCTTACCGGCGTAGGCGATCGTCACCCCCTCGAGCCCCATCCGCTCGACGCGCTGCGCCGCGGACGGACGAGCACGGCGGACGGGGCCGGTGAACGGCGCCGGGCTGGGGGCCGTGGCGTGGCTGCCGTCGCCCGGCGGGGGTGGTGCAACTCGCGTTGGCTCCGCACCGACGACGATCTTGCGTACGGGCGGCGGCGGCGCGAGCGAGCCGGGCGGGGGCGGGGTCAGCGAGTCCATGCGGGTGCCTTCCATCGCCTCCCGATCCAGTCGACGAGCCAGTTGAGCGCGACTACCAGGACGAGCAGCACGAATGCCGCGGCCCAGGCCTTCGCCTCGGCGCCCCCTTCGCCCGCAGGCGAATTGGCGTAGGTGTAGCTCGTGAGCGTGCTGCCCGTGCCGCGTAGGGTGTCGAGCACCGGCACACCGGCGCCTGCGCCGTCGAAGCGCAGCAGGCCGAGCAGGATCACGATGATCGCCGTGTCGCCCGCGATGCGCCCCATCCCCAGCGCGGTGCCTGTGGCGATCCCGGGCCGGCTCGCGGGGAGGAGGATCCGGCGGATCGTGGCGGCACGGGTCTTGCCGAGGGCGTAGGACGCCTCCCGCACGTGTGCGGGGACCGCGTTGAGAGCCTCGCGCGTCGCTCCGAAGACGAGCGGGAGCGCGATGAGCGACAGCATCGCCCCTGCGATCAGAAACGAGCGACCGAAGACGCCGCCGCCCTCTGAGGTGAAGGAGAGGAAGCCGAAGATGCCCTGCGAGAAGAAGAAGAGGCCGAACAGCGCCAGCACGATGCTCGGCGTCCCCGCGATCACCTCGATCGCCGACTCGACTGCCCGTGCCAGCCCGGGCGGGCGGCCGTACTCCGTCACCCAGACTGCCGCCGCCACACCGAGCGGCACTGCGATCACGGTGCCGATCATGGTCACGAGCACCGTTCCGGCAAGTGGGTCGAGGAAGCCGCCACCGTGCGACTGGTCGGGCGTGTCGAGCGGGCGTTCGAAGAGGAGCGAGGGCCGAAGCTCGGCGAGCCCGCGGACCAGCACGTAGAGGACGATCGCTGCCACGACCGCGCACAGCAGGATGCCCGCGGCCCACGCAAGTCGTAGCCCTATGCGGTCCGCGAGCGGCCAGGCCTCGGAGGACCCGCGTGCCTCGGTCGCCCGGATGCTCATGGGCGGATTCCGTAGCGCCGCAACGGCTGCTTGGCGAGCCAGCCGCCGACCGACAGGAAGATGCTCGAGACGAGCAGCACGCATGCGAACGCATAGATCGTCTGTCCGAAGGGCGCGACCTGCAGGCCCTCGGCGTTGTCCACGATCGTCGCGGCCAGTGGACGCACAGGCTCGAAGAAGAAGGTGAGGCCGTCGAGCGGGTTGGGTGCGAAGCCGCGGGAGCCCGAGACCATCGACAGCATGATGGCCTCGCCCAGCGCCCGCGCCGTGGCGAGGACGACCGCGGCGACGATCGCGGGACGGGCAGCGCGCACCGAGATCGTCCACATCACGCGCCAGCGATTCACGCCGAGTGCCGCCGCGCCCTCCGTCCACGCGCGCGGGACCGCCCGCAGCGCGTCGACGATGATCGCGATCATGATCGGCGTGATCATCACCGTGAGGATCAGGGTGGCCACGCTGATGTTCGCGCCCGAGAGTTGCACGACGAACGCGACGGACTCCTTGCGCTCGGTCGAGACCAGGCCGTCCACGAACGGCGCGAGCACGAGGATGCCGATCAGGCCGTAGATGACCGAAGGCACAGCCGCCAGGAGCCGCACGACGGGCTCGAGCACGCGCCGCAGCCTGTCGGGTGCGAACTCGACGATGAAGATGGCGGCAAAGAGCGCGAAGGTGAGCCCGACGGCGACCGCGCCGAAGGTGGTGAGCGCGGTCCCGTAGATCAGCGGCCAGGCACGCAGGTGGTAGACGTAGGCATCCGGGTTCGCCGGCGAGTTGAAGATGTCGAGCAGCTGCTGGTCGACGTCACCGCCCGACCCGAACCAGGCGAGCCCGTTCTCGCGGAAGGACGGCCAGCCTTTCGCGAACACGGTCGCGAGCATCAGGCCGATCAGGAGCAGGAGGAGGCACGCCAGCGCGCCCAGCACGAGCTCGGCGCGCCGGTCGGACCAATCGCCGATTCCGGTGATGCGCGGGCGGCCGGGGGCCGCGGGGGACGCTGCGGGGGCCGCTGCGTCCACTAGCGCAGCGGTACCCAGTTCGTCGAGATCACCCGGCGCGCGGCGCCGGCGCTGCGGATCCACTTGATGAAGCGGGCGACCTCGCCCCTGGCTTTGCCGCGCGTGACCATCCAGAAGTTACGTGAGCCGCCGTACTGGCCGGACTTTGCGTTGCGCAGCGTGCACGCCACGCCCTTGTAGGGCACGAGGTGCAGGCCCTTCGTGAAGTTGAAGGACACGTATCCGATGGCGTTCTCGTTCGAGCGGATCGCCTGTTGCTGCAGGCCGTTCGACGACTTCGTCTGGGCGCTCGACGCCACCCGCAGGTCCGGTCCCATGAAGATGCTCTGAAACGCGTCCTGCGTTCCGGACGCGGGCGTGCGCACGATCAGGTCGATCGGACCCGAGACCCGGGAGCCCGGCACGTCCCGCCAGTTGCGGACGCGCCCGCTGAAGATCGCCTGGACTTCGGCCTGCGAGAGGTTGCCGATCGGGTTTGCCCGGTTTGTCGCGACGCACAGGGCGTCGCGGGCGATCTTGTTGAAAATGAGGCCGCCGGGGTCGCTCGGCTGCGGATCGCGGGAGGAGTTGCCGATCGTCACGCGGCCGCGAGCGACATCGTTGATCCCGATGTCGGAGCCGCCCTGGAGCAGCTTGAAGCGCGCCTGGCGGCGGTTCGCCTGGTTCTTGAGATAGGCCTTTGCCAGACCCGCCGCAAGCGGTGCCACCGACGTAGAGCCGCTCATGGTGATCGTCGTGCGCGCGACCGCCGTGGTCGCCGGCGCGGCGACCAGCATGGCGCCGACACACGCCATCCCGCATGCGATGGTCTGGGAACGCGTCATCGCTGTCTCATTCCTTTCGTCGAGTCTGGGGTCCTCGCAGAGCCCCTGCCGGAGGCCCGGCCCGCGGACGAGCAGCAGCTCTCGCGGGCTGCGCCATCGTCCCCGGGCGGTCGTCGCAAGAGGTGAAGGCGCCGTGTCGGGCTGGAGAAAGTTCGGTGACCGCCCGGAGAACGAGGTGTGTTCGTTCGGTGACCGCTCTTGATATCGGCGGGCAAACGAGTGAGCCTGCCGAGCCGCCCGCCGGGTGCAGCTGGAAGCACGCGGCTCGATATCGCCGAAGCGCACCGAAAGGACGACGTGGCCCCGAAACCGGACCGCGGCGCGGAGCCCACGAGGCGCCTGCGCCGTCGAGACACCAGGAAGCCGGCTCCCGCGCTCGGGCGTGCGTCCCGCCTGAGCCGAGCGAAGGAGCTCGCCGTGCTGAGCACGAAACCGCTGCGATCGCTCGCCAAGGATCCGCTGTCGCTGTTCCTGCTGCTCGCCTCGATCGCGCTGACCGTCACGTTCTTCAACCTGCTGGGCGCGATCGGCCCGGACCGTCCCGGCCGCGAGGTTCCGATCAGCGCGATCACCTCGCTCGCGGACAGCAAGCGGATCCAGCGCGCGACGCTGCTCGATCACGACCATCGCGTGGAGGTCCGCACCGCGAGCGGCAGCCGGCTGTGGGCCTCGTATCCCCGCTCCGACACGCAGACCCAGAAGCTGCTCGAGACGCTCGCGCGCGGGGGCGCGATCACCGATGTCGATCAACAGGCCGGGAAGCCGCTCCGCCAGATCCTGGTCCAGTTCCTGATCCCGATCGTGCTGCTCGTCTGCCTGTTCGCCTTCTTCACGCGAATCGGGAACGACGGCGGCGCATCCGGCTTCGCGGGCTTCTCCAGCTGGGCCGGGAAAGGCCGAAAGAGGAAGGGTCCAGCACCGATCACGTTCGGCCAGGTCGCGGGCGCCGACGAGGCGGTGGCCGAGCTGCGCGAGATCCGCGACTATCTCGAGGACCCGAGCCGCTACAGCCGCCTGGGGGCGCGTGCCCCCAAGGGCGTGCTGCTCGTTGGCCCGCCGGGGACCGGAAAGACGCTGCTGGCCAGGGCGACCGCCGGCGAGGCGGACGCCACCTTCTTCTCGCTGTCGGGGTCGGAGTTCGTCGAGTCGCTCGTGGGCGTGGGCGCCGCGCGTGTCCGCGATCTGTTCGCGAGGGCACGCAAGGCCGCGCCCTCGATCGTCTTCATCGACGAGCTCGACGCGGCCGGCCGGCGTCGCGGCGCCGGCATAGGCCAGGGAAACGACGAGCGAGAGCAGACGCTCAACCAGCTGCTCGTGGAGATGGACGGCTTCTCCGGAGAGGCAGGCATCGTCGTGATGGCTGCCACGAACCGCCCGGACATCCTCGATCCTGCGCTGCTGCGTCCGGGCCGCTTCGACCGCCAGGTCACAGTCGACGTGCCCGACGTCCACGGCCGGCTCGAGATCCTGCGCCTGTACGTGGGCACCCGCCCGCTTGCGCCGGGCGTGCTGCTCGAGGAGATCGCCAAGCTCTGCCCGGGGTTCTCGGGTGCCGAGCTCGCGAACCTCGTGAACGAAGCCGCGCTCCTCACGGTGCGCGACGGCCGCGAAGAGCTCACGCAGGAGACCCTCGAGGAGGCGATCGACCGCGTCATCGCCGGGCCGGCGAAGCGCAGCCACATCCCGTCTGAGGAGGAGCGCCGCGTGATCGCCGTCCACGAGGCCTCTCACGCAGTCGTGACACGCTCGATCGGCCAGAAGGTCGCGGCCCAGAAGCTCTCGATCGTCGCGCGCGGACGCCAGCTCGGCACCGCCGCGGCGATGATGACCGACCGGGACGCGGTGCTGCAGCAGGCGTCCGGCCTCCAGCGCCAGCTGATCTCGGTTGTGGCCGGCGCGGCAGGCGAGCGGGTTGGCTTCGGCGCGCTCTCGACGGGTGTGCACGACGACCTGCATGCGGCGACCGGCCTGGCTCGATCGATGGTCACCTCGTTCGGCATGTCGCCGGCGCTCGGGCCGGTCACGATCGGCGAGAAGGCCGGCGAGGTCTTCCTCGGCGCCTCGCTACAGGATCTCGGGTCGGTCGGCCCTGCAACGCTCGACCTGATCGACAGGGAGGTCGAGCGGATCGTCACGGAGGCGATGGGGCACGCCGAGACCGTGCTGCGGGCCAATTGGCCCGCGGTCGAGGAGACGGCCAGCGTCCTGCTCGAGCGAGAGACGCTCTCGGGAGTGGCGCTCGACGCCGTGCTCTCGACCGTCCGCTCGATCCCGGTCGCCGAGCTGTACGGACGCGGCCGCAACGGCGGGCCCGAGGGCCTCTCGCGGCCGAATCCGGCACAGATGCGGGATTACCCCCCCGGCGATTGAGCCGGGCTCAGGCCGCCCATCGATCCACGTGGCCCGGCGATACGCTCCGGGCTGAAGCGGTAGCCGATGCCGAAGTGCGTGTGGATGTAGGTCCAGTCCGGGGCGGCGGCCTCGAGCTTGCGTCGGACCTTGCGGATGAAGACGTCGACGGAGCGGTCGCGGTAGGCCATCCGCCCGCCCCAGACGAGGTCGTAGATGAGCGGGCGCGGGAGCACACGGTCGAGGTGCATGGCGAGCGCGAGGAAGGTCTCGAACTCCCGCACCGTCAGGTGCACCCTCCGGCCGTCGGCGAGCACCTGGAACTCGCTCGGGCGGATCTCGAGATTCCCGATCCGGAGGGTGGCGTCCGGTGCGTCACCGGGGGCAGGGGGAGGGGCCAGGGCGGACAACGCGCGAGCACGCTAATCGGCGGCGGTACCTCCAGCCGTGAAGGCGCGGTGACGAAGTGGAGAAGATCCGGAGAAGTTCTCCGGTGCTTCACCGGATCGGGGGTCTCGCAGCGAAAGTCTCGGGAGCGCCCATGGCTCGCGTCGATCTGCATCTCCACCTGCTGCCGGGGGTCGACGACGGGCCGCGGACGCTCGAGGAGAGCGTGGAGGTGGCGCGTCTCGCCGTCGCCGACGGAACCTCCAGGGCGATGGTCACGCCGCATCTGCGGAGCGACCACCTGACCGACGCGGCCTCGGTGCCCGCTCGGACGCTCGAGCTGGCTGCGCGGCTTGAGGACGAAGGCATCCCGCTGAGCCTCGTCCCGGGCGCGGAGCTGGGGCACGACATGGTGGGGCGCCTCGGTCAAGCCGACTTCGAGGCCGTCGCGGCCGGGCCGCCCGGCGCACGCTGGCTCCTACTCGAGTCGCCGTTCGACGGGCACGCATGGGAGGACTGGCGCGACGCGGCCGAGGAGCTCCGCGATCGAGGCTTTGGGGTGGTGATGGCCCATCCGGAGCGCTCTCCGATCCCACTCGCCAGCCTGCGGGCCGAGTGCGCGCGAGGATCGATCCTGCAGGTGAACGCCGGCTCGCTCGCGGGCGGGCACGGCGAGCGGGCGCGGCTCGCCGCCCTAGATCTCCTCGGCGCCGGTCTGGCGGCGCTGCTCGCCTCGGATGGGCACTCGGCGGTCAGGCCACCTGAGCTGCAGCAGGGCTTGGAGGCCACCGTGCACGCGGGGCTCCCGGCGGTAGCGGCGGAGCTGCTCGTCAGCGGCCGCCCCGCCGGCCTGCTGGCGCACGGAGTTGCTTCACAGCCTTGTTACGGGGCATTGGCCGCCCCGTAACAAGATGCCGCAATTTGCGGCGAAAATGGAGGCATGAGAGCCGACCTTCACTGCCATTCAACGGCGTCCCAGGTCTCGCGCCTCGGCATCCAGCGCTCGATCGGGCTGCCGGAGTGTGCCACGCCTCCGGAGGAGGTCTACGAGCTCGCGAAGCGCCGAGGGATGGACTTCGTGACGATCACCGATCATGACACGATCGCGGGAGCGCTCGAGATCGCCGATCGGCCGGGAGCCTTCGTCTCCGAGGAGCTCACCGCCTGGTTCCGCGGCGAGCCACAGGCGGTCCACGTCCTCTGTTACGGGATCTCGCCTGACGATCACGAGCGACTGCAGGAGCGGGCATCGGATCTCGAGGCGGTCGCCGCGTACCTGCACGAGCACGCGCTCACCTGTGCGCTCGCGCACCCCTTCTACTCGGTAGCCGCGCCGCTCGAGCCGAGGCACCGGCGCAGGCTCGCGGAGATGTTTCCCGTGTGGGAGACCCGCAACGGGTCGCGCGCGCACGAGCTCAACATGCCCGCGCGCATCTGGGTCGAGACGCGCGGCGGGACCGGGGTCGGAGGGTCCGATGACCACGCCGGGATCGACATCGGGCGGACCTTCACGGTCACACCGCCCGCTGCGAGCCCGGATGAGTTCCTCGCCCACATCCGCGCGGGCCGCGCCGATGCGCACGGCGATGAGGGCAGCGCGGAGAAGTGGGCGCACGCCGCACTCGCCCTCGCCTCACGGACGCTCGGAGAGCAGGAGGCTCCCCCGCCGGACCCGCTGGTCGTGCTCTCGATCCTCCAGCGCGTGGTCCGCGAGGCAGCCCGCCGTGAGGGCGTGCTCACTGCCGACGTCGGGCCCGACGCCGGCCGCGCGCTTCTCGCCGAGTGGCGTGCTTCGCTCGGACTCCCCGGGGACGTCGTTGCGCTGATGCAGGAGCCCGGCTTCTCCCACACCGAGCTCTACCGTCGCGCGCGCCGCGCCCACGAGCGCGCGCTACGCGAAGCCGTCCTGGGAGTCATGGAGGCGTTGGACTCAGACGGCTCGCTGCTACCCGTGCTCGAGGGGCTGTTCACCGCGTGCGTGCCGATTGTCCCTTACGCGCCCGCGGCCGCCTTCCTCGGCCGCGAGAAGGAGCGCCTCTCGGTGCGCGGCGGCGCGGCGCGGGTGGCGCTGCTGGCCGACGGGATCGCTTCGATGCACGGCGTGACCCGCACGCTCGAGGAGCTCCGCCAGCGTGGGGTACCCGGCTTCACCGTGGAGGTGATCGGCACCGACGCCGATGTCGATCGGCGCCTGCCCGCCGCTTGCGAGGTCGAGGTGCCGCACTACCCGGGGCTCACGGTGGGCGTGCCCAGCGTGCCGGCTCTCGTCGAGACGCTCGCCGAGGGGCGCTACGACCTCGTCCACGTCTGCTCGCCCGGACCAGCGGGCGTGTTGGGGGCGCTCATCGCCCGGATCATGGAGCTGCCAACGGTCGGCTCCTACCACACGGAGCTCGGTCCCTATGTCGGGTTCCGCTCCGGCGATCCGCGCCTCCGGGCGGGCATGGATGCCGCCCTGTCGGTCTTCTACGGCGCCTGCGGCGTCGTCCTCTCGCCGAGCGCCGCTGCGGACGAGTCGCTCGAGGCGCTCGGCATACCCCGCGAGCGGCTGACGCGCTGGGATCGCGGCGTCGACACGGCGCGCTTCGACCCGGCGCGGCGGGACCCCTCGCTGCTCCCGGGCGAGCTGACGGTCATGTACGCCGGCCGCGTCACCCGTGAGAAGGGAATCGAGCTCCTCGCCGATGCCTTCCTGCACGCATCCCGGAGCGAGCGCGGGCTGCATCTCGTCGTCGCCGGCGGTGGGCCGGAGGAGGAGGAGCTGCGCTCTCGCCTCGGCGAGCGCGTCACCTTCCTCGGCTGGCTGAATGGCGAGGATCTCGCGCGCGCCTACGCGAGCGCCGACATCTTCGTCTTCCCGAGTTCGACGGACACGTTCGGGCAGGTCGTGCTCGAGGCACAGGCGAGCGGCTTGCCGGTCGCCTGCGTCGCACGGGGCGGGCCGCTCGACCTCGTGGCGGACCGCGCGACCGGACTCCTGGCGGCGCCGTCTCCGGCCGCGCTGGGTGACGCGATCGCCGAGCTGGCCCGCTCGAAGGCCCTGCGTCGCGGCCTCGGCGAGCGTGGGCGCGCATCCGCCCGCCGCCGCGGCTGGGAGGCCGCAATGGAGCGCCTCGCCCAGGGCTACAGACGCTCGCTCGCCTCGGCGGCGCCCGGCATAGGCAAGCCACCCGGGCTCGCCGGCGAGCCACCACGGCACGAAGCGGCCTGATGCGCTCGCCGGCCTGCCTTCTCGTCACGATCCACGGCGTCGAGCCGGCGACATTCGAGGATGTCGCGGGATTGAGAAACTGGCTCACCGACCGCGGCGTCGAGCGCGCCACCCTGCTCGCGATTCCCGCGCCTCGACTCCATCCCATCGAGTCCGCACCCTCCGGGCTCGTCGACTGGCTGCGGCTCCGTCGCCGCCATGGTGACGCGGTGGCCCAGCATGGCCTCCGGCACTGGTCCTCCGGTCGCCGTCAGGGATCGCTCGGGGAACCGCGAGAGCTTCGGACCCTCGATCCAGCGGCGGCGAGGGCGGCTGTCCACACCGGGCGGCAGATCCTCGAGGCGACGGGGCTTGCGCCGCGCGGCTTCGTAGCCCCCGGCTACGCCTACCCGTCCTCGATGCGCACCGAGCTCCGGCGCCGCTACGAATGGTGGGCCAGCCGCGCGGCGATTCATCTGAGCCACGGCGAACGCATCCGGTCATCGGCCCTGCGGCCTGGGGCCATGAGCGCCTGGGTTGCCCTGGGAACGGACCTCGTCCGGCTCGAGCTGTTCAGCTCGGACTACCGCGACAGCCGGCGGCTGGACGTCCTTGAGCGGACGCTCGACCGCGTAGGCGGTGCCGAGGCGATCAGCTGCGACGAACTCGCGTTCAGGGCGCGCAAGCCGGCCGCCATGGCCTGCGGCATCGTCTCGGCCTGAGCGCCCACCGCTGGCCGAAATCGCCCCGCGCCGCGCGGCGAGCAGCTTCAGCGGCCCCAGGTGCGAGCGCGGTAGCCGGCACAGCCGCGATGGAAGACCATGCCGCGCACGCGCAGGTGCGCGTCGGCCGCTCCGACGTCGCGAGCGCAGACCGGGCAGCGCCCGATGGCCTGGGTGCTGCGGCGGGTGCGGAACGAAGGCACGAACGGGAAGACCACGGCTCCAATGGTGGGGGACGGCCGCCGCCGCGCGGTCAACGGGTGGTCACGATCCGGTGAAGAGCTCGTTAAGCGGCGAGACCCCGTGCGGGGAGGCCCGGGGTCACGCGCGAGCGAGGAGGGACTTCACTTGCTCACCGTGATGATCCCGCCGTCCGGGCGGCCGGATGCGAAGATTCGGATAACGGCGCGCCTCCTAGACTCCGGCCGATGCCCGCCCCGGCCGACTCGCCGTGACGCTGCCGCTCGCCCACGGCCTCGTCGGCAAGCAGGACCTGCCGATCCCGGAGTGGCTCTTCGGCTGGGCGGCGGCCGTGGTGCTGATCGTCTCGTTCGTCGCGCTGGCGACCCTCTGGCCGGCGCCACGCCTCGAGACACCGCGCCGGCGGCGGCTTCCGGTACCGCTCGGGCGCGCTGTCACCTCGCCGGTGCTGGAGGTCGTCCTGGGCGCGGCGTCCGTGGGCCTCCTGGTGCTCGTGGTCTACGCCGGCCTCGCCGGCTCGCAGTCGGCCTCGCGCAACCTGGCGCCCACCTTCGTCTACGTATTCTTCTGGCTCGGGCTTGTCCCCGCCAGCGTGATGCTCGGCGACGTGTTCCGGCTGCTCAACCCCTGGCGGGCGCTCGGCAAGGGCGCCGGCTGGCTGTTCGGGCGCTTCGCGGGCGACGAGCCGGCACAGCCGCTCGAGTACCCGGAGCGGATCGGTCGCTGGCCGGCCGTGCTGGGCCTGTCCGCGTTCGCGTGGCTCGAGCTGGCATCGCGGAGCGGCAACGAGCCGCGCTCGATCGCGATCGCGGCGCTGGTCTACACCGGTGCCACGCTGATCGCGATGTCGCTCTACGGGGTGGACCGCTGGCTCGAGCGCGGCGAGGCGTTCTCGGTCTACTTCAACCTGTACGCGCGGATCTCGCCCTGGGAGCGCGACGGCCGCGAGGTGTTTCTGCGCCCGCCGCTCTCCGGCCTTCCATCGCTGCCGTCCGCGGCGGGGACCGTCGCGCTGCTGGCCGTGATGATCGGCTCGGTGAGCTTCGACGGGCTCGCCGAGGGCGCGCTCTGGGGGGATGCCTCCGCCGAGCTGGTCCCGTTCTTCAGCGACCTCGGGCTGTCGGCCGCGGCCGCCCTCGAGGCGTCCTCGACGATCGGGCTCACGCTCGCCGTGCTGCTCGTCGCCGCCTTCTACCGGCTGGGCGTAGCCGGGGCGAAGACCGGTGGCGGGGGTCACGACTCCCGCTCGCTCGCCCGCGGCTTCGCGCACACGCTCGTCCCGATCGCGCTCGTGTACGCGGCCGCCCACTATTTCACGCTCCTGATCTACCAGGGTCAGGCGATCGACTTCCTCGCGGCGGACCCGCTCGGCAACGACCCCGAGGCGGACCGCTCGATCGACTTCGGCGTCATCGGCGCCAACGCCGTCTGGTACTGGCAGGTCGGCTTCGTCGTCAGCGGGCACGCGGCCGCGCTCGCGCTCGCGCACGACCGCGCCCTCGTGCTCTACGAGAAGTCGAAGCTCGCGGCCCGCTCCCAGTACTGGATGCTGGCCGTCATGGTGGGCTTCACGACCCTTGCGCTCTGGCTCCTGTCGGAGGCGAACGGCTGATGCCCCTGGCCCACGCAGGCCACTGGCTGGTCCAGATCGCCTACTTCCTGCCGGTGGTCGCGTTCCTCGTCTGGCTCGCCGTCGTGCAGCTGAAAGCGCGGCGCGAGGACGCCTCCGAGGGCGCAGGCAAGGACCCGGATCTCCGCTAGGCTGCTTGGCCGCACGCGGGTGTAGCTCAGTTGGTTAGAGCGCCGGCCTGTCACGCCGGAGGTCGCGGGTTCGAGTCCCGTCACTCGCGCTGAGACGCCTGCCCGCTCGCCGCGACGCGCGCGGCGGGTGGAGCGGGGCCTGGGCCCCGTCCACCGGATCGCCTCGCTCCTACTCGACCGAGATCCGTCTGGGTGGCGGCTGGGGCGGTTGGTCCCCAATTCGGGTGGTGTCCTCAGCGGCGGATGGGGATCACCGGGTTCTCGATCGAGGCGAGGCGGTCGACGAGGTCGTGCCAGTCGCCGGGCGAGAGCGCGGACACGGCGGCCGTCCGGCCGCCTCGCGGACGGAAGCCCACGTGGATGTGGTCCGCGTGGTCCGCGAGCGAGAGGGTGGGGCCGCCGCGGTCGATCAGGCTGATGATCTGCGCGGGCGCGAGCGTGCCCTGAAGCGCGAGCAGCCGCGAGACCGCCTGGTCGGTGATGCCGCCGCGCTCCTGATGGCCGAGGATCGGAACGCCGTTGATCGCGGAGATGTCGACGGCGGCCCCCGGGACGTGGTGGGAGAGATGTCCCGAGGCAGTGAGTCGGCCGTGGCCGCAGATCAGGCTCGAGACCGTCGGCCGCAGCCCGGACTCGGCGAGATAGGCGAGCGTCGCGAGCACCCGGCGGTCGATCCTGCCGGCGCGGATGTCCCGGCGCCCGCACGGGTAGATCTCGATCCGGTCGTCGGCCAGCACGCGGCGCTCCAGCAGGTGCTTGGGGAGCAGCACGACCTGGCCGATCGACAGCTCGCTCTGGCGCAGGGCGTTGCGCCGGGAACCGCGATGGACCGCGCTCGCCTCGAGCAGGCGCCAGCCGTCGAGGATCGGCCGCGGGTCGATGCGCGGCGAGCGCCGCCCGGCCGGGCGGATCTCGAAGCGCAGGTGGGGGTCACGCTCGGTATCGGGGCGCCCCGTGCGCCCGAGGATGGTCCCGGCGATGACGCGTGAGCCCTTCTCGAGCCGGACGAGGCGGACGTCCGAGGCCCGGAGGCGGTAGGGGCGCGAGAAGTAGGCCCTGAAGGTCCGGATCTCGCCCGGGTCGAGCTGCCCCTCGCCGCCGGCTTCCCGGGCCGCGGGCCGGGCCGGGTTCGCGAACAGGCGGCGCTTGACGGGGGCGGGCGCGTCCTCGCTCGGCGGCGCCTGCGCGCCCGCCGAGGCGGGCGCGTCCGGCTTCGGGTCGCGATTGGCCCGCGGCGCGCGCGTGGACAGCTTCGAGCCGGCCTGGTCCCGCGGCACCGGGTGCGACCGGGCGATCTCCCCGAGGCCGCCGTAGGTGTAGCGGTTGCCGTAGCTGTCCTCGAGGACCAGGTAGCGGCCGAGGCGCTCGCTCTCGCCGATCCGGCGGACGATGCCGTCGTTCACGGCGACGGCGGGCGAGCCCTCCCGCGCGCGGATCTCGATGCCGGACCGTGACGACTCGCCGTAGCGGGCGCGGGCCGAGACCGGGAAGCGGCCTTCGGTGAGGCCTGTGAGGGAGCCGATGACCTCGGCGGGGACGCCGGCGATGAGCTTGGCGCGGAGGTTGACGGAGTCGACGTACCAGTCGGCGTGGTTGTAGGCGAAGATCGCTCTGTCGATGTCCTTC
>DATMJO010000173.1:0-18294 GCA_035553855.1 Thermoleophilaceae bacterium | reverse complement strand
GTGTGGCGGCGGCAGCGCCGAGCAGCGCGGCGGCGGCTCCCGCGATAGCCCAGACGACGAGGGCTCCCCTCTGCCTCATCGGCCCGGACCTCCCGTCCGCCGCGCTGCTCGGCGCTCCGCCACCCGCCTGCGCGCACGGTCGCCTGCCCGGCGCCGCGCCCGCGCGGCGCCCGCGCTGTCGCGGAGGGTCACGCGCACGCGTCTCGCAAGCGCCTGTTCTCCCGGAGCGCCGAAGCGGACGAGCACGCTCACCTCGAGACCCCGCCGGGAGCGGAGCTTCCGCGTCCACTTCCGCGAAGGCTCGATCACGAGCGTCACCTGGCCGGGCTCGGACGCGGCAAGCGAGTCGTGACCGACGGTGCGGCCGAGCGTCGTGCGAGCAGATCGCCGCTTGCCCCTCTTGACCCGCACGACCTGCCGTGCGCCCGCGCGCAGGTCGCCGGCCTGCGGGACGACGGTGTGGACGTGGAGGCTGCCGTCGCTAATGGGCTCGAGCGTCAGCCGAATCCTGCGCTCGAGCCCGACCTGGGCGTGGGGAGGCGGCGGGGGCAGCGCCTGCGGCGGCGGCGGGAACAGGCGGTCCGCGCCCCGTCGCTTGATCAGGAAGGCATCGGCGACCCCGTTTCCGTCGCCGAAGAACAGATTTGACGCGAGCGACACGAAGCCGATCGCAGCGCCGTCGTGGGCGAGCACCGGAAAGGCCCCTACCGTCGACGCTCCGCCATCGTCGGTCTGGGAGCCGTCGTAGCCACGGGTGACGAGCTCCAGCGACTCCTGCTCGAGGTCGACGGCGTAGAGCTCGATGCTGCGGACGGTCGGCGGCGCGTCGCCCGAGAGCCGTGGCCGCGGGAGCCGGAACGTGATCCGGCGCGTCGAGAGGACGACCCGCCGCCCGTCCCCCGAGGTCCCGACCTCGAGGATGGGGCTGCTGTCGCGTGCATCGGTCTCGTCGGCGCCCTGGCGGGTGAGTTCTCGCACCGCCTGCTTTCGCGGCACTCCGTCGCGCATGTCGGCGACGAACGCGTCCGCGGTGCCGCGAGCCTGGGCCTGCACAAGACCCCGCGGAAGCTCCTGCGTGATGAACCCGACCGTGCGGCCATCGGCGCTCAGGCTGAACGGACCTGGGTGGTTGTCCTCGGCAGGCGCACCCTGGTTGAAGTCGAACGGCCCGTAGCAGGCCCCCGTCCCCCCGTTCTGGACGACCCTGGCGTCGGATGCGCAGCCTGGGTCGTCGGGATCGCCCCACGAGAAGACCCGCCGGGCCGGCACCAGGGGACCGTCGGCGATCCGCCGCCAGAGGAGCGCCGGGCGCTGAACCGGCTCGCCGTCGATGGCTCGCGCCTGCTCGGACCAGTTCGCGTCCACCCATGCGACCGTGGTCCCGTCGGCGCTCAGCTCGAGCCGCGCCGCGCCGTCCGAGACGCGCCCGGCCGGCTCGCCTGTCGCGAGCCCCGTCTGTGCGTCGCGGCGAGCGCTCACCAGAGTGGTCGTGCGGGCGGCGAGGTCGCGGACGTAGACCTGCAGCGAGGGCGAGTCGGCTGGGCCGCCCTGCGGCAGGTTCGTGCGCGGGCCGAGCGTGTGGAAGACGACCTTCCGCCCGTCGGCCGAGATCGCGCCGCGGTTGGGCACGAACGAGCCGAAGAAGGAGCCGTCGTAGCCGGCGACCTCGTCCGAGCCGTCGATCGCGCTCACCAGCGTGAACGCGCCCGGCTGCCCGATCGGGACGGCCATGTCGCGCACGTACACGTCCGAGTTGCCGCTGTTCGTGTCCTCGGGGGCGAGCCGCTTCGAGGTGCTGAACGCCACGTGACGTCCGTCCGCGCTCACCGACGGCGCGCGCCCGCCGTCCGCCATGAACCGGTCGTCGTCGGCGTTGCGCAGCGTTCCCGCGACGACGAGGTCCAGCTCGCCGCTCTCGAGGTCCCTGCGGAATATGCCGCCCTCACGGTAGGTGCCGGGCTGCTCGGCGTCGGCGAAGAGGTTGCGCGCCGTCGTCTGGAACACGAGGTAGCGCCCTGAGGCCGCGAGGTCCGCCACGCTCGTGGCCGAGGTGGCCTGCTCACGAGCAGACGCGGACGCGAGCAGCGCCGCGTCCCAGCGGCCGTCTGCGGCGGGGGGGCCGACGAGCGCCGCCCCGAGCAGCCCGGCGATCATTACCAGCGACCTCACCGCCACAGCCTCACCCTCGCCGCTTGCGTGATGCGATTTCCCGCGAGATCACGGGCCCGCACCACGATCCGGTAGGTCCCGGGGCGCGCGTATCTCCGCAGCGCGGACGAGCGACCATTCGCGCGGATGCCGTCACCGAACGCGATCGAGGTCCGAGCGCGGTCCACGCCCGCGGACCGGCCGCGTCGTCCGTCGCTGATGCGGACCCGTACGCGGCGGCCACGGAGCACGCGGACCGACACCGAGGGCGGTGTGCCGTCCACGACCAACTCTCCCTGACGCGAGATGCGATCCTGGCCCGAGGCGTCGCGAGCGACCACCTCCACCCGGTAGACGCCGTCCTCGAGCCCGCGCCGGTCGACTCGGAAGCGGCGCGACGTGACTCCGCGTGCGCGGGAGACGCCGTCGAGGAAGACCGTGTAGGTGAGCCCGCCGATCGCGTCCGGCGGGCGCTCCCAGCCGAACCGGGCGCGGGCCGGGCGCACGGCGTCGACGGGCGTATCGACGCCGAACTCGCCCGGTGCTGCGTCGATCAGCGCCACGGCGATCTGCCCGGAGTTGGCGCCGCCCTGGCGAAACGCGACGAGCGCGTCCCCGAGACCGCTCCCCGCGAGCGCGACGCCGCCGATCGGCCCGCCTGCGGGGGCGGCGACGAGGCCGGTTCGGCGAACGCCGTCCCAGCTCTCCTCGAAGAGGCTCACACCGGCGGCGTCGCCCACGCCCGAGATCCACGCGGCCGCCGTCTCACCGAGTGGCCCGACCGACGCCTCGGCGGGTCCGACCGTGCGGGCCCCGGGGTGGTCGATCGGCTCGGGCGGGTTGATCGACGAGTCGTTGCCGGCGGCGAGCAGCATCCGATCGGCCAGCGGGAACGCTACCCGCAGGTCGCCGTCCTCGGTGATCGCCACGGCGGGTGTGCCCGGTGTGCCGGATACGCCCGAGCCGTCGGCCGGCATCGGCCCCGCGAAGTCTCGCGCGCCCTGCGTCGAGCTCGAGGGGAGCGCGTTCACCAGAACCCGCGCCCGCTCGAGAGGGCCGCCCGGCTCGCCGTGCTGGCGGAACGCGACGGCAGCCACTCCGAAGTTCCCCGCCCCGAGCGAGAAGGCGTCCGCCGGCGCGCGCAGCGGACGCCCGGCCCACTCGCGCGGGCTGGCGAGCAGCGGGAAGCCCACGCTCGACGGGAAGATGCGACGCGCCCAGACGCGATCGACCAGCTCGTCGTCGGGCTCGATCCACGCGACAGCCCCCTGGCCCCCCTGCTCGAGAACCACCCGGGGTGAGTTCTCTACCGCCGGGGGCGGCAGGTCAGCCGCCGAGCTACGGTTGACCACGCCCGCCCCTGACCAGCTGAGGCCCCTCCAGCGGGCTGCGCGAAACTCGGCCCGGTTGCGGCCCGGCCTGAGCCCGTCGACGCCGGCCGTCTCCTCCGTCACGACCCGGTAGACGACCACGGCCTGCCCGCCGGGAGTCATCGCGAGCGACGGGTGAGTGGCGCTTGCCTCGCCCACGTTCATGTCCACCGCCACTGCTCGCTCGAAATTGGAGGCTCCCGGGTCGAGAGCCGCCGAGTGCAGGCGGTCGCTGCCGGGCCCGTGCTCCTGCACCCACACGACGAGCAGGCGCCCGCCCTCCCCCGCCGCGATGCGCGGCCAGGACGCCGCGAAGCGCTGGTCACGGTCGATCCGCCGGGGCGGATGCCAGCGCCGTCCGTCGAAGCGGGAGGCGTACACGTGCGGCCGGCCGCCATCGATCCTCAAGTAGACGAGGCCGCCCGTTCCGTCGGGCGCCAGCGCCACGTCCCCCAGCTCCAGCACGTCCGGACCCGGGCCGTCGATCGTATGCGCGGGGTAGATCGCGGCGCCGGCGGACGCGGTGCCGAGGAGAGCCGAGGCCGCCAGAGCGGCCCCGCCGGTGGTGAAGCTCTGGATAACGGCGCGCCTATACTGGCTGCCGGAGCGGGGCCGACGGCAGCTTGCCCTTGCGGGCCGTGCTGCGGACAACCGTCGGCCCCGCTTTTCCCCCGACCTCCGGCGGATCACCTCGCGCTTCGCCCTCTCCCCGCGGCCCTGATCACCATGGTCGTCGCCTCGACCGGCCCGCCGTCGGCCGGCTCCATCGTGATCACCGCGTACAGGCTGCGGCGATTCGCGAGCAGCTTCCGAGCCTTGCTGCGAAGTCGTAACACGACCTTCTCGCTCCCCGCCTCGAGCATGAAGTCGCGCTTGCCGAGCGTGATCCGCCGGTCCGCGCTTGCACCGGTGCGCCTGCGGGAGGGCAGCCGGACCGAGAAGTCGGCCGAGTACGCGGCCACAGTGCCCGCGCACATCTCGTCCTCGGGACAGGCGATCGGGAGCGTGAGCGCCGAGCGCACGGCCCGCACGCGGCTAGCGCTCGCGAGCCGGGGCAACCCGGAGGAGGCGGCGACCGTGCGGAACGGCAGCCCCACAGGTGGCAGCGGCGCCGGAGTCAGCGACGGCTGAACCTGGACGACGGTGGAGTTCACGTCCGTTCGGCCGATCTCGTCGGTCACCCGCAGCGACACCTGCCGGTCGCCGGGGCTGTTGTAGGTGTGCTTCGCGAGCCTCGAGCGGCGCCCGTCCACCTCGAAGGTGCCGTCACCGTCGAAGTCCCACTCGTACCTCACGAGCGAGCGGTCGCGGTCGGAAGCCGACGCGTTGAACGTGACCTCCTGGCGCTCGAGCGGCGGACGCGGGCTGTACGAGAAATTGGCGAGAGGCGGGCGCGGATGGACCGTCAGGCTCCTGGTCGCCGTGTCCTGGCGCCCGAGGTCGTCGGTCACCCTCAGCGCGACCGTCCCGGTCAGCCGCGACCCGTACGTGCGCCGGGCAACAGGGCTCGAGCCGGTGTCGGTCTCGAACGTCCCGTCCGCGTCCAGATCCCACATGTAGCGCACGATCGAGCCATCGCGGTTCGACGCCGAGCCGTCGAAGGTCACCTCCTGGGCCACCTCGGGCTCCGCCGGGCTGATCGCGAACGAGGCTCGGGGGGGCCGGGCGATCACCGTGACGGTGCGCTCGGCCCGCGGGCTCACGCCGCCCGCCGAGTCGGTCACGCGCAGACGCGCGGCGAACTGCCCAACGGTCCCGTAGGTGTGATCGGTCGTGGCGCCCGCGGTCTCAGCGTCATAGGTGCCGTCGCCGTCGAAGTCCCACTCGTACCTCACGATCGCGCCCTCGGGCGAGCTCGACGCGCTGCCGTCGAAGGTGACGGCTCCCCCCGCCTCGACCGTGTCCGGGGTCACCGTGAACGACGCCCGCGGCGGGGCGCTCACTACGCGCACCGCCGTCTCGAAGCGGGCGCTCGTGCGTGCGGGCGTCGCGTCGTCGGTCACGCGCAGGCCGACCGTGTAGTCGCCAGGCGCTGAGAACGTGCGGTTGACGGCGGCGACTCCGCCGGTGTCGGTCTCGTACAGGCCGTCGCCGTCGAGGTCCCACTCGTAGCGGACGATCGAGCCGTCGCGATCCGATGCCGAGCCGTCGAAGCTGACCTGCTCGCCCGCGGCCGGGGTCGCCGGCGCGTGGGTGAAGGATGCGACAGGCGGCCGGGCAACCACGGTCAGCGTGCGCGTCGCCGGCGCGCTCGTCCGGTCGGAGCTGTCCGTGACGCGGAGGCGCACGGTCTTCTCGCCGCGGGTCGCGAACGAGCGCTGGGCCGTCGGGGTCGGGCCCGTATCGAGCTCGAAGGTCCCGTCCCCGTCGAGATCCCACTCGTAGCGGCTGATCTCGACATCGGGCGTGTCGGAGGCCGAGCCGTCGAAGGTCACGGTCTGTGCGACCTCCGGCGTCTCGGGCGACCAGGTGAATGTCGCGGTGGCCGCGTCGCCGAAGACCTCGAAGGTCTGCTCGGCGCTCGCCTGGCGGCTCTCATTGTCGGTCACCCGGAGCCGGACGGTGCGCGTGCCGGCCGGGAACGCGCTCGCGGCCACCGGGTCGGCTCCCGTGTCGGTTTCGAACGAGCCGTCGCCGTCGAGGTCCCACTCGTAGCGCACCAGGGCGGCGTCGCGGTCGGAGGCGGTGGCGTCGAAGGTCACCTGCTGGCCGGCCGCCGGCTCCTCGGGCGTGCGCGTGAAGCTCGCCACGGGCGGGCGGCCCGCCACGAACAGCCGCTGCTCGAAGCGGTCGCTCCGGGCGCCGTCGGTGTCGATCACGCGCAGCCCGACGTTCACGTCTCCGAGCGAGGTCGTGTAGGTGTGCTGCGCGATCGCCTGGGTGGTCTGGACCTCATAGGCGCCGTCGCCGTCGAAGTCCCACTCGTAGGTCGCGACAGAGGTCTCCGGGTCTCGTGAGGCCGACGCGTCGAAGCTCGCCGGCGTGTGCGCCTCGGCGCGCGCCGGCGCGACGAAGCTGGCGGTCGGCTTCGAGTTGCAGCCGCTGCCGCCCTCGCCGAAGTGCTTCACGTAGGCGCTCCCGCGGCTCTGGGAGCTCATCACCGAGTAGAGGTCGCCCGAGCTGCGGAAGGCATGCCCGATCGGGCCGTCCTCCGCGGACTCCAGACCGCCGAACCGGCACGGGCCCGGCGGGTTCGCCCAACTGCCGAACTCGCGTGAGAGGCCGGTTACCCGCGACGTGGTCGAAGAGTAGAAGCGGACCCGCGGGCTCTTCAGCGTGATCAGCGAGTTGCTCGGGTCGGCGATCCGATCGGTCGTCAGCGCGATACGCCCGTCGCTTGCCACGTCGAAGCCGAAGAGGACCTGGATCCTGTCCGACTTCGTGAAGAGGAACTGGCTGCCCGAGACGTAGCCGCCCGCGGCGGTGAACTTCTGGATCCGCCCCGCCGGAGTGGCGCCCGGGCCCTCGTCGGCCACCCAGATGCCGTTGTCGCGCGGGTCCAGCGCGAGCTTGGCGGCGTTCGGTGGGCGCAGCGTCCCGGCCGGCGAGTCCGACGGCTTGTCCTCGTTCGGAGCGCGGCCGAAGCGCGTGGTGGACAGGATGCCGCGGCCCGTGACGGGGTCGCGCGTGTACACCTGCACGGTCGGCAGGTTCGTGAACGGATGCTGAGGGTCGCCCGACGGGCGATGCTCGCGTCCCGAGACGTAGAGGCTCCCGTTCGACTGGTTGACCGCGAGCGATCCACCCGTGCCCTCGAACTCCGCCTGGCTGCAGCTGAAGTCGGGCGTCTCGAGCCCGAACACGAAGAAGTCGCCCAGGTCGGCGCCCGTCGGTCCGTCCCACATGTGCACGCGGCAGCGGAAGGGCTGGAGCGCGTAGAGGACCTTGCGCTGGGAGTCGAAGGCGAGCCCTCCCTCGGGAACCTTGTTCAGCTCGGCCTCGCCGAACGACAGCGGCCCCGACCCCGTGAGCGGGATCGTGCGGACGTAGGTGCCGTCCGCGCGCAGGTGGTCGATCCCGTTGCCGGTGTTCGAGTTCCAGGCCACGTAGAGGTCCCCGGTCGAGCGGTCGACCGCGACAGCGCGAGGCGCGTTCGCCGAGCTGGGCGGCGAGCCTGGACGCGTGTGGTAGGCCCCGAGCTCGCCGAACTCCGCCTGGGCCGCGGCGGGCCACACTGCCAGCGCCAGGGCGATCGCGGCCGCCCGCCACATGCTGCTGATTGCTCCTCGCATCCTCACGTTTCGTCCCCTTGCCGATTGACGTCCACGGCCGAGCGGCCGCTCCCGCTCGCCGTCCTGTGCGGTTTCCGGCCCGCCCACCCCGGCGGCCTCGTCGCCCGGCGCAAGTGCCGGGCGGCGGCGCCGCCGCGATCCCGGGGCCGGAGCCCCGGGATCGCCGTGCGGCGCTGCTACTTGTTCCAGCCGACGGCGTTGACGCCGGCGCGCGCCTTGCTCAGGATCGAGCTCGGCAGGCGGCTGTAGTCGGTGGCCTGCGCCACGTTCTGGCCCTGGTCGCTCACGACGTACGTGAGGTAGTCCTTGACCGAGCGGGCCTTCGCCTGCTCGGCCACGGTGTTCCCGTACGCGGTGGCGTAGTCGTCCCAGGCGAGCGCGTAGGTGAGCGTGCACACCGGGTAGCCGAACTGCGAGCTGGCTTCGGCGTTGAACCAGTTCTCCTGCGTGTTGTTCGGGACGCCCACGAACGTCGTGTTGCCGCAGTTGGAGCCGCGGTTGCCGTTCGTGTGGGAGCTCGGGTCGGCCGTCGGCTCCTCGTAGTCGCCCGACAGGTTCTGGACCGGGATCCAGTAGCGGTCGTCATCGGTCGAGCCGCGCTCGTCGAAGCCCGCTCCGCGGGCCGTCGAGACGTCGCTGTATCCGATCGAGCCGTCGGTCTCCGTGACCTTGGCCACGAGCGGGCCGTTCCCATTGGCCGAGCCGCGCAGCACCGGGTTCGTGGCGTCGTTCGGCCAGGCGGTGTTGCCGAGCGCCTTCCAGCCGCGGCCCGTGTTCACGTCGTGGAGGTACGCCTTGAACGCGAACGTCGTGCCCGACGAGTCGAGCCGGACGACGCGCTTCACCGCCTTCGCGTCGCAGCCGGCGCCACCGATGCCCGGGAGCAGCTCGCCCCAGGTGTCTACGGCGGAGTCCCCGGCCCACGCGTTCTCGAGCGTCGCGCGAGGAACCTGGAAGCGGGCGGTTGAGCCCGAGCCCACCCGGCTCGCCGCGGGGATGGCGCAGCCATCGGGGACGTTCACGACGACGGCGACCGAGCCGGCTGCCGCTGGAATCGTGTGCAGGTCGCCGTGGAAGCCGTTCGCGCCGGCCTCCATCGTGGCTTGTTCGGTGGGGCTCGGCGGCTCGTCGGACGCCGCGTAGCGGACCGCCGGATCGTAGACGCCGTTCGTGCGGCCGAACGCCGTGCGGCCGGCGCCGGAACCGAGCGCCTCGTAGGTGACGTTCTGGCCTGTGAACTGCCACGTGGGGCAACCCCCGCCCGTGACGTTCTCGCGGAAGTCCTTCGCCCAGGCCGCCTGCGCATCCCGCTGGAACGATGCGCCACGACCGTTGATCGAATCTCCGGTGCAGCGGAGTGCGTTGACCCCGCTGAAGTCGGCCTGAGCGGCCGGTGCCAGCGCGGCGATCGCGGCGAGCGCCGCCACGGCGCCCCCGCCGGCGCGGGCCTTCGAGTGCTTGCCCATTCGGGTATTCCTTCCTCCCCCCTGCCTGGAGGGATCGGTGCTACGGACGGTCGGGAGTCTCCCGTGCCAGGCGCGGGAAGTTGTTGACCAGTTGAGAAAAGCGGCCGGTTTCTCCTTTTGGTACCAACTCGTTCACACGCGTGCCCGCGTGCGCGGCGATCCTCGGTCGTCGATGATCCGCGCCTTCCGGAAGTCCCACGGACAGCTCGCGCTCGGCATCGCCGCAGCCCTTGCGGGCGGCCTCGCGGTGCCGGCCGGGGCGGATGGCGCCGCCATCTCGCACTCGGCGAGCGGACACCTGAACGTGAGTCTGACCCTGGGTTCGCCGGCCGCAATCGGCTGCGACGGGGACGGGGCCGTACGGGTGAACGGAAGCCATCCGACGCTCCCCGGCCTTCCCGTGCCCTGCGCGTCGCTCACGGTGATCACCGTCAGCTCGCCGGACTCGGACGCCGGAGGTAACGCGATCGACCTCTCCGGCGTGACGAACGCGGCCTTCCCTGCGCTCGCCTCGACCTCGATCGACGGGGGCGGAGGCGACGACACGGTGGCCGGGAGCTCGGTCGCGCGCGGGGGCGATGTGATCGACGCGATCGACGGCGGCCCCGGGGAGGACACGCTCGCAGGCGGACCAGGATCTGACTCCTTGGCGGGCGGAGACGGCCCCGACACCCTCGCCGAGAGCGTGTCCGGCATCGTTGTCCTGACGGCGGGCGGGCTCGTCGCCGCCGACGGTCGGGACGTGATCGCCCACGACTTGGAGGCCGTCTCGCTCGCAGGCTCGGACGGCGCCGACCGGATCGACGCGAGTGCGGCCGGTCCGGTGCGCGTCACCTTGTCGGGCGCGGGCGGCGACGACGTGATCGTGGGCCCCTCCGTACGCGGCGGGCTGCTTTCTGGAGGCGGCGGGGCGGACATGCTCACCGGCGGGAGCGGCGACGATTTGCTCGTCGGTGACGACGGTCCCGACCTGCTCGACGGGGGCACGGGGAATGACCTGCTCGACGGGGGCGCGGGTGCCGACAGCCTCATCGGAGGCCCGGGCGAGGACTCCTTCGAGGGGAGCACGGGTGACGACGAGGTCGATGCGCGCGACGGAGCGCTCGACGAGGCGATCTCCTGCGGCGACGGAGCCGATCGCGCCACGATCGACCTCCAGGACACGCCGGCGGCGGACTGCGAGGTCGTGCTCAGGCCGGGGGACCCCGATCCCGGTGAGCCTGCCCCCGCGGATGCGGATGAGGTGCCCGCCACGAGCAGCGGCGGGCCGCTGCGCGAGGCCCTGGCGCCAGAGGAGCCACGCGTCACCTCCGAGCAGGTCCCGGCCGACCGGCGGGGCCCGATCATCGCCGTCACGAGAGTCCGGATCTCGCGCCGGGGGGTGGTCGGCGTCGGCCTCGCGTGCGACGAGTCCTGCAGCGGGACCTACACCGTCCGCACCGCCGGACGCGTCCGGATTCCGGCCGGCCGTAGGCGCTCCCGTGTGCTCAGGGTGACACTGGGCAGCGGACACTTCGGGCGCGAAGGCGCGAAGCGGCTCAAGCTCGACTTCCGCCTCTCCCGGCGGACGCTGGCCGCGTTGCGTGCCCGCCGCTCGACCGCCGCGCTGCTCACGATCGCGGCTCGCGACCGCTCGGGCAACCTCTCGGTGGCACGGCTGCGGATCACGTTCGAGCCACCGGGATACCCGGCGGCCCGCGCCCGTTAGGGATTCACGCGCAGCTCGGCGATCTGCTCATGGACTCCCTCGAGCTCGAGCTCGAAGATCCCCTCGAGGTCGGCCACGAAGATGAAGCGTGCAGCGCGACCGGGCCTCACATCCTCAAACAGGTCGTAGCCGTGCAGATGCACCACGTGGGGGGCGTCGCTCATGACCTCGACCCGCACGCGGTCGCCCTTGTCGACCTCGACGCGGGCGACCCCGCCGACCGGCTTCCCGCGCCGGACCCGCACGGTGACGGGTTCCTGCGGGCGCGCTGCCGGTCCCTCGGCAGGCTCTTTGCCGGTCGCGGCCGGCGCGGGTGATGTCCGGCGCGTCTCGGCCCCGCTGGGCCCGGCGCCGTCGCCCGGCCGAACGATCACGAACGCGGCGGCGGCGGCCGCGAGCGCCGCCGCGACGATCCCCAGTTGCCGGCCTCCTGACACGCGCCAAGGCTACTGGCGGCGAACCGCGCGCGGCTCAGTCCCGCGCTGTGGCTCCCGGGGCACCGCGCCCCGGCTTGATTCCCCGGCCTGGGGACGCGGTGTGACCCGCGGGCTCGGCGCCGCCGGGATCCACCTCCTCGGGCTCGAAGCGGTAGCCGATCCCGAAATGCGTGTGGATGTACTCCCAGGCCGGCGAAACGGTCTCGAGCTTCTGGCGCAGCTTGCGGACGAACACGTCAACCGAGCGGTCGCCGTGGGCCATCGCGTAGCCCCACACCCGCTGGTAGATGTCCTCGCGCTGGAGCACCCGGCCCTGCGCGTCGGCAAGAACCTGGACCAGCTCGAACTCGCGACGGGTCAGATCCACGGAGCGACCCGCGACGAAGGCCTGGAACTGGTCGCTGCGTATCTCGAGCTCCCCGGCCACGACTGGCCCGGTCTCTGCCCGCGCGCTCGCGCGCCGGTGGCGGCGGACGACGGCCTCGATCCGCGCGATCACCTCCTCGGGATGGCAGGGCTTCGTCAGCCAGTCGTCGGCGCCTATGCGCAGGCCGCGGACCCGCTGTGCCACGCTGGAGGGGCCGGTGCATACGACGATCCCAAGGCTCGGGAGGGCACCGGAGGTGTGCTCCAGCCAGCTCCACGAGTCGGGGCCGAGAAGGGCGAGGTCCACCACCACGGCGTTCAGCCTCATGGCGATCAGGGCGTCGGGCTGGACCGGGCCCTCGAGGACGCGGTGCTCCCAGCCCATGGCGGAGACGCGCTTGCCGAGAACCTGCAGGAAGCCGCTGTCGGAGTCGATGACGGCTACGCGCCGCGGGGGAGGCGCGACGCTGACCGCGGACGGCATAGGCGGCGGCAGGGCACGCGTCGTGAACGAAGGTTGCATACCGCGATGGCAGTCTAGGCCGTCGGGCATGGAGGCATAAGGCGCCTTTACACCATCTTCACAGGTCGGTCACTAGCGAATAACCGGCACGGTCCTGGTCGTGGCGATCCTTCGCTGCGCCGATGGAGGCGGCTCCTGCACCCGAGATCCTGCGTGTAGGGCCCATCGAAATCAGGCCGGCCGAGTACCGGGCCCTCGCGGGGGACCAGATGCTGGCGCTGACACCCCACGAGCTCGAGCTGCTGACCGCGCTGGCACGTCGAGCCGGCCGCATCGTGGACCGCAAGGAGCTCTACGAGGTGGTCTGGAGCCGGGAGCTCCGGCCGGACGACCGCTCGGTCGACGTGTACGTCCGGCGGCTGCGCGCGAAGCTCGCCAAGGAGCTCCCGGGCTGGACCGTAATCCATACCCATGTGGGCTTCGGATACCGCCTCAGTCCCGAGAATTCACACGTTTTTCACACGCCCGCCACACCCGAGTAACAGGCTTCTGCGCACCAGGTGACAGCCTCGCCACCGTCTCAACACCCGATCAAGGAGCAAAGACCTGTGAGATCACGTAGCTGGCTGGCCCTTACGGCCTCCGTCGTGCTCGCGCTCGGGATCGCCGCGTGCGGCGACGACGACGACGAGGCCGGCGGCGGCGGCGGCGGTGAGCAGGCAGAGAACCTGTCAGGGGCCATCAAGATCGACGGCTCGAGTACCGTCGCCCCGCTGAGCGAGGGGGCCGCGGAGGCGTTCCAGACTGAGAATCCGAACGTCCGCGTGACGGTCGGCACGTCGGGCACCGGCGGTGGCTTCGAGAAGTTCTGCAACGGGGAGACGGACATCTCCGACGCGTCGCGGGCGATCAAGGACGAGGAGAAGGAGGCCTGCGCGAAGAACGGGATCGAGTTCGCCGAGCTCACCGTCGCCAACGACGGTCTCGCGGTCGTCGTCAACCCGGAGAACCCGGTCACCTGCCTCACGACGGAGCAGCTCAAGCAGGTCTGGGACACGGACTCCAGGGTCTCGAGCTGGAACGACATCGACGGCCTCGAGCCGACCTTCGACGCCGACCTTGATCTGTTCGGCCCCGGCACCGACTCGGGGACGTTCGACTTCTTCACCGAGGCCATCAACGGCGAGGAAGGCCGGCAGCGCACCAAGTACAACAACGTCGGCGAGGACGACAACCAGACGGTCCGCGGAGTCGCGGGCAGCGAGGGCGGCATGGGCTACTTCGGTCTCTCCTTCGTGAAGGAGAACGAGGGCACCGTGAAGCCACTCGAGGTGGACGGCGGCAAGGGCTGCGTCGCGCCCTCGGACGAGACGGTCCAGAGCGGCGAGTACGCGCCGCTCGGGCGCCCGCTGTACATCTACCCGAGCAACAAGGCCCTGCAGCGGCCCGAGGTGAAGGCGTTCATCGACTTCTACATCCAGAACGCCCAGAGCATCGCCGAGCAGGCCCTGTTCGTCCCGCTGACCGAGCAGCAGACGACCGAGGCGGCATCCAAGGTCGAGGAGCTCACCGCAGGCGGCGGGGCCGCCGAGTAGGTTCCGCCGGATGTCCGCACGGGACAGCGCGGTCTCGAGGCCGGGGTCGCTGGATACGGCTCGGCGCCTCGAGACCGCGCGTCCCCGCTACGGCGAGCTCGCCATCGCCGGCGTGCTCTTCGCGTGCGCGCTCGTATCGGTCCTGACGACGACGGGGATAGTGATCGCGCTCGCGGAGCCCACGATCGAGTTCTTCCAGGCGGTGAGCTTCAAGGAGTTCCTCACCACCACCGACTGGGCACCCACCTTCACCCCGGCGAGCTTCGGTGTCATCCCGATCGTCGTGGGCACGCTGTCGGTCACTTTCTGGGCGCTGCTCGTGGCGATCCCCTTCGGTCTCGGCGCGGCGATCTTCCTGTCCGAGTACGCCGGCGAGCGCTCGCGGCGGATCCTGAAGCCCGCGCTCGAGGTGCTCGAAGGTATTCCGACGATCGCCTACGGGTTCTTCGCACTCACGTTCGTCACGCCGCTCCTGCGCGACCTCTGGTTCCTCGGCGAGGAGCCCGCACTGTTCAACGTGCTCTCGGCCGGACTGGTCATGGGCGTGATGATCCTCCCGACCGTCGCGACCATCTCCGACGACGCGATGCGTGCCGTGCCAGCCGGACTCCGCGAGGGCGCCTATGCACTCGGCGGATCGCGCCGGGTCGTCGCCACGCGCGTCGTGGTGCCGGCGGCGCTGTCGGGCATCGTCGCGAGCTTCGTCCTCGGCTTCTCCCGCGCGATCGGCGAGACGGTGATCGTGCTGCTCGCAGCGGGCGCGATCCCGAACCTGACGCTCGACCCGCGCGAGAGCGTGCAGACGATGACGGCCTTCATCGCCGCCACCGGCTCGGGGGACATCGCCACGGGCACCATCACGTACAAGACCATCTTCGCCGTCGGATCGCTGCTGTTCGTGATGACGATGATCGTGAACCTGATCAGCATCCGGCTCGTGAACCGCTTCCGTGAGGTATACGAATGAGCGGGCGCAGCGGGCGCGGCCCGCGGCGGGCACAGGCCGCCGCCCTGGCTGCGGGCGAGACGACAGCGGCATTCAGCCACGGCAGCGGATCCAGCCGCGAAGCCCTCAAGGGGCGGATCTTCCTCGCGGCGCTGATTCTCAGCGTCGCGATCGGGCTCGTGATGCTCGTCGCGCTGATCGTGAAGGCCTTCGTCGACGGCCTCCCGCGCCTCAACCTGGACCTCGTCACGAGCTTCCCGTCGTCGTTCCCCGAGAGAGCAGGCATCGAATCGGCGATCTGGGGAACGGCCTGGCTGATGGCCGGTGTCAGCGCGACGGTGCTGCCGATCGGGATCGGGGCGGCGATCTACCTCGAGGAGTACGCCCGCAAGGACCGCTGGTACAACCGGCTGATCGAGGCCAACATCCAGAACCTCGCAGCCGTGCCCTCGATCGTCTACGGGATCCTGGGTCTGGCGTTCATCGTGCGAGGCCCGCTCGGCCTCGGGGACGTGGTGCTCGCGGGGTCGCTGACGCTCGCCCTGCTCGTGCTGCCCACGGTCATCCTCGCCTCCCGCGAGGCGATCCGCGCCGTGCCCGCCTCGATCCGGGAGGCCGCGCTTGCTCTCGGAGCCACCCGGTGGCAGATGATCCGCCGCCAGGTGCTGCCGGCGGCGACCCCCGGGCTCGCGACCGGCATGATCCTCGCCCTCTCGCGCGCGATCGGCGAGACCGCGCCGCTGCTGCTGGTGGGGGGCGTCACCTTCATCACCTTCAACCCGGGCTTCGACCTGAGCGCGCTGGACAGCCCGTTCACCGCATTGCCCCTCACCATCTTCAACTACGTAGCCCGTCCCCAGGACGAGTTCCGGGTGGTCGCGGCCGCTGCGATCATCGTCCTCCTCGTGCTGCTGCTGACGATGAACTCGTTCGCGATCTGGCTGCGCAACCGCTACCAGAGGAAGTGGTAGGTACCATCGATGCCCGAGCGCATGACGGATATTGAGCAAGACGAAGGCACCGCGCGCGGGTCATCCGCACTCGGGCCCGAGCTGCAGATCGCCGTGGGGTCCCGCGATCACGACCCGGTCGTGGGCGAGGCCGTGTTCGATCTGAGCGGGGTGACCGTCTCGTACGGCGACGTGCCCGCGGTCAGGGATATCGGCCTCGACATTCGCGAGCGGTCGATCACCGCGCTGATCGGGCCGTCCGGCTGCGGCAAGTCGACGCTGTTGCGCTGCCTCAACCGCATGAACGACCTGATCCCCTCGGCCACGGTCGAGGGCGACATCCGCTACCACGGCGCGGACCTCTATGCCGACAACGTCGACCCGGTCCAGGTCCGCAAGCTGATCGGGATGGTCTTCCAGAAGCCGAACCCCTTCCCCAAATCCATATACGACAACGTCGCCTTCGGGCCCAGGGTCCTCGGCATGAAGGGGAGCATGGACGAGATCGTCGAGACCGCGCTGCGCCGAGCCGCGCTCTGGGAAGAGGTCAAGGATCGCCTGAAGGCGAACGCATTCGGGATGTCGGGCGGTCAACAGCAGCGCCTCTGCATAGCGCGCGCGCTTGCGACTGGACCGGACGTGCTGCTCATGGACGAGCCGTGCTCGGCGCTCGACCCGATCTCGACCGGCCGCATCGAGGACCTGATGCTCGAGCTGCGCGACAAGTACACGATCGTGATCGTGACCCACAACATGCAGCAGGCGGCTCGCGTCTCCGACAGGACGGCGTTCTTCACCGTCGAGCTCGACGAGGGCGAGATGCACCGCACCGGTCGTGTGGTGGAGTTCGACGACACGCAGAAGATCTTCACCACGCCCGCCGACCCCCGCACCGAGGCCTACGTCACAGGGAAGGTCGGCTGATGACCCCGGATCAGGCCCGAGTCCACTTTCAAGATGAGCTCGAGCAGCTCGAGGCCAGCGGTCTCGGCGGGCTCGACCTCGTCGTTACGAGCCTGGACCGCGCTCTCGAGGCGGTCGAGCACCAGGACGTCGAGCTCGCGGGGATGGTGGTCGAGGACGACGACCGCATCGACGGGCGCTACCTCGAGGTCCACCAGGGGGTGCTCTCGCTGCTCGCGCTGCAGGCACCAGTAGCGACCGATCTGCGCATCGTCGCCGCCGTACTGCACGTGATCAAGCATGTCGAGCGGATGGGCGACCAATGCGTGAACATCGCCAAGCTGGTCCCGCTCGCCGGGCACACCGCGCCTGTCGATCGCGGCATGCTCGACAACATCGTCGCGATGGGCCGCCAAGCCCGCTCGCAGGTTCTTCAGGCAAAGCAGGCCTTCGGGCGCCGCGACGTCGCCCTCGCGATGGATCTCGTACGCCAGGACGACGAGATCGATCGCCTCAACCGCGAGTGCTTCAACCTGGCCATCGAGATCGGCGACGACGCCGACACCCGGGAGTGGGCCATGCACATGATGCTGATGGCGCGCGCGCTCGAACGGATCGGCGACAACGCCGTGGACATCGGCGAGCAGGTCGCGTTCGTCGTCACAGGGCTCTTCCGCGAGTTCGAGGACGCCTCGCACCCCTTGTAGCCCAGAAGAGCTTCCGGCATAGCCCACGCTTGCATCGACATCGGCAGCAACACAACCCGTCTGCTCGTCGCGGAGGCGGAGGGAGGGCGGCTCCGCGAGCTGATGACCGAGCGGGCCTTCACGCGGATCGGGCGGAGCGTCGCCCGCAACCGGTTGATCCCGCAGGAGAAGATCGAGGAGACGACGGCCGTGGTCGAGCGCCAGGCGCGGCTCGCCCGCGAGCTCGGCGCCGACGAGATCGTCGTCGTGGCCACGGCCGCGATCCGCGACGCGAGGAACAACGCTGACCTGGGCGCCGCGGTGGAGCGCGCCTGCGGGCTGTCCATGCGGGTGCTCTCCGGCGACGAGGAGGCGCGCCTCTCGTTCGTGGGAGCGACGAAGACGCTCGGGTCTCCCGCCGAGGGGCCGCTCGCGGTGGTGGACGTGGGCGGCGGCTCGACCGAGATCGCCGTCGGCACAGTGGCAGACGGCGTGTCCTGGTGCGAGTCGTTCCGGATCGGATCGGGCTTTCTCGCCGACGCATACCTGCGCTCCGACCCGCCCGGCACGGGTGAGCTGCTCTCCGTCAGGCGTCACGCGGCAGGCGTCTTCGAGGGCTTGGCCCTCCCGCCCGCTGCGAGCGCTGTGGCCGTGGGGGGCTCGGCGACCTCGCTGCGACGCCTCGTCGGCGCCTCGCTCGAGCACGAGACGTTCGAACGGGCCCTGCGGGTGCTCGGGATGACCGGGTGCGACGAGATCTGCCGTCGCTTCGACCTCGACCCGGAGCGGGTGCGCCTGCTGCCGGCCGGGATCATCGTCTTGGAGGAGCTGTCCGACCGGCTCGGCCTGCCGCTGCAGGTGGGGCGCGGGGGGCTGCGCGAGGGAGTGATCCTGGAGCTCGTGGCCTGATGGCGAAGGCGCGCTCGATCCCGGGGCTCCGCTGCGACACGCCGTTCGGCGAGGCGGCGGCGCGCACGATCCGCGTCCGCGCCGAGGAGGTGTTCGCGCACGCCGAGGGCGTGCT
>DATMJO010000172.1:0-7369 GCA_035553855.1 Thermoleophilaceae bacterium | reverse complement strand
GGCCACGCTGCGCGTCACGAAGCTCGCGACCGCGGACGGCGACCTTCCGCTCGCGATCGAGGCGGTCCTGCGCGACCCGCGCGGCGGCAGCGACCTCTATGCGGCATTCGGCTACGACACGCGCGACTCGCGGGCGCCAGGCGTCTACGACGCCACCCTCGCGCTCGTCGGCGGGACGAACCGGGTCACCACCTTCACGCTCGACACCCGCATCGCGGACGCGGGGCCGCGGCTCGCAGTGACCGGCGAGGTGTTCACGCGCGGCGAGGACGGCTCGCGCGTCGACCCCCAGCGGGTCAGGCTCGGGCTGTCACCCGTGCCCGCGGTCTTCCACGCAGGCGTGATCGCCGGATCGGATCTCGGCACGAGCCAGTCGGGTCTCGAGCTCGCCACCGAGACCCCTACCGTGGTGACGGTCGTCGGCGAGGACGTGCAGGGCAGCCGCACGCAGCGGCTCGACGCTTCGATCGACAAGCTCCCCAACTCGCTCTCGCTGATCCTGACGGATGCCTCCAGCGGGCAGCGGACGCTTTCCTACACCGCCAGCGAGCGCGTGGCGGCGATCGACGCGAGCGTCGTGAACACGCGCTCCGGGGATGTCGAGAACGACCTCCGGATCGGGCTCGACGAGCTCCCGACCACCTTCCAGTTCATCCAGGACACGCCGACGCACGCCCGCCTCGAGGCGAACGAGCCGATCGGCGCGGTGGAGTTCGGCAGCGCCACCGGTGGCTCCGTCCGCACGCTCGATGACCCCGCCTACGTCTACTCCTACCAACAGGGCTCGGTCGACTCCCTGGCCGTGCGGGTGCTCGGCCTGAAGCGCGCCGAGGTCGACACGGGCGACCCGCTCGTGGTCGACGCGGAGCTGCAGGCAGGCCCGTTCCGGGCACTGATCGAGGAAGGAGCCCGCCGCATCGACGCGGCGATCACGGACCTCCCCGGCCAGGTTCACGTGGCCGTCTCGCCGTCGAACGGGACGCTGTCCTACACGGGTTCTGCGCCGATCGGCGAGATCCGCGTCGTGGGCACTGACCCCGCCGGTTTCTCGGGCCGCGCCACGAAGCTCGACCTGCTCGCACGAGACGTCCCCACCTCCCTCGATCTGAGCTACGCGGACTCAGGCGGACAGGTCACGCTCGACGCGGGCTCCGGCCAGGTGGGCCTGCTCGAGGTTCAGCTCACGAGCGGGCCCGACGAGCGCCTCGACCCGAGCGTGGACGGCATCCTGCTTCACGATCTCGCTGATCGCTACGTCGTGTTCGGGCGGGTCACGAACCTGCGGAAGGTCTCGGTCACTCAGCGGCCGACGCCCGACCTCCTGATCGACACGGCGGGCGGGCGGATCTTCAGGGTCGACTTCGACCAGCTCCTGCCGTCCGGCAAGGTGCAGTCGATCGACGGGAAGATCGACAAGCTCCAGCCGGCCACCCGCCTGCGCCTGATCGACGACGCCCAGGGCAAGCGGGTCACCTACGATGCGGCGGCGGCCACCGGCGAGATCACGATCGACGGCACGAACGTGGAGGCCCTCGGCGGGCGCGCGAAGGAGATCCACGTGCTGATGCGGACGATCCCGCAGTCGCTCGTGCTGGGCCTCGACGACGGCACCGGGAAGGTCAACATCAACGCCGGCGGCCAGACGCTGGGCCTGCTCGAGGCCCAGCTCACGAGCGGGCCGAACGACCGGATCCAGACGGGCTTCGACGGCATCCTGCTGAACGATCTCGCCAGCAAGTACGTGCTGTTCGCCCGCGTCACGGGGCTGCGCTCGGCCACGGCCGTGCAGAGCCCGGCGCCTGACCTCACGCTCGACGCGACGGGCGACAAGGTCTTCAAGGTCGACGTGAACCAGCAGCCGCTCTCCGGCGGCAAGACCACGTTCACGCGGGCCACGCTCGACCGGCTGAAGCCGAACACGCGCGTGCGCGTGATCCCGACGAGCGCAGGTCAGAGGATCGAGTACACCGCATCGGCCAGGACCAACTCGCTCAGCTTCGAGACCAACTCGGGCGACCGCTGGAAGCTCGATGCGAGCGTCGCGGGGCCGCTCCCGGCCTCGGTGGTCATCTGCCAGGCGGGCGACAAGTCATGCGGCGGCTCGGGCCGCACCTCGAACGCCGGCTCGGTCTCGTTCATCGCGAGCGAGCACACCACCGTGAACGTCTTCGACTGCGTGCGGCCGGCGAGCTCGAGCTGCCCGTCGAGCCCCGACGAGTTCCTCGAGATCAAGAACCTGCGGGTGCGCGACATGATCGAGGACGCGCACGCGAACGACTCCGGCTACAGCGGCCACATCTACCTCGACACGAACAACCACACGATGAGCGGCGACATCCTGAACCGCGACGGCAGCGGCGGCTTCCGCGCGCACTTCCCCTCGGGCTTCAAGTCGCAGAACCGGCTCGGCACCTGGAGCGCCTGGGGGCTGTTCAAGAGCAAGTCCGGGACGATCACGTGCCCGAGCGGCACCAGCCTGGACGTGCGCGTGCTCGGGCTGTGGATCGGCGTCACCGGCTACCTCTGCTGATCGGCCGGCTGGCGGGCGCCGCACCCTGTCGGTCCTCAGGCCCGCAGCAGCACCCAGCCGAGCGCGAGCGTGAACGCGATCTGCCCGATCCCGAGGGCTGTTCCCAGGTTTGCGGCGCCGGCCAGCGCCGCGACGGCGCTCACGGCCGCGAACGCGGCGAGCGGCACGGCTGCGTAGGAGGAGGGCCTCACGGGCTGCAGGATATGCCTCTGTGCGTTCAGGCCGCTGCGGGGTCGGGCTCGCGAGGCCCGGCACGCCGTGTGTTCCGCTCGATCGCGTCGAAGATCTGGGGCCACGCGCCACGCGGGAGGTCATGGCCCATCCCGCGAACGACCATCAGCTCGGCGCCCGGGATCGCCTTGGCCGTCGCCTTCCCGCCCGAGAGCGGCACCAGGCGGTCCTTGTCGCCGTGGATTACGAGCGTGGGCGCCGTGATCCGGCGCAGCAGCGGCGTCCTGTTGCCCGAGGCGATGATCGCCGCGAGCTGCCTGCCGGTCCCCGCAGCGCTGATCCCGCGCTCGTAGCTCGCGCGGGCCAGATTGCGGATCTCGTCCTCGTCACGGTCGAACCCGGGCGATCCGATCATCGCGAACACCCCCACGACAGAGTCGACATACGGCTCGAGGCCCTTGGGGGCGCGGCGCAGCAGCACCGGCAGCACCCGCGGCGACGGCTGGCCGGCGACGCGGCTGCCCGTCGTGGACATGATCGAGACGAGCGAGAGCACGCGCTCGGGGCGGGTGGCGGCGAGCTGCTGGGCGATCATCCCGCCCATCGACGCCCCGACGACGTGCGCGCGCTCGACGCCCAGGTGGTCGAGGAGGCCGGCTGCGTCCGCGGCCATGTCGTCCAGCGTGTAGCGCGCGGCCGCCTTCGATCGCCGGACGATCTGGGAGACCGTGGGAGGAGCGCCGTCGATCGCCGTCGAGCGGCCGCAGTCCCGGTTGTCGTAGCGGATCACGTGGAACCCGCGCCCGGCGAGCTCCTCGCAGAAGCTCTCGTGCCAGGCGATCATCTGGGTGCCGAGCCCCATGATCAGGAGCAGGGCCGGGTCGTTGGGCGAGCCGAAGGTCTCGAAGCAGAGCTCGATCTCGCCGACCGTGCAGAAGCGCTCGCTCATCGCGGTGAGGCTACCCCCTGGTGAAAAAAGGGTGCCAGGGACCCTTCTTTCACGGCGGTAGCGCTCAGCGAAAGCGCGATCGAGGTCAACCCCCAGCCGCGGCCTCGAGCCGTTCCACGAGGTCGGGGAGCGATCCCTCGGCCTCCGCGAGCGCGGCCTCCGCTCCACGCCTGCCACCGAGCGCGCGCAGCCCGCGCTCGCCGTGCTCCGCGCTGAACTGGGCAAGCGCGGCCAGCCGCCGCGCCCGTGAGCGCCGCGCGGCGACGTCCAGCCCGTCGCGGTGGGCGTCCAGCGCCGCGACGAGCGCGTCGATGCCGCTTCCCGGGGGGAGGGACGAGACAGCCACGACGGGAGTCCGGGCGCTCCCGACGGCCCTGAGCGCGGCCTCGAGGTCGCGCTCCGCCCGCCTCGCGATGGAGCCGAGGTCCGATTTCGTCACGACGAGCACGTCCGGTACCTCCATGATCCCCGCCTTGAGGAACTGCAGGGTGTCGCCGGACCCGGGCTGGACGACGACAACGGTCGTGTCGCACAGCTCCGCGACGTCGGTCTCCGACTGCCCGACGCCCACCGTCTCCACGACCACGATCTCGAACGCGGGCGCAAGCGCGAACGCCGCCTCGCGCGTCGCCGGAGCGAGCCCCCCGAGCAGGCTGCCGGCCGCCGTCGAGCGGATCAGTATCCCGTCGTCGGTTGGGTCGTGCTCGATCCGGGCCCTGTCGCCCAGCAGCGAGCCTCCCGAGCGCTTCGACGACGGGTCCACGGCCAGAACCGCGACGGTGCGCCCGGCGCCGCGCCAGGTTCTGACGAGCGCGGAGAGCAGCGAGGACTTCCCTGCCCCGGGTGGGCCCGTGACGCCGACGAGGTGGGACGGCGAGGAGCCGTCCAGCTCGGACAGGAGGGCCGCCGTCTCCTTCCGGGCCGCCGGGATCCGGCTCTCGATCAGGTTCAGGGCCGCGGGCGCGGCGGAGCGATCGCCGCTCTGTAGCCTGCGCCCGAGCTCGGCGCCGTCGCTCAAGCGGCCGGCGCCGCGACGCCGCCCCGCTCCGCGACGAGCTCCACGATGTCGCCCATGATGCGGGTGATCTCGAAGTCCTTGGGTGTGTAGACCCGCGCGACGCCCGCCTCACGCAGCGGCCCCTCGTCGGCCACCGGGATGATCCCGCCCACCACGACGGGCGCGTCCGACCCGGCGGCGCGCAGCTCCTCGACGACGGACGGGATCAGCTCGAGGTGGGAGCCCGAAAGGATCGAGAGGCCGACCACATGGACGCCCTCCTGGACCGCGGTGGAGGCGATCCGCGACGGCGTGAGGCGGATCCCCTCATACACGACGTCCATCCCCGCGTCCCGCGCCCTGACGGCGATCTGCTCGGCGCCGTTCGAGTGCCCGTCGAGCCCGGGCTTGCCGACGAGGATCTTGATCCGGCGCCCGAGCGCCTCGGAGACGCGCTCGACCCGCTCGCGCAGCTCGGCGAGCGCCTCGTCGGCGTCGTCGATCGCGGCCGCGTCCTGGACGCCGGTGGGGGCGCGGTACTCGCCGAAGACCTCACGCAACGCCCGCGCCCACTCGCCGGTGGTAGCACCCGCCCTCGCGGCTGCGATGGTGGCGGGCATGATGTTCGATTCGGCGTCGGCCGCGGCCGCGGCGAGCTCTCCGAGGGCCGCCTCCACGGCCGCCTCGTCGCGCTGCGAGCGCCAGCCCTCGAGCGAGGCGATCGCGTCGCGCTCGACGTTCGGGTCCACGCGCAGGATGCCGCCGTCCTCGCCCTGCTGGAGCGGCGAGGGCTCGGTGGAGGTGTAGGAGTTCTGGCCGATGACCTTGAGATCGCCGCGCTCGATGCGCCCCACGCGCTCGCGATGGGACTCGACGAGCTGCGTCTTCATGTAGTCGACCGCCTCCACGGCCCCGCCCTGCTCCTCGACGACGGCCATCTCGGCGCGCGCGCCGTCGATCAGCTCCGCGACGAGCCCATCCATGACCTTCGAGCCCTCGAACAGGTCCGGGTACTCGAGCAGGTCGGTCTCGAACGCGAGGATCTGCTGGATCCGCAGCGACCATTGCTGGTCCCACGGGCGCGGCAGGCCGAGCGCCTCGTTCCACGCCGGGAGCTGGATGGCGCGGGCGCGCGCGTCCCGGCCGAGGGTGACGGCGAGCGCCTCGAGCACGATCCGGATCACGTTGTTCTCGGGCTGGGCCTCGGTGAGGCCGAGCGAGTTGACCTGGACGCCGTAGCGGAAGCGCAAAAGCTTCTCGTCCGTCACGCCGTAGCGCCCGCGCCCGAGCTCCTCCCACAGCGCCGACATCGCCCGCAGCTTCGCGTGCTCCTCGACGAACCGGATCCCGGCATTCACGAAGAACGAGAGCCGCCCGAACACGCGCGGGAAGGTCTCCTCCGGGACGCGCGGGCGCACCTCGTCGAGGACCGCCTGGGCGGTCGAGAGCGCGAACGCGATCTCCTGGACCGGCGTCGCTCCCGCCTCCTGCAGGTGGTAGGAGCAGATGTTGATCGGATTCCACTTTGGGACCTCGTCGACGGTGAAGGCGATCATGTCCGCGATCAGCCGCATCGACGGGCCCGGCGGGAACGCGTAGGTCCCGCGCGAGAGGAACTCCTTGATGATGTCGTTCTGCGTGGTCCCCTGGAGGGCCTCGCGATCGACGCCGTTCTCCTCGGCGACCGTCAGGTAGAGCGCCAGCAGCCAGGCGGCGGTCGCGTTGATCGTCATCGACGTGTTCATCTCGCCCAGCGGGATGCCGTCGAGCAGCGCGTGCATGTCGCCCTTGTGGGCGATCGATACCCCGACCTTGCCGACCTCGCCCCGCGCAAGCTCGTCCGGGGGGTCGTAGCCGGTCTGCGTGGGGAGGTCGAACGCGATCGAGAGGCCGGTCTGCCCCTTCTCGAGGTTCTTGCGGTAGAGCGCGTTCGACTCCTTCGCGCTGGAGTGGCCGGCGTAGGTCCTCATGACCCATGGGCGGTCGCGGTCCGGAAGGCGATGCATGTGCTGGATTGTATGGTCCGGCGGGCCTTGGCACGCTCAATCGACGTCATGCACCTCGGCCGCGACCGGGTGATCTGCGCCTACGAGGCCGCCGGCTTCGTGATCGATCCAGGCCCCGAGTCGTCGCTCGCGACCCTGCTCGAGGGCCTCGGCCGGGAGCGGCCGCGCGGCCTGCTTCTGACCCACATCCACCTGGACCACGCGGGCGCCACGGGTGCTCTCGTGGAGCGCTTCCCGGGCCTCCCGGTCTACGTTCACGAGCGCGGCGCACCGCACCTGATCGACCCCTCCCGGCTCCTGGCGAGCGCCCGCAGGCTCTACGGCGACGACATGAAGCGGCTCTGGGGCGAGGTTGTGCCGGTCCCCGAGTCCAACGTGCGCCCGCTCTCGGGCGGGGAGCGCATCGAGGGCTTCCACGTCGCCTACACGCCGGGCCACGCCTCACATCACGTCTGCTACCTCCACGAGTCGACGGGCGACGCCTACGTCGGCGACATGGCCGGCGTCCGCATCCCGCCGTCGAGGTTCACGTTCCCGCCCACGCCCCCGCCCGACATCGACGTGGAGGCCTGGGCGGCCTCGCTGGACCTGATCGCGGGCTGGGACCCTGCCGCGGTCTGCCTCACACATTTCGGCCGCTACGAGGACGTCGGCCCGCAACTCGCGGCGGTACGCGCTCGGCTCCGCGACTGGGCCGAGCGGGTGCGCCACCAGGA
>DATMJO010000171.1:0-2021 GCA_035553855.1 Thermoleophilaceae bacterium | reverse complement strand
GGGGGAGCGCGTGGAGCGTGAGAGTGGCCATGCCCGGCACCCTACGGATTCGGCGCTCCGGCGGCGTCGACGAGCGCGAGCTTGTCCCGGCGCGGAAGGCGCTTGATGCGGGCCTCCTCCCGGCGCGCGCTGGACTCGTCCGGAAGCTCGATCGCGAGCGCGAGCTCGACGGGGAGCCGGCTGCGGGTGTAGCGGCCTCCGCGGCCCGACCGGTGGGCGGCGAGCCGTTTGTCCAGGTCGTAGGTCCAGCCGCAGTACAGGCTGCCGTCGCGGCAGCGCAGGAGGTAGACGAAGGCCGGGCGCCCGCTCACGGGGCGTCGAGCCCGCGGGCGACCTTGAGGAGCAGCGAGTGGAGCTGCTCACGCTCGCGCTCGTCGAGCGCGGCGAAGAAGCCCGCGTGATGGTCGGCTGCGTCGGCCTGCAGCTTCTTCAGCAGGCGGCGCCCCTTCGGCGTCATGCGGATCTCGTACAGGCGCCGGTCCTTGGCGCTGCGGCTTCGCTCGACCAGCTCGAGCGCCTCGAGCGCGTCCATGCGGGCCACCATCGTGCTCGGATCGACACCGGTGCGCTCGCACAGCTCCTGCTGGGACACGGGCGCCTCCGACGCGATGATCGAGAGCATCCCGAAATGCATGGGATGGAGCCCGTGCGGAGAGAGCCGCTCCGCGAACGAATCGAACATCGCGGCGGACAGCTTGCGCAGCAGGAAGCCCGTGTAGCCCTCGACCGCGTCGTGTGTCGGGAACCTCACACCTCTGATCATACGCGCCGCGAATCGTTTGTGATACAAACGACCGATGCAGACGCTCACCCACCGCGTGCTTCGCCACAAGCGCCTCGTAGCAGGCATCTGGATCGCGCTCACCCTCGTCGGCATGGGCGCCGCCGGGCCCGCCTCCGAGGCGCTTGACCAGCGCTTCAGCGTGCCCGATCGCGAGGGCTGGGAGACGAGCCAGGAGATCCTCGCCGTCTACGGCAACGGCGGCGAGAACCCGCCGATCGTGCCGGTGGTGGACCTCCCGGAGGGCACGACCGTCGACTCGGCCGGAGTGCGCGCCTCGCTCGGCGGTCTCGAGGAGCGGGCCCGCGCGGCGGTGCCGGGGTCGCGCGTGGCGGGCTTCGGCTCCACCGGCGACCGTGCGTTCGTCTCCGAAGACGGCGGGACCGCCTTCGTGTACGTGTTCCCGCCGCGCAGCGAGGAGCCGTTCGGCGGCAACATCGACGCGAGCCGCGACCTGATCGAGGCCGTCGGCTCGGAGGAGGTCGCCGGGGCGCCCGTGCGGGTCACGGGCTACGACGCCCTCTTCGACTCCTCCGGCGAGGGCGCGGAGGGACCGGGCGTGCTGCTCGAGGCTGTCATCGGCGGGACCGGCGCGCTGTTCGTCCTGATCTTCGTGTTCGGCTCGGCGCTGGCGCTCGTGCCGCTCGCGATGGCGATCAGCTCGATCCTCGTCTCGTTCCTGATGCTCTGGGGGCTGACGGCCATCACCGACGTCTCGCCGATCGTGCAGTTCCTCGTCGCGCTCATCGGCCTCGGGATCTCGATCGACTACGCGCTCATCGTCGTGGTGCGATGGCGAGAGGAGCGCGAGAAGGGCCTCGAGGGCGACGCGGCCGTCGAGGCCGCGATGGCGACGGCCGGCCGGGCCGTCGTGTTCTCGGGCACGACCGTCGCGATCGGCCTGCTCGCGCTGATCGTCCTGCCGCTCCCCTTCCTGCGCAGCATGGGCTACGGCGGGATGCTGATCCCGCTGGTCGCGACGCTGGTGGCGATCACGCTGCTGCCGGTCATCCTCGCGACCATCGGACCGCGCCTGGACCGGCGCCGATTCCGCCGACGCGACCGAAGCGTCCGCTTCTGGCAGCGCTGGTCGGAGGGGGTGGTGCGCCGTCGCGGCCTCGCGTCGGTGGTCGCCCTCGCCGCTCTCGGCGTCCTGCTGCTGGCGGCTACCGACCTCCACCTCGGCAATGCCGACCCCGACACGATCGCGCGCGAGGGACAGGCGCGTGAGGCCCTCGAC
>DATMJO010000170.1:0-3237 GCA_035553855.1 Thermoleophilaceae bacterium | reverse complement strand
CGTGGCCACCGGCCTGTTCTACCGGGGGACTCCCCGGGCGGCGCGGCGGGCGGCGGCCCGCCAGGCGCTCGAGCGCGTCGGCCTCGGCCACCGCCTCGACCACCATCCCAACCAGCTGTCGGGCGGCGAGCGCCAGCGGGTGGCCATCGCCCGCGCCCTGGTCGGCCGGCCGGCGGTGGTGCTGGCCGACGAGCCCACCGGCAACCTCGACAGCCGGACCGGCGCCGACGTCATGGCGCTGCTCCGCGAGCTGCACGCCGACGGCACGACGATCGTCGTGATCACACACGATCGCGAGATCGCGGCGGCGATGCCGCGGCGGGTCGAGCTGCTCGACGGGCGGGTGGCGTCATGAGCGCGATCGCCCCCAGCCGGCTGCTGGCCGCCGACCTTCCACTCGTCGCCAGCATCGGCGTACGGACGCGCAGGCTCCGCGCCGCGCTGTCGGCCCTCGGCATAGCGATCGGCATCGCCTCGATGGTGGCGGTGCTCGGCATCTCGGAGTCGAGCAGATCGGACCTGATCGCCACACTCGACCGGCTCGGCACGAACCTGCTCGAGGTCGCACCCGGACAGTCGTTCACCGGGGGCGACACGACGCTGCCGAAGACCGCGGCGGAGATGATCGCCCGCATCGGCGCGGTGGCGCAGGTCGCCCAGCTCGCCGACCTCGAGGCGAGCGTCTACCGAACCGACCGGATCCCGGAGACCGACACCGGCGGGATCTCCGCCCGCGCGGCGGACACAACGCTCCTCGCGGCGCTCGGCGCGAAGGTCGCGGACGGCCGCTTCCTCGACGAATCGACCGACAACTACCCGGCGGTCGTGCTGGGTGCGGAGGCGGCCAGGCGGTTGGGGATCACGAACGTCGACTCGCGCCCGCGGATCTGGCTCGGCGGCCGATGGTTCACGGTCATCGGGCTCCTCGAGCCGGTCACGCTGGCGCCGGAGGTCGACCGCTCCGCGCTCGTCGGCTTCCCGGTGGCGGAACGCCTCCTCGGGTCCGACGGCACGGCGTCGAAGGTCTACGTGCGCGCGGATCCCGAGCGGCTCGAGCGCGTCCGTGAGCTGCTCGGGCGCACGGCGAGCCCGGCGCGGCCGGAGGAGGTCAAGGTGAGCCGGCCCTCGGACGCGCTCGCCGCACGCGCGGCCGCCAAGACCGCCTTCACCTCGCTGTTCCTCGGCCTCGGCGCCGTGGCGCTTCTCGTGGGCGGCGTCGGCATCGCGAACGTGATGTTCGTGTCGGTGCTCGAGCGGCGGTCCGAGATCGGGCTCCGGCGCGCCCTCGGCGCGACCCGCCGCCACATATGGCTGCAGTTCTCGAGCGAGTCGCTGCTGCTCGCCGGCCTTGGCGGCCTGTGCGGAGTCGCCGCGGGCGCGGCCGTCACCGTCAGCTACTCCGCGAGCCAGGGCTGGGCGTGGGTGGTCCCGCCGGTCGCGATCGGCGGCGGCCTCGCGGCCGCGCTCATGATCGGGGCTGTGGCGGGCCTCTACCCGGCGCTCCGAGCAGCGCGGATGTCACCGACCGAGGCACTCCGATCCACATGAGCACCCGCCTGCTCATCGTCCACGACCTGCGGGTCATGCGCGCTCCGATGCGGCGACTTCATGGGCGCGGCTGGTTTCGAACCAGCGACCTCTCGCGTGTGAAGCGAGCGCTCTCCCACTGAGCTACGCGCCCGGGGCTGCGGAGCGGGGTTTCTTCGGAGGCCCCCGCTCGGGCCGATCTGGAAGCAGGATGGAAGCCCGGCTGTAGATACACCCCCACCGATTTCCTCTTGGGGGGCCTGCCCTGAGCGTCGGCGCGGATGTTCCCGCGCTCGCACGGCGTAGGACGCTCTGGATGCTCTAGGAGTACGTCTCGGGGTCTTCGCAGCGCATGTAGACCCACTCGTCCGCGAGGCGGTAATCGACCACCGCAGGCATCGGGAGCGGCTCTGCGGTGAAGTGGACCTCGATTTCGGGGTCATTGTCGGCGAGGACGCTCGTCTCAGCCACGCTCACGATTTCCTCCACCGTCCTCAGGTCCGTGAGGTCGTAGAAGAAGCGGGCGGAGATGCTCTGCTCCGACCAGCTCACCCCAACCGCTCGCAGTTCGGGTGTGACCATCCCCATCAAAGCTCGTTGCACCGACAGTAAGACGCCGACGCGCCTAAGGGCGGTCGGGGTCTTGATGGAGTTCACGGCTTGGAGCCAGTCATGCCATTGAGCCGGGTCGTTCGTGCCGCCGTCGGCCCAGACATCCGAGTCGATCCAACTCAACAGTTCCGCTAGATCCGAGTTCGGGTTGCTACATCCCCGCTCCCAGAAGGCGCGGAGGAACTCGCGCATGGCATCGAACGCCTCCTTCTCGGTGAGCATCGGCCAAGACTAAGGCTGCTGTGCAGGTGCCCGTCGCCCGTCCGCAGGTAGTAAGCGGCGAGGGATCGGCGGCGGAGGCCGCGTCACCCTCGCCTGGACCTTCCGCTGGCACCCAAGATCGTAACGACGCGCTGGTGGCAGAACGGCTGTTCTCGTAGCCTTTCCTTATGCCCTCCGCTGGCGCGTCGGGGCGAGCTGGGGATGCTCCTTCCCTTGATTGGTCCCCATCTCTAGTCCCTTACAGACAAAAAGCACGGCTAGATGCGAGGCCCAGAACGGCCCCGAGACGGTGATCGAGGCCGACGCGACGGATTTGGCCCTAGAAAGCGGAGATGGGCCTGAGATCGGCCCGCCGAAAATGGGCGCGGCTGGTTTCGAACCAGCGACCTCTCGCGTGTGAAGCGAGCGCGTGGCGGCGTGGTGGGACGCGGCGATTGCCGATGACCAGCGGGTTCGCGGCCTGTGGCGCCGTCCCCGCGGCCAGGACGGATGCGCTTGGATCGGGTCGGATGTCGTCCGACGTCGGGCACTGGTGCCCGATGGCGCCATGGCCTCGGGTGTTTGATCGGGGGTGTTGCCGGGGGCAAAGGGAGATACTCCCCTGTTGATGTCGCGGGAGAACGTGCGTGTGGTGCTTGGCGTGGTGGAGGCGTGGAACGCCAAGGACCTCGAGAGGTTCGTGGAGCTCCTGCATCCCGACATCGAATGGCATGACCGCACGCTGTTTCCTGATGCCGGCGTCCACCGCGGGCGCGCGGCGGTCGAGCGCCACATTCGCGAGATCGCGGCCACGGTCGACCTGCGATGGGACGTCGATGAGACGGTTGACGCCGGCGACAGTGTGGTCCTCTGCGCCACCCTGCGCGGCCAAGGAGC
>DATMJO010000169.1:0-16589 GCA_035553855.1 Thermoleophilaceae bacterium | reverse complement strand
CCGTCCCCTGGGCCCTTCTCCTCGTCTTCCTCTCCCGCCGCCTTCCCGCCGTCGCGATGAACCCCTTCGTCGCCGCGGGTGACTTCCTCGTCCTTCTCGCTATCGAGGCCAGCGTCCCCGAGACCTACGGGGCGGTTCGCTTCATAGCGCTCTTCCTCGTCGCCGCGCACGCCCACTTCCAGGGCGCGGCGCTCGGCCTCGCCGTCGCGACGGCGGGCTCCGGCGCGCTCGTCGCCGCGAACGCTCTCGGCCAGAACCCGATCGCCGCGGACCTCAGCGAGTTCTACGAGCCCCTGTTCGTCGTCAGCTCGCTGGCGACCGCCGCAGTCGTCGGCACCCTGCGAACCGCCGAGACGACCGGGCGCCTGCGCGCCCGCGGAGCGATGCGCCGCTCGTTCGAGGCCGAGGACGAGGTCCGCAAGCGACTCGCCGACGCCCTGCACGACGGTCCCGTCCAGGAGCTCGTGAGCCTCGAGCTGATGCTCGGCGCGGCACGCCAGGCGAACGGCAAGGGCGACGGCGCGCGGACCGAGGAACTCCTGTGCGAGGCCGCCGAGCTGGCGGGCCGCAACGTCGGCTTCCTGCGCGACGAGATCGTCGCCCTGGGGCCCGCGGCGTTCGACCAGCTCTCGATGGAGAGTGCGCTCGACCAGTCCGCTCCGGTCTGGCAGCGCCGCTTCGGCATTCCGGTGGAGCTCCACTGCGAGCGCATGGACCTGCCTCCGGACCTCGGCGGCGCGCTCTACCGGATCGCGCAGGAGGCGGTGATGAACGCCGGCCGCCACGCCGGAGCCACCCGGATCGAGGTCAGCATCACCTCGTCCAACGGGCGCGTGGATCTGATGGTACGGGACGACGGAGCGGGCTTCGGGGCAATCGATCCGCTTGGCGCCAACGAGCCGGGCCACATCGGTCTCGCGAGCATCAAGGAGCGCGCGGAGGCCGCCGGGGGCACCCTCGAGATCCACAGCGGGCCCTCGGGAACGACGGTCCGCGTCGGCGTGCCGCTCCCCTGACGGGCTTCAGACCGCCGTCGCCGCCGCTTCCGCGGCGGGCTCACCCGCCGCCACCGGCTCGACGCGAACCGGCACCCCGTTGAGGAACGCCATGCCCGCGAGCGGCTCGAGGTCCTCGGGCGCGCCGCTGGCGAGCAGGTTCACGTTGACGCCGGGATGGTCGTTCGCGAGCCGCCAGCCCCCGCGGTGCCCCCAGCCGTGCGGCAGGGCGACGGTCCCCGGTGTCATCTCGTCGGTCACCATGACGGGAACCGTGACGCTGCCCGCCCCGGAGGCGAGCAGCGCCATGCCGCCGTCGTCGAGGCCGTGCTCCGCGGCGTCGCCGGGGTGCACCCGAAGCGCCTGCACCCGCCCGCCGCGCATGAGCAGCGGGGCGTTGTGCATCCATGAGTTGTGGCTCCGCAGCTCACGCAGCCCGATCAGCCGGAGCGGGAACGCCGGATCGTGGCCGTCCACCTCGCGCAGCCGTTCCGCCTCGGCGCGGATCTCGGGCGGGGCGAGCCGCAGGCGCCCGTGACGGTGCCGGATCTTACGGCCGAGCACCCCGGTCGCGATCGACTCGCCGAGGACGAGGCCGTGCGGGTGCCGGCGCAGGAGCCTCGTGCTGAGCCCCTTGCGGCGCAGTCCGAGCAGGTCGCCCGCGGGACCGAGGCGGATCAGCAGGTCGATGAGCCGCTGGGGCGAGATCCGGACACCCAGGCGCCCGAGCGCCCGCAGCGCCGGGATGCTCGACGGCACGACGCCGAGCGCGCGGCCGAGCGCGTCGATCACCCGCCACTCGTCCCGGGCCTCTCCAGCGGGCGGCACGACCGGATCGGTGTGCTGGATGAACGGCTTCGTGAAGAAGCCGAGGAACGCGAGCGGGACGTCGTCGCGCTCCAGGAACGTCGTCGCCGGGAGCACGTAGTCGGCGTGCCGGTTCGTCTCGTTCACGTACAGGTCGAGCGAGACCATCAGCTCGAGCCGCCCGAGGGACGCCTCGAGGGCGTCGCCGTCGGGAACCGAGAGCACGGGGTTCCCGGCGGAGACGAACAGCGCCCGGACCGCGCCGTCGTCGATGTCGCGCGGCATGAGCGACGCCGGCATGTTGCCGAGCACGTCGGGGAACCCCCCGACCCGTGAGCGCGTGCGCGCGTAGCTGTCGAGCCCGAGCAGCGCGGCGACCTCGTCGAGCGCCACCGGTGGCCGCCCGAAGACCGCGCCGCCCGGGACGTCGAGATTCCCGGTGACCGCGTTCAGGGCATCGATAAGGAACGCGACGAGCGTCCCGAAGCGCCCGAGGCAGGAGCCGGTCCGGCCGTAGGCGGCCGCCCCGCCGGCACGGGCGAAGTCGCGCGCGAGGCCGGCGATCGCCTCGGCCGGGATCCCCGTTCGCTCGGCCGCCTCCGCGGGGTCGACCGCTCGGGCCATCTCGTGGAGCGCTCCCACCTCCGCGCACCAGCGGTCCGCGAACGTCCCGTCTCCCCTGCCCTCGTCCAGGATCGTGCGGATCATCGACAGCAGCAGCCACGCGTCCGCGTCCGGGCGGATCGGGACATGCTCGAAGGCGCGCGCCGTCTCGGTCCTGCGGGGATCGACGACGACGACGCGGCCGCCACGCTCCGGTATGGCTCGCAGCTGGTCGCGGACGCGCGGAGCGCTCAGCACCGACCCGTGCGAGACGAGCGGGTTCGCGCCGATCATCAGCAGGAAGGATGTCCGCTGGAGGTCGGGGATCGGCACGACGAGTGGGCTGCCGTAGAGGAGCGCGCTCGCGGCGAAGCGGTTGTTCACGTCCTGCGATCCGGCCGAGTAGTAGTGCTCCGACCCGACGGCGTCGAGAAAGCCCTTGACCCACAGGGCATGGGAGTACGAGAAGGCGCCGGGGTTTCCGAAGTACCAGCCGATCGATTCACGCGGGAGCGCCCGCAGCCGCGCGCCGATGTCGGCCAGTGCCTCGTCCCAGCCGACGCGCTCGAAGCCGCCGCCAGGCCGGCGCCTGAGCGGGTGGAGCACGCGGTCGGGGTCGTTCTGGACCTCGGTCATGGCGATGCCCTTGGGACAGGCGTAGCCGCGGGAGAGGGGATGGTCGGCGTCGGGGCGCAGGCGCGTGACCCGCTCGTCCTCGACCGTGGCGACGAGGCCGCAGTGGGCCTCGCAGATCCGGCAGAAGGTCACGACCCGCCGCTCGGCCATCGGACCGATCATACGGAACGGAAAGGCCCCTGCGAAGGTGCGCAATCGGTCCCCAATCGGCCTCATCCGAGGCCCGAATGGGTAAAGCAGGGACATGGCGGTTCTCGACCGTCGACGCGGGGCTGCTCGCACCTCACGGGGAGAGGAGGAGCAGTTCCGGCTGCTCCTGCAGTCGTTCCGCGACTCGGCGGTGTTCCGGCTGGATCCCGACGGGCGCGTCTCGAGCTGGGACGAGAGCGCCGAGCGCCTGCTCGGTTTCAGGGCGATGGAGATCCTCGGCCGCTCGCACGAGCGCTTCTACGTCGAGGAGGAGGTCGCCCGCGGCAGGCCGGCCGAGGACATGGCCGCCGCGCTCCGTCACGGAATCGCCGAGCACGAGGGCTGGCGGCGCCGCGACGACGGCTCGCTCATGTGGGCGAACACGGTCCTGAGCCCGATCAAGGACGGGCTAGCTATCTCGGGTTTCTCGTGCGCGGTGCGCGACATCAGCCAGCGCAAGCAGGCCGAGGAGGAGCTCCGCGAGACCGAGGAGGGCTTCCGCCTGCTCGTGGAGGGCGTGAAGGACTACGCCATCTTCATCCTCGACCCCGACGGCCGCGTCGCGAGCTGGAACACCGGCGCCGAGCGCATGAAGGGCTGGACCGCGAAGGAGATCATCGGCCAGCCGCACGCGCGCTTCTACGCCCCCCAGGAGGCCGCTGGCGCGCGGCCCGCCGCCGATCTCGCGGCCGCGCTCGAGAACGGGCGTCACGAGTCGGAGGGCTGGCGCCTCCGGCGCGACGGCAGCCTGTTCTGGGCGAGCGTCGCGCTCGCGCCGCTCTATGACGGCGAGCGCCTGCGCGGGTTCTCGAGCGTGACCCGCGACATGACCGAGCGGAAGCGCTACGAGGCCGAGCTCGCGCACCGAGCCCTCCATGACCCGCTCACCGGCTTGCCGAATCGCGAGTTGCTGCTCGACCGCGCCACCCAGGCGCTCGCCCGCGCGGCGCGCGACGGCAACTGCGTCGCGATGCTCTTCATAGACCTCGACCGCTTCAAGCTCATCAACGACAGCCTCGGCCACGCTGCGGGCGACGAGGCACTCCTCCAGGTCGCCGACCGGCTCGGCGAGAGCGTGCGGGCCGGCGACACGGTCGCCCGCTTCGGGGGTGACGAGTTCGTGGTCCTCTGCGACGCGATCGCGGACGCCGACGAGGCGAGGACGATCGCCGAGCGGGCGCTCGCGGCCATCGGCACGCCCATGCGCGTCGGCGGCTCGGAGCTGGACGTGCGGGCGAGCATCGGCGTCGTCACGTCCGTCGACGGCGAGGCCGACGCGCTCCTCCGGGCTGCCGACGCCGCCATGTACGCGGCAAAGAACCGTGGCGGGACGCGGATCTCGATGTTCGACCCGGGGACCATGCGGAACCGCGCCGCCGAGCGGCTCCGCGGCGAGCGCGACCTTCGCCGCGCGCTGGCGCGCGCGGAGATCCACGTCGCCTACCAGCCGCAGATCCGCATCTCCGACGGGACGCTCGCGGGCGTGGAGGCGCTCGCGCGCTGGCGCCACCCGGAGCGCGGCGCGATACCCCCGTCGGAGTTCATCCCACTCGCGGAGGAGACCGGCCTGATCGGCGAGGTGGGCGAGCTCGTCCTGCGCGAGGCCTGCCGCGAGGCGCGGCGCTGGGAGACGCTCAAGGTCTCGGTGAACTTCTCGCCGGCCCAGCTCTTGAGCCACGACCCGGTCGCCGTGGTCGGCTCGGCGCTGGAGGAGTCGGGCGCCGATCCCTCCCGCGTGTGCCTGGAGATCACCGAGGGCGTCCTGATGGCCGACGCCCCGGCCTCGACGGCCGCCCTGGCCGGGCTCCGGGATCTGGGCGTGGCGCTCGCGATCGACGACTTCGGGACCGGCTGGTCGTCGCTCTCCTACCTCAGGCGCTTCCCGGTCAGCCAGCTGAAGATCGACGCCTCGTTCGTCCAGGGCCTGGGCGCGCAGGGAAGCGACGACGCGATCGTCGCCGCGATGGTGGGCATGGCGGACGCGCTAGGCCTCGATGTCGTCGCCGAGGGCGTCGAGACCGACACCCAGCTCGCGGCGCTGCGCGAGACCGGCTGCGACGTGGTGCAGGGCTATCTCGTCGGCCGCCCGGGAGGCCCGGCGGCCGTCGATCACATGCTGCGCGGCTGCTAGATCCAGCCGCGCTCGGTGGCGATGAGGACCGCCTGGGCGCGGTCGACGGCGCCGAGCTTGCCGTAGGTGTTGTGCAGGTGGGTGCGCACCGTGCTCGTCGAAAGGCTCAGCTCGAGCGCGATCTGCTTGTAGACCTTGCCCTCTGCGAGCCGGCGCAGAACCTCTACCTCGCGCGCGGACAGCGGGCAGGGCTCCACCTGCCGGCGCTGGCCTCCGCTCGGGTAGGGCAGCTCGTACATGACCGAGCGCAGCTGCTCGGGCGACAGCCCGACCATGCGCGCGACCTTCAGCATCTGAGCCGGGTCAACCGGCAGCGACTGCGTGTAGTGGGCCAGCATGTCGGCGAGCCGGATCAGCGCGGCCTCGGTGTGGCAGTCCTCGGCGTGGTGGCGCTCGATCGCCGAGGCGAGCCTGTTGGGCAGGCCCCAGCGTCGGGCGAGAACGCCGCCCACGAGGGCGTGGTCGACACCGAGCTCGCGACGTTCGCGGTGGATCCGCTCCTCGGGCGTGCGCGCGTCGCCGTGGACCTGACCCGGGTAGCCCGGGTAGGCGTGGACGAGGACGAGCTTGCCGACGTCGTGAAGCAGCGCGGACGCGAGCAGCTCGTCGCGGGCGTCGTACTCCACCTCGCGCGCGAGCCGGTCGGCGGCGCGCTGGGTGGCGACGGCGTGGAGCCGGAAGCGCTCGGGCGCCGCGTCCCACACGGGCGTGCGCTCGAAGAAGTCGAATACGGCGGTGCGCGAGGCCAGTGCCTCGACGCCCCCCGGCGTGAGGATCTCGACGGCCTTCGGGATGCTCGCAACCTTGCCCTTGAGAGGCGACTGCGCGCGGTTGGCGATGCGCAGGACGGCGATCACGAGCGCAACGTCGGACTCGACGGCCGCGACCACGTCGCCGGCGCCGGCCTTCTGCTCGCGAACGACGCGCAGCAGGCGGTTGCGGGACTCGGCGAGGGCTGGAAATGCCTCGAGTGCCTCGAAGGCCGCCGTGAGGCGACGCCCGTGGCCCTCGTTGTGCCGGCGGCCCGCCGGTGCTGCGGGACCCCTCGCTGTCCCGATCATCGCTGCTTCCATTGCCGCGTTTTCCCTCTCGGATGGTTTGGTTCCCATTGGGCGTCTCTCCGCCCCCCGTCACGGCCGTATCGGCAGCGACGGACGAAAGGTTGAGTGTGGGAAGGGGCTCCCGCGCGAATGCGGGGCGAGTCCGTCAGGCCCTTGACAGGGCGTCGTCGATGCGAGCGAGCGTCTCGTCGCGGCCCAGCGCGGCCACGGACTCGAAGATCCCCGGCGACACGGTGGTGCCCGCGATGGCCACCCTGACGGGCTGGAACACCTCTTTGGGCTTCACGCCGAGGGCCTCGACGACGGCGCGGAGCGCCACCTCGACCGTTGCCGTGTCGAACGGCTCCGCGCCGGCCAGCGCGTCGCGGGCCGCCGCCAGGCCCTCGCCGGCCCGGTCCGTCATGACCTTGTCCCAGGCCTTCGGGTCGGTGGGCCGGCGCTCGACGAGGAACGCCGCGAGCGGCCAGAACTCCGAGAGGGTCTGGAGCTTCTCCTGGGAGATGTCGACGGCGGCCTGCGGCAGCTCCCGGCCGACGAAGCGCTCAAGGCGCTCACGCAGCTCGGGCGCCGGCAGCTCGCGCATGTAGCGGCCGTTCATCCAGCGCAGCTTCTGCTCGTCGAAGACCGCGGGATTCCTGGACACACGTTCGAGCGAGAAGCGCTCCACGAGCTCGTCAGTCGTGAAGAAGGTCGTCGACTCGTCGTATCCCCAGCCGAGCAGCGCCACGTAGTTGCGTACGGCCTCCGGCAGGTAGCCGGCCTCGCGAAGCTCCTGCACAGAGGCCGCGCCGTGGCGCTTCGAGAGCTTCTTCCCGTCCGGGCCGTGCAGCAGCGGGACGTGGGCGTAGACCGGGGGCTCGTCGCCGAGCGCGCGGAGGATCATGACCTGCCGAGGGGTGTTCGAGAGGTGGTCCTCTCCGCGGACCACGTGCGTGATCCCCATGTCGCGGTCGTCCACGGACACCGCGAGGTTGTAGAGGGGGCTGCCGTCCGAGCGGGCGATCACGAAGTCGTCGATCGCCTTGTGGGGGAAGCGCACCTCGCCGCGGATCACGTCGGTCACTGCGGTCTCGCCCTCGTCCGGGACCCGCAGCCTCACGGCCCCGTCGTCCTCGTAGGCGTGGCCCTCCTCGACGAGGCGGGCGATCTCCTGCTCGTGGCGCTCGCGGCGCTCGGCCTGCGAGTGCGGGCCCTCGTCCCAGTCGAGCCCGAGCCAGCGCATCGCGTCGAGGATCTGCTCGACGTTTTCGGGCGTGGAGCGCTCGCGGTCGGTGTCCTCGATGCGGAGCACGAACGTGCCCCCTGAGCGGCGCGCCAGGAGCCAGTTGTACAGTGCCGTCCTCGCGCCGCCGATGTGTAGCGCCCCGGTGGGCGACGGCGCGAAGCGGACCCTCATCGCCTCGATGCTAATCGGCGCCCATGTATCCACGTCCGGCGGCCTCGTCCGCGCCTTCGAGCGCGGCGCCGACTGGGGCTGCGGCGCGATCCAGATCTTCCACCAGAACCCGCGGATGTGGCGGCCCACCGCCTGGAAGGACGAGGACATCGCGGGCTTCCGCGAGCGGCTCGCCGAAGGCCCGGTGAGCGCCGTCGTGATCCATGCGGTCTACCTGATCAACTGCGCCTCGAAGGATCCCGTGATCCGCGGCAAGTCGCTGGCGTCGCTCGTCCACGCGCTGCGCCTGGGCGATGCGATCGGCGCCCGCGGCGTGGTCCTCCATCCGGGCTCGCAGGTGGGCGAGCCGTGGGAGGAGGCGATGGAGCGGGCCGGCGATGCGCTCCGCGAGGCGCTCGCCGAGTCCGGGCGCTGCCCGCTGCTGCTCGAGAACACCGCCGGGGCGGGGGGCACGCTCGGGCGCTCCTTCGAGGAGCTCGCCCGGCTCGTCGAGGTGGGCGGCTCGGACGAGCGGCTCGGGATCTGCCTCGACTGCGCTCACATGCTCGCGAGCGGCTTCGACATCACAACCGCCCCCAAGCTGGGCGAGGTCATCGACCGCTGCGTGGAGGTGGTGGGGCTCGAGCGGCTCGGCTGCCTGCACGTGAACGACTCGCAGATCCCGCTCGGCGGCAACCGCGACCGGCACGCGAACATCCCGGACGGCGAGCTCGGCCCGGAGGGCATCGCGGCGTTCCTGTCGGAGCCGCGCTTCGAGGACCTGCCGACGATCCTCGAGACGCCCGGCCCGGACGGCAAGGGCGCAGGGCCCGGGCAGGTGGCGATCGCCCGTGAGCTGCGGGCGAGGGGCCTCGCCGAGCGGCTAGGACACTAGAGCCGGTCGCGCAGGTCGAACGCCGACGGGCCGGGGTCCTCGACCACCGGAGCGTCGAAGAACGCGTGGTTCGAGCAGTCGAAGGCGTCGCCGTGCCCGTCGTAGGCGCGCTCGACCATCACCTTGCAGCGCGAGATGGGCGTGCCGGTGAGCTTGACGCCGCCGTAGCCCTGCCGCGTGCGCTGAGCCTGCTCGAAGATGTCCACGTCGATCTCAGAGCGGAAGACCTTGCGCATGCAGCCCATGAAGCGCCGCCCCGTGTGCTCGCTGTCGTAGAGGTACAGGTACGGGCATCCCGCCTCGATGCATCCGGACGGGTGGACGACGCGGTCGCAGAAGGCGCAGCACTGGCGGCACTCGTGCTCGATGCCTGTGACCGAGACGCTCTCCACGGGGCCAGTGTAGACCGGGAGCGCCGGCCGGGCGGGCCGTCAGCCGCCGACGAGCTGTCGTGCGCCAGGGAGCTCGGCGAGCATCGCGCGGCAAGCGCTGTCGGCGGATATGCGGAAGTCCGGGCCGAGCATGAGGCGCCGCTCGCCGACCGCGAGCACGAGGTCGTGGTCGCCCGTGAAGCGCCCGACGACCTCCTTGAGCTCCTGGAGGAAAGCGGGCGGGACGTCGTCGGACACCTGGAGCACGACGCGGCGGCGGATCTCGAGCTTCGCGACCTCGGCCTCGGCGAGCTGGACCTCCTCGGGCGTGGGGTCGAAGCGCTCGACCTTCTGGACCACCACCTTGGTCTCCCCCTCCCCCTTGTGGTCCACCCTGCCGCGCACGATGACGATCTCGTCGGGCTGCAGGCGATCCGCGTTCTGCTCGTAGGCGGAGTTGAAGACGAGGATCTCGACCTGCCCCTCGAGGTCCTGGAGGGTGGCGAACATCATCCAGTCGCCCTTCTTCGTCTTGAGGCGCTTGCACTCCGCGAGCATGCCGCCTACGGTGACCCACTCGCCGTCGCCCCGGCCGCCGAGCTCCGCGAGCGAGCAGTCCACCTTCATCCGCAGCGCGGCGCGGACCTCCTTCAGTGGGTGGCTCGAGATGAACAGGCCGAGCGTCTCCTTCTCCATCTCGTTGAGGCGGCGCCGGTCGTCCTCGATCTGCGGGATCGGCGGGTACTGCTTCGGAGCGCCCGAGGGAGCGCCCGGCCCGCCGGCGTCGCCGTCGAGGTCGAAGATCGAGCCCTGCCCGAGCTGCGCGTCCTGCTGGGCCTGGGCCCCGGCCGCCTGCGCCTGGGGCATCACTGCGAGCGTGCCCTCTCTGGAGTGGCCGAGCGAGTCGAAGGCGCCGCACTTGACGAGCGCCTCCACCGCCTTCTTGTTGGCGGCGCGGCAGTCCACGCGCTCGCAGAAGTCCCAGATCGAGCTGAACGGCGCCGAGGTGCGCGCCTCCAGCATCGCGTCGACCGCTGCCGCGCCGATGCCCTTGACGGCGTCGAGGCCGAAGCGGATGCGGCCTTCCACGACGGCGAAGTCGTGGCCGGACTCGTTCACGTCCGGCGGCAGCACCTCGATCCCCATCTCCTCGCACTTGTTGACGAAGAACGGGACCTTGTCCTTCGTCGACATGACCGAGGAGATCAGCGCCGCCATGTACTCGGCCGGGTGGTTCGCCTTCAGCCAGGCCGTGCGGTAGGAGATCAGCGCGTAACAGGCCGCGTGGGACTTGTTGAAGGAGTAGTCGGCCGAGGCCTCGTTCACGGCCCAGAGCCGCTCGATGACGTCGCGGCGTACGCCGTTCTCGGCCGCCCCCTCGAAGAAGCGGCCCTTCAGGCGCCCCATGCGCGCGTGGTCCTTCTTGCCGATCGCCTTGCGCAGGTCGTCCGCCTCGGGGCCCGTGAAGCCGGCGATCGACTTCGCGATCTGCATCGCCTGCTCCTGGTAGATGATCACCCCGTAGGTGGACTCGGTGATCGGGCGGAGCCGCTCGTCGGGGTAGCTGACACGGTCGGGATCGCGCTTGTTGCGCGCGTAGTCGTCGATGTAGCGCATGGCACCCGGCCGGTAGAGCGCGACGAGCGCCACGAGGTCCTCGAACTGGGTGGGCTTCACCTTGCGCAGCGCGTCGCGCATGCCCTCCGACTCGAACTGGAACACGCCGACCGAGTCGCCCCGGCCGAGCATCTCGTAGGTCTTCGGATCGTCGAGCGGGAGCGTCACCATGTCCGGGCGCTCGCCGATGGACTGCTCGATGATCGCGACGGCCGCCTCGATCACGTCGAGGTTCCGCAGCCCGAGGAAATCCATCTTGAGCAGCCCGATGTCCTCGATCGGCCCCATCGGGTACTGCGTGACGGTCCGGTAGGCCTTGCCGCCGCCCTCCGCGGTCACGCCCGTGTCCTCGGCGAGCTGGAGCGGGACGATGTCGGTGAGCGGCCGGTCGGCGATCACGACGGCGGCCGCGTGGATCGATGAGTTGCGGACGATGCCCTCGATGCCCTTCGCCGTCTCGACGATGCGCTTGACGTCGGGGTCCTGGTCGTACGCGCGCCGCAGCTCGGGCTCTTCGGCGAGGTACTGGTCGAAGCTCTTGGACTTGCCCATCACCGGATCCGGGATCAGCTTCGCGACCCGGTCGCCCACCGCGTACTCGAAGCCGAGGACGCGGGCGGCGTCCCGGGTGGCGGCCTTGGGGTACATCCGCCCGAACGTGACGATCTGGGCGACGTTCTCGGCGCCGTACTTCTCGCTGACGTAGCGGATCACGCGGTCGCGGCCCTTGACGGAGAAGTCGATGTCGATGTCCGGCATCGAGATCCGCTCGGCGTTCAGGAAGCGCTCGAACAGCAGGTCGTAGCGAAGCGGATCGACATCGGTGATGCGCAGCGCGTACGCCACGATCGAGCCCGCCGCCGAGCCGCGGCCGGGCCCGACCGCGATGTCGTTGTCACGCGCGAACTTCACGAAGTCCCAGACGATCAGGAAGTAGGCGTCGAAGCCCATGCGCCCGATGACGCCCAGCTCCATCTCGAGGCGCTCGACGGCCTCGGCGGGCACCGGGTCGCCGTAGCGCTCGCGCAGCCCGGCCTCGGCGAGCTCGCGCAGGTACTCGCCCTCCGAGCGGTCGCCGGGGACCTCGTAGCTCGGGATCAGCATCTTCCCGAGCTCGAGCTCGACGCTGCAGCGCTCCGCCACCTCGACGGTGGTCGGAATGGCGTCCGGCCACTCGGCGAACGCGACGGTCATCTCGTCGGTGTCCTTGAGGTAGAACTCGTTCGTGTCGAAGGTGATCTTCGGCTCCTGCAGCGTGGACTTGGTGCCCACGCAGAGCAGCGCCTTGTGGTTGTCGTAGTCCTCGCGGCGGAGGTAGTGCACGTCACCCGTGCCCACGAGCGGGCGGCCGACCTCGCGGGCGATCCGGACGATGCCCTCGTTCGCGCGATCCTGGTCGGCGAGGCCGTTCTTCTGGACCTCGAAGTAGACGTTGTCGGGACCGAAGACCTGCATCAGCTCGTCGGCGTGCGCGCGAGCCGCGCGCTCGTCGCCCTGCAGGAGGCGCTGGCAGAAGCGCGACTGGAGGCAGCCGGTCAGCGCGATGATCCCGTCGGAGTGCCGCGACAGTAGCTCCATGTCGGCCTGCGGCTTGCCGCGGCGATAGCCCTCCAGGAAGCTCGCGGAGCTGAGCTTCACGAGGTTGCGGAAGCCCTCGTCGGAGGCGGCCAGGAGGGTGAGGTGGTTGCGCTCGTAGCGTCCGGCGGAGGCGGTGCGGTCGTCCACGAAGTAGGACTCGAGGCCGAGCAACGGCTTGATCCCGTGCTTCTGGCAGGCCTTCACCAACTCGACCGCGCCGTTCATGACGCCGTGGTCGGTGAGCCCGAGCGCGGGCTGGCCGAAGCCCGCCGCGCGGACCGCGAGATCGTCGATCTTGCACGCCCCGTCGAGGAGGGAGTACTCGGAATGTACGTGCAGGTGGACCGCGCTCACGAAATCCCGAGTCTAGGGTCGGGGCCCGACGGCTCGAAGGGGCCTCCCCGCAACTTGCGGAGATCCCCTCCCACCCCGGCGAACGTCCCGTAGCACCCTCCAGGACGAGGTTGCGGGACCTCCGGCGTCAGGGGGCGGGACGGCCGTCGCGTTCCGGCGCGGCCACCTCCTCGAGGCGCTCCAGCCGGTCCGCTCCGAGCGCCGAGCGGGACTGCGGGCCGAGGCGCGCCAGCGAGTAGCGGCGCACCGCCGGCCTCCCTGCCTGGGGCTCCTCCCGGCGCTGCACGAGGGCGAAGCGGTTGATGCGGTGGGCCTCCATGGGGAGATGATCCCCGCCCCGGGGGCCCGGGGCAACCGCCCGCGCGTACAAGATTCGAGGCCCGCACCTCGACATCCGGTAGGGACGCCAGGCGAGCGGGCCGCGGGACGAGGCGCGTCTAGTCGCCGTCGCCCGCGCGCGCGGCGGCTATCCCGCCGAGCACCACGAGCATGATGATCGCCACCGCGCCGAGCTTCGCGCGGTTCTGCGCCATCTTCCTGCGGGCCACGCGGGAGCCGACCTGCCAGACGATCCAGCCGAGAACGGTGTATCCGCGATGGGTCATTGCTTCTCCTTACCCCGCTGCCGGACGGCGTACGCCATCCTCGACTGCAGGCTCCAGAGCTCGATGAAGCCCGGGGACGCCTGCTGGGAGAAGAGGCCGCCCGACTCGCCGAAGCCGGCGAGGTCCTGGTCGTAGAGGGCGTTCGGGGAGGCGCGGCGCACCACGGTGGCCGAGCCCTTGTAGAGCTTCACCCCGATCGTGCCGGTGACGTGCTCGTTGACCGACTCCATGTAGGCGTTCAGGTCCTCCATCAGCGGCTCCTGCCAGAGCCCGGCGTAGCAGAGGTAGGCCCACTGGTTGTCGAGCTGGGGCTTGAAGAGGTTCTGGTGGCGCGTGCAGACGAGCTTCTCGAGCTCCTTGTGGGCGGGCAGCACGATCGCCGCCGCGGGAACCTCGTAGAGGTCGCGCACCTTGAGGCCGACGATGCGGTCCTCGATGTGGTCCACGATCCCCACGCCGTGGCGGCAGCCGATCTCCGCCACGCGCTCGAGCAGCTCGACGAGCCCGAGCCGCTCCCCGTTGAGCGCCACGGGGCAGCCGCGCTCGAACTCGAGATCGATCGTCTCCGGCTCGTCGGGGGCGTCCTCGGGGCGGGTGACGAGCTCGAACACGTCGTCACGCGGGGGCTCGTTGAGGTCCTCGATCGGCCCGCCCTCCGAGGAGCGGCCCCAGAGGTTGTCGTCGATCGAGTAGGGCGGCGCCTCGGTTCCCCCCTTCACCGGGATGCGGTGCTCGCGCGCGTAGGCGATCTCCTCCTCGCGGCCCATCTTCCAGGAGCGGACCGGGGCGATGATCTTGAGCTCGGGCGCGAGCGCGGCGACGGTGGCCTCGATCCGCACCTGGTCGTTGCCCTTGCCCGTGCAGCCGTGGGCGATCGTGTCGCAGCCGGAGCGCCGGGCGTAGTCGACGGCGAGCTTGGCGATGAGCGGCCGGCCGAGCGCGGTGAAGAGCGGGTAGCCGCCGCCGTAGAGCGCGTTGGCCTTGATCGCGGGCAGCACGTAGTCGCGCGCGAACTCCTCGCGGGCGTCGACCACGTGGGCCTCCAGCGCCCCGAGGTCGGTGGCCTTGCCCCTGACGACGTCGAAGTCCTCGCCGGGCTGGCCGAGGTTGACGGTCAGTGTGACCATCTCGCACTCGTACTCGTCCTGGATCCACTTGAGCATCACGCTCGTGTCGAGCCCGCCCGAGTAGAGCAACAGGCAGCGCCCCACCTCCCCGGGGAGGGCCTCGTACGACGCGGTGCGCTGCTGCTCGGTCATCGGGGGCGGCACGCTAACAGGGCGCTATCGCCCGAGTCCGGCGCCGAGGCGCCTGACGGCCTCGTCGATCTCCTCGTCGGAGACCGTCAGCGGCGGAAGCAGCCTCAGCGTGCCGGGCCCCGTTGCGTTCACGACCAGGCGCTCCTCGGTGAGGAGGCGCAGGGCCGTCGCGGGCGCGTCGGGCACGTCGAAGCCCACCATGAGCCCCGTCCCGCGCAGGCGCTCGACCGGCAGGCCCGACAGCCCCTCGCGCAGGCGCTCGCCCTTGCGGGCGACCTCGGCGAGAAATCCGCCAGCGAGGACGATGTCGAGCACGGCGTTGGCGGCGGCGCACGGGATCGGCCCGCCCGCGAAGGTCGAGCCGTGGTCGCCCGGCCCGAGCACGTCCCCGAACGCCGGCGCGGTGAGGCAGGCGCCGATCGGCAATCCGCCACCCAGTCCCTTGGCGATGGTCATGAGGTCCGGTGCCACTCCCGTCTGCTCGTGGGCCCAGAGCGTGCCGGTGCGGCCCATCCCGCACTGGATCTCGTCGAAGACGAGCAGCGCTCCGTGCTCGTCGCAGGCGGCGCGGGCGGCGGCCGCCAGCCCTTCGGGCATCGGGCGGATGCCCGTCTCACCCTGGATCGGCTCGAGCAGCACCGCGGCCGTGCCGGGCCCCACGGCGGCGGTGAGCGCCTCGGCGTCGCGCGGCACGACCCGGAAGCCGGGCACGAGCGGCGCGAACGGCGCCTGCTTGGCCTCCTGGGGCGTCGCCGAGAGCGCGCCGTAGGTGCGGCCGTGGAAGGCGCCCTCGAGCACGACGATCTCCCCGCCCGCGCGGTGCTTGCGCGCGAGCTTCAACGCGCACTCGATCGCCTCCGCGCCGGAGTTCGTGAAGAAGGCCTTGCCGCCGAGACCGTGCTCGGAGAGCCGCGAGGCGAGCCGCATGACGGGCTCGGTGTAGTAGAGGTTGCCGACGTGCCAGAGCCGCCCGGCCTGCTCGCGCACCGCGGCGACGAGCGCCGGATGGCAGTGCCCGACCTGGACGACGGAGATGCCCGCGAGGAAGTCGAGGTACTCGTTGCCGTCGGCGTCCCAGAGGCGCGTGCCCTCGCCTCGCACGAACTCGACGGGCTGGCGGGCATAGGTCGGGACGAGCGCCTCGCGCTCCCACTCGCGCAGCTCGTCTAGGGCCACAGCTTGGTACCGATGCCCTGGTCGGTGAACAGCTCGAGCAGGAGCGAGTGCGGCACACGCCCGTCCACGATGTGGGCGTTCTCCACGCCGCCGGCCAGCGCCGCGACGCAGGCCTCGAGCTTCGGGCGCATGCCCCCTCCGACCTCGCCGAGGCGCTCGCGCACCTCCGCCGCGGTCGCCTGCGAGATGCGGCTGTCCGGGTCGTCCGGGTCGGCGAGCCATGCCGACACGTCGGTGAGGAACACGACCTTGAAGGCGTTCATCGCCGCGGCGACCGCGCCCGCGGCCGCGTCGGCGTTGATGTTGTAGGAGCGGCCCTCCTCGTCCGCGCCGACCGAGGCCACGACCGGGATGTAGTCCTCGGCGATGTGGTTGAGGACGTCCACGTCCACCCGCTCGATCTCCCCGACGAAGCCGAGATCGCGATCGGCCGGGCCCTGCTGCTTGCGCGCGGTGAAGAGCCGGCCGTCGTCGCCGCACAGCCCCACGGCGGGCTGGCCGTGGCGGCCGAGGCGCAGCACGATGTCCTTGTTCTGCTTGCCGACGAGCACCATCTTCGCGACCTCGACGGTGGCCTCGTCCGAGACCCGCAGCCCGTCCACGAACTCGACCTTCATGCCGAGGCGCTCCATGTAGCGCGTGATGTCCGGGCCGCCCCCGTGCACCACGATCGGGTTCATGCCGACGTACTTGAGCAGGACGACGTCGCTCGCGAAGTCCTCGATCAGCGCCGGGTCCGTCATCGCGGCGCCTCCGTACTTGATGACGATCGTGCGGCCGTGGAACTCCCGGATGTAGGGGAGCGCCTCGAGGATGGTGGCGACGTCGCGAGTCATGACGTGTAGTGGCTGTTGAATTCGACGAACCCGACCGAGAGGTCGGAGAAGTACACCTCGGTCTCGCCTCCGGAGCCGGGGACGGTCAGGCCGAAATCGAC
>DATMJO010000168.1:0-21050 GCA_035553855.1 Thermoleophilaceae bacterium | reverse complement strand
CCTCCTTGTCCTTGCCGACGAACGGCCGCGTGGACGGATTCACATGCCACTCGAACTGACCCGAGGACGGCACCTTGAGCGTCGTCTCGAGCTTGTCCGGCACCGCGATCGGATCGCGCTCGCCGATGCAGCGCTGCTGCGGCAGGATCAGCGTGCCGGGCCCGCCCGTGAAGTAGAGCGGCGGCTCGACGGCCTCGTCGCAGAACGCGCTCGTGTTCGTGTAGAAGCGCTTCTTGAGGCGCAGCGTGCGGCCCGCGGGCGCCGTACCCTCGAGCACGCCGTGGTCGGCCTCGTTCGCCGCCGACTCGGCCGCGATCAGGTATGCCTCGCGGAGGCCGCCCTTGCCGGGGCCGGCCGCCTCGCCCGTCCACTCCCGGACGACGCCGGTCTCATACGGCATGTGGAACTCGCCGTTCTTGGGGCCGATCTCGATCGTGAACCCGTACGTGCCGGCGGCCGCGTAGTTCCAGTCCTCGGTCGTGCCGGCCGTGTCGTAGAGCTGGAAGCCGAACTGCGACTCGTAGCCCGTCTCGTCGCCCATCGCGTCGCCGATCTCCTTGAGCCGGTCCTCGTCGGGCGCCTTGCCCTCGAAGTGGAGACCGGGCGGCCGCAGGACGAGCGCCGCCACGTTGTGGATCGTGAGCATGCTCGTGATCTGGCGCCGCTGCGAGTAGAGGTGGACCGCCTGGGTCTCCGACTCGGACCAGGGGCCCGTGCCGCGGTACCCCTGGCTCGTGCGGTCCGCGTCCGCGCCCGGGCCGCCCCACTTCTCGCCGTAGTTGCGGTTCGGGTCGACGCCGTACTGAAGCTCGCACGGGACCGACGGGTTCGGGATCCCGCCGTTGCAGTTCTTGCGCCGGTAGGCGAAGAGACCGCCGGGCGGCGCGATGCCCTCGATCAGGTACTTGTCCGCCTGGCACGGGTCGTCGCCCGTCACGGTGCAGTGGCGAAGCGGATCATCGTCCTCGGGACCGGAGCCCAAGGGGTTGTCGAGGTTCGGGTTGAGCTCCGGGCCGGTCGTGTCCGCCGGGTCAGCAGGGAAGCCCCGCGACGAGATGAAGCCGTCCGGGTTGATCAGCGGCACGACCACGATGCGGGCGCGGTCGAGCAGGCTCGACACCCGCTGGTTGCCGGTGCGGTACTCCTGGACGAGCATGTGGGCGAACTCCATCGCGGACTCCGACGACGGCCACTCGCGTGCGTGATGCATCGCTACGAGCAGGAAGACCGGTCGACCGTCCTCGGCCGACTCGTTCACCCGCTCACCGATCTCGAGACCCGAGAGCTCACGGCCCTGGAACGAGTTCCGCGGCAGCTTCATCGGCTTGACGATGTCGGTGTTGTCCTCGGCGAGCTCCTTCAGCTCGCGCTGGTAGTCGTCGTAGACGCGGTAGGAGTCGCGGCCCGACGGGAGCGCGGAGCGGTTCGTGATGGACGCGAAGCGCGCGTCCGCCCGGCGGCTCCGGGCGAAGTGCTTCTCGAGGTCGGCGATCTCGGTCTCGACGCTGAAGCCGCGGCGGCGGAGCGCACGCGCCTGCGCGGCGCTCTGGACGACCACGTCGGCCACGCCGTCGTGCACGTGATGGGTGACGTCGACGCCGGTGGCGCGAAGGCGCTCGAACTCGGCGCGGTCGCGGAAGCGAACCTTCACGAGCTGCGGGGTGCCCGAGAGTTTCGGCGGGGCGGCGTCGGCGAAGCGGAAGGAGACGGCCGCCGTACGGTCGCGGCCCTTGCGCCGGCAGCCCTGCGCGACGAGGCGCTGGCCGCTCGCGACCCAGGTCTGGGTGACCTCACGCGAGCCGAAGCCGGCCGAGGTGGCGAGAGCGCGGCCCGTGGCGGCGTCGAAGAGGGTGAGATCCCAGTCGGAGGAGTCGTCCGCCGCGAGGCTCGCGGTCACGAAACCCGACATCGGTGCGCGGTAGCGCGCCACGTCGACGCCACGCGCGCTGTAGGCGCGGGTCGCGCAGTGGCGCGGCTTGGCCTTGGCGGCCGACAGCTCGTGCTTCACGGACGGCAGGACGCGTGGAGCTGCGCCAGCGCTGGCGGGCACTGCGACAACGACGGCAAGCGCGGCCACGGCGGCGGCGTTCCTCATAGATCCCCCTGACATCCTTTTCAGTACGTCTGACTAGAACGTACGTCCAGGCTGGAACTTACGCGATCCGCGCCGCCTCGGTCGCGGATACAGTCCGGGCATGGACATGCGCCAAGAGCCGGTAATCGTCGAAACGGTCCGCTATCGCATCGAGGGGGAGCTGACCCTGCCCCGCGAGGGCTACCGCAGCCGGCTCTCCGACTACGTGAACCAGCGCGACCGCGACTTCTTCGCGGTCAACGGCGCGAAGATCACCTCGCTCGACCGCCCCGAGGAGATCCAGGAGGTCCCGTTCGTGATGGTCGCGCGCGCGCACGTCCTGCTGCTGACGCCGGGGCCGGGAGCCGAGCCCGGCGGCACGCCGTAGCTCCGGCCGCCGTTCTCTAGACTGCCCGCTGCATCGGGGCGTGGCGCAGCCTGGTAGCGCGCACCGTTCGGGTCGGTGAGGTCCCCGGTTCAAATCCGGGCGCCCCGATTGCATCCTTCTCAGGCCCGGACCATGTGCCGGGACCCGCGCACGACCGGCCCCCGCCCCTGCCCGATTCAGGCGACTTCGCGCAGCCGCGCCGTGTCCACGTCGTAGACCAAGCCGCGGACCGCATCGGTGCGCGGGACGAACGGGCTCTCGCGCACGCGCCGCACCGACTCGCGCACGCTCTCATCGAGATCGCCGAACCCTCCTGGGTCCCAGCCCGGCCGCTCGCCCGCGTCGGCCTCGATCTCCGCGGCGAACGCGCCGTCGTCGAGGCCGCACATGCCGCACCTGGTGTGCTGGATCACCGCGACCTCCTCGGTGCCGAGCTTGCGCTGCGAGATCGTGATGGAGCGGATCACGTCATCGGTGACGATGCCGCCGGCGTTGCGAATCACGTGCGCGTCGCCGAGCGAGAGCCCGAGCAGCCGGTACGGATCGATCCGCGCGTCCATGCAGGTGACGACGGCGAGCCTGCGCGCGGGCGGGGCCGGGAGGTCGCTCTCGCCGAAGGCCTCTGCGTAGCGCTCGGCCGAGCCGAGGGTGTCGTCGATCGCTCCCATGTCGCACTGCATCTTTGCAGCGCGGCAAGGATGATGGACCGTCACACAGGGGCACGCGGGACATGCGCGGGCGATCGCGTGTCCGACACCACCATCTGCAGCTTCCCGCCGTTCGCTCTCGGAAGTTCCGCGACACGCTCGACGACCACCTCCGGCGCCGCCGCTCCCAGCCGCTCGAGCTTCTCTGTCACCGCCGCGTGAAGCCGCTCGCCCAGACCGCCGTCCGCACCCGGTCGCGCCACGACGCGAACACGGAGGACATCGCCCTCCTGGCGCACCTGGAATTCCGCGACGCCGCGGTCGCGTGTAACCACGCCGAAGTGCCCCGGCATCACCGCGACGGTCCCCCCGGTCTGCGCCGGCAGCCGGAGCACGTCGTCCGAGCGGCCCTCGACCGCGCGCGCCCGGATCAGCGTGCGGCCGCAGCCGCACGGCTCGGGGTCGATCGTGAGCACGTCGGCCAGTTCGAGCCGGATGATCGGCTGGACCAGGTTGTGCAGATTCGTGACGAGGATGCGCGCGCCCGGCTCGCCCGTGGGCACCGGCCGATTCTGCTCGTCCACGTTCTCGACGAGGCAGACGTCCTCGAAGAGGTGGACCCCGTCGTGACGCTCGCACTCGCAGCCCCAGGCGCCCTCGGTCGAGGCGTAGAGGTTGAAGGGGCGCACCCCGAAGGCCGCCTGCATGCGCTCCGCCATCTCGGGCGTGCAGATCTCGCTCGACACCGACATCGAATCGAGCGAGATCCGCAGGCGGCCCGCGAGCTGCTGCTCTGCGAGCAACAGGCCCACCGACGGGTAGGGGTTCATGATGTGAGGTTGGAAACGGTTGAGCTCCGCCACCATCTCGTCGAGCGGCATCGTCACCGGCAGCCGCAGGATGCGATGGATCCCGATCGAGAAGGTCGAGGAGACCTGCGGCGCCATCTGGTAGGGCGACTCGCCCACGATCGCGGCGATCCGCATCCTGCGCGGCAGGCGGGGGCGGATGCCGACGAGCGCGTTGTAGCGCAGGAACCCGGCCATGATCGCCCGCCAGCCGGGCTCGTCGTAGACGAAGAGCCCCTTTCGCCCGGACGACCCGCTCGTGGTCATGGCGCGGTAGCGCCCGTGGAGCAGCGAGTCCCGCTCCAGGCCCTCGATCCAGGCGAGCGTCTCGTCCCGGCGCACCCGCCGGTCGGTGACGAGGTCGTCGTAGCGATCCATCATCAGGCGCTTGTCCAGGGCGGGCAGGGCGGCAAGATCGACGGGGCCGGCTCCGACGAGCCCCTCGAAGCGCTCGCGGTAGAAGACCGAGTTCGCGGCGGCGTATCGGACGATCGCCGCGACCCGCTCCCGCTGGTACTGCTCGAGGGCCGCCCGCGATACGCGCTCGCGCTCTGCGAGCGCGCGCGACGCCTTGAGGGCGGCCAGCGTGTCCGCCACCCGGCGGCGGTGATATCCGAACCTCATCCGATCCTCTCCTCGTCGTGCAGGAGGCGCCCGAGGACGCCCCGCGAGATGCGGGCCCCGAGCGTCTCGTCGATCTCCTCGGGCGAGGTCAGCCGCTCCAGCGCCAGCCCGATCTGCATGGCGTACATCGCCACCGTCAACTCGCGCGCGTCCGCGCCGAGGTCGATGCCCTGCTCCTCGGCGACCCGCTCGATCGCGCGAGTGAAGGGCGGATGGATCCGCATGTGGATCGCGGCGAAGCGATCGCGCAGCTCGGCGTGGCGGATCACGTGCGCCCAGAACTCGATGAAGACGGCGAGCCACGCGTCGTCGCGCCCCCTTCGGGTTTGCGTGTCGAGCGTGAGCAGGTCGAGGCCCTCGCGTGCGCCCTCCCGTTCGAGCGTGGCCTCGATCTGGGCGAGCGTCGCCTCCGCGCGGCGCTCGTAGACGGCGAAGAAGAGGTCCTCCTTCGATTCGAAGTTGGAGTAGACCGCGCCCTTGGTGTAGCCGGCCTCCGCCGCCACCTGATCGACGGAGGTCGCGTGGAATCCCTGCCTCGTGAAGAGGGTGTCAGCCGCCGTGACGAGGTCGGCCCGCGTGCGGTCGCGTTGCTCGGCCCGTGTCAGCCTCTTTCGCATACCATGAGTATTTGAACACCATTGGTATCGGTTGTCAAGGCCCGCCGCGTTTCACCCGCCCTCAGGCGGGCAGGTGCGCGCCGTGTCCCCCCGCCGCTCTGACGGCGAGGCCTCCGCCCTCGTCGTCGTAGACATGCTCAACCCGTACGACCACGACGACGCCGACGCGCTCGCGGCGAACGTCGAGCCGGTCGTACCGGTTATCGCCGCGCTCGTGGAGCGCGCGCGGGACGAGGGGGTCGAGATCGTCTACGTCAACGACAACTACGGCGACTGGAACTCCTCCTCGGAGGAGCTGGCGTCGCGCGCCTGCGACGGTCGCCGGCGCGACCTCGTCGAGCCGCTGATCCCGCCGGACGGCGCATCCTTCGTGATCAAGGCTCGCCACTCGATCTTCTACGAGACACCGCTCGAGTACCTCCTGCGCCAGAAGGGCCTCGGCCGGATCGTACTCACGGGCCAGGTGACCGAGCAGTGCATCCTCTACTCGGCGCTCGACGCTCACGTGCGCCACATCCCGGTCGCCGTCCCGCGCGACGCGGTGGCCCACATCCACGACCACCTCGCGAGCGCCGCGCTCGAGATGATGGAGCGCAACATGGGCGCGGAGCTCGACGACTCCGGCGAGTGCCGACTGCGATAGAACGCGCGGCTGTGAACGGGCGGGAGCGACAGACGTCGATCTACGTGCGCGGCATCGGTGGCAAGCGCCCGCACGTGCCCACCGACGCGACGCGGCTCGAGGCGCGAGCCCGCGAGGTGATGTCCGCGAACGCGTTCGCCTACGTCGCCGGGGGCGCCGGCACCGGCGCGACCATGCGCGCGAACCGGGCGGCGTTCGACGCGTGGCGGATCGTCCCGCGCATGCTGCGCGACGTCTCGACCCGCGACACGAGCGTCGAGCTCTTGGGGCGGAGGCTGCCGTCCCCGTTCCTGGTCGCCCCGATCGGGGTCCTCGAGATGGCTCATCGCGACGCGGAGCGCGCGGTCGCGCGAGCGGCGAAGCGAGCCGAACTGCCCATGGTGCTCTCGAGCCAGGCGTCCGTTCCGATGGAGGACGTCGCGGCACTGCTCGGCGACTCGCCCCGCTGGTTCCAGCTCTACTGGAGCACGCGCGACGAGCTGGTCGAGAGCTTCGTCCGGCGCGCCGAGGCGTGCGGCTGCGAGGCCATCGCGGTGACGCTCGACACGACCATCCTGGGCTGGCGCACGCACGACCTCGACCTGGGCTGGCTGCCCTTCCTGCGCGGGATGGGGATCGCCCAGTACACGAGCGACCCGGCGTTCACGGCCATGCTCGGCGAGGGCGGCGAGCGCACCGGTCAGCCCGAGCCACGCCCGTCGCTCGCGGCGCTCGGCACGCTGCTCGCCATGACCCGCCGCTACCCGGACCGGTTCGGCCGCACGCTGCGGTCCGGACGGGCGCGCGCCGCCGTCCAGCGCTTCATCCAGATCTACTCGCGGCCCTCCCTCACCTGGGAGGACCTCCCCTTCCTGCGCGAGCGGACGAAGCTGCCGATCCTCCTGAAGGGCATCCTGCACCCCGACGACGCGCGCCGCGCGGTCGACGAGGGGATGGACGGCATCGTCGTCTCGAACCACGGCGGCCGGCAGGTCGACGGCTCGATCGCGACGCTCGAGGCCCTGCCGGCCGTGGCCGACGCCGTGGCCGGGCGGATCCCGATCCTGCTCGACAGCGGGATCCGAAGCGGCGCCGACGCCTTCAAGGCGATCGCGCTCGGAGCGAGCGCGGTGCTGATCGGCCGGCCGCACGTGTACGGACTCGCGCTCGCAGGCGAAGCCGGGGTCCACGAGGTGCTCTCGAACTTCACCGCCGACTTCGACCTGACGATGGGTCTGGCGGGCATCCGATCCGCTTCCGAGATCGGCCCGGGCGTGCTCGTCCGGTCCTGACTCCGCCCGGGGGGAGCACGGAGGCGGTTAGGCTGGCGGCGTGACCTTCGTCGATCCGGGCGCTCAGGATCTGATCAACAGGCTCGCGGCCCGGGTGGCCGCGCTCGAGCACCAGATGGAGGCGGTCCTGGGGCGGCTCGATCTCGAGACGGCGATCGAGCGCGATGACGGGGGCGGTACCTCAAGCGACGCCGACGAGGTGGTCGCCCTGCTGCGCCAGGGCCGCGAGGTCGATGCGATCAGCGCTCACCGGAGCCGGACCGGCGCCGGCCTCCGTGAAGCCAAGCAGGAGATCGACCGGCTGAAGGCCGAGCACCGCCTCTAGATCCCCGGGAGCCCGGCCCGCCGGCAGGTCGCTGCTGGACGGCGACGTTGTCGTCTCCGGTGGGTACTTCGGCGGCTTTCACTCGAGCGCCGAGCGCTACGACTACGCGACCGGCACCTGGGCCGCAGCGGGCTCGTTGGGATGGGCCGCGCGGGGCAGCGTCCCGTCGCGGCGACTTCGCCGGGACCGTACTCTCGGGCGATCAGGCGGTCGGCTTGGCGCGCTCGAGCGCCTCGGCGACGCCCTTCGCGTCGGCGCCCGCGCCGGCCTCGAGCACGAACGGGGTGCCCTGGATCGTCACCGTCACCGTCTTGCCGACGGCGAGGCGCTTGACCTCGATCGAGTCGACGGTGTCGAGCGGCGCGGCGCCGGCGATCCCCTTGACCTTCATCCCGATCCCCAGCCCGACAGGCGCGGTGACCTCGAGGGAGAGGAGCCGGCGGTCGGTCACGGCGAGCGCCATCGGGCTCGCGAGGGCGAAGCCCGACGCCGCGGCGGCCTCGGCGCTCTGGCGCTGCTTGTCGTGGCCGAGCTTGCCGCCGATCATCGCCGCGGCGACGCCGCCGCCCGCGGACGCGGTCGCCTGGGTCCAGCCGCGAGGTCGCGCGACGATCGCCGCCAGTACCTCCTCGCCCTGCTCGAGGAAGGGCGCAGCGCCCTCCTTGATCTTCGCCTCGGATCGAGCCATGCCGCATCTCCTTGGTAGGGCACCGCCGAAGCGGCGGCGCGCGGCGCGATCCTAAGCACGGCGCGGCCCGCGGTCGAGGCGTGCGCGGGCGTCGGTTAGATTCCGGTCATGAGCTTCGCGGTCGCGGCCGAAGCGTACGACCGGTTCATGGGCAGGTACTCGGCGCCGCTCGCCCCGCTGCTGGCCGACTTCGCGGGGGTTGCGAGCGGTTGGCGCGTGCTCGACGTGGGGTGCGGACCGGGCGCGCTGACGACCGAGCTGGTCGGACGGCTGGGTGCGGATCGCGTGGCGGCCGTCGACCCGTCGGAGCCGTTCGTCACGGCCGCCCGCGAGCGCCACCCGGGCGTCGCCGTGGAGCGCGCGTCCGCCGAGCGGCTGCCGTTCGGCGACGGCGAGTTCGACGCGGCGCTGGCGGAGCTCGTCGTCCACTTCATGGCCGACCCCGTGTCGGGACTGCAGGAGATGGGTCGCGTGACGCGCCCGGGCGGCGTCGTGGCGGCGTGTGTCTGGGATCACGCGCCCGGAGGCCAGGGACCGCTCAACGTGTTCTGGGAGGCCGCTCGCGAGATCGATCCCACAGTCGACGACGGGTCGGAGCGCGCAGGCACCCACGCGGGTCATCTCGCCCGGCTCTTCGGCGAGGCGGGCCTGCGGGCGGTCGACGAGGGCGCCCTCACGGTGGAGGTCGAGCACGCGAGCTTCGACGCCTGGTGGGAGCCGTACACGCTCGGCGTGGGTCCCGCCGGGGCTTTCGTCGCGGGCCTCAATGCGGATGGCCGGGCCCGGTTGCGCCGCCGCTGCGAGGAGCTCCTGCCGCCGGCGCCGTTCGTGCAGACCGCTCGTGCGTGGGCGACGCGGGGCGCGCCGTAGCTCACCCGAGGGGTGAGTCGGAGCAGGGCAGCGGGGGTACGCTCGGGTCGGCGTGGAACGGAGGGCGATCGATCTGCCGCGCGGTTACTCCCTCCGGCACGAGATCGACGGCGTCCTGCGCACCGCCGACGAGGCGGGCTTCGACCGCTTCCATCTGGTGGGCTACTCGGCCGGCGGGGCCTCGAGCCTGGCCTTCGCGACCTCCCATCCCTTCGATCTCGACGGCGGCGATCGCTGTGAGCGCCGTACGAAGCGCGGAAGCGTCGGCGTGCAAGTCGGCGATGACCGCGGCGCGGTCGGTGATCCCGCCCCCTGTCGTCATCAGAGGTCGCGGGCGGCCTTCACGAGGTTCTCAGCCGCGCGCCGCGCCGTCTTCCGCTCGGCGGCGGTCACTGAACGGTACGTGTAGCCGGCCTTGGTCTTCACCCCGAGCAACTGTCCGAGTCGCTTGGACAGCTCCGTGCCATCGGGCTGCTTGACTCGAGCGAGCAGCCTGACGGCCTCGTCGTGGCCGCCACCACCGATCGAGTACTGCCCGAGCGCCTTGCAGCAGATCACGTCGGCCGCTGCGATCCCCGCGTGCACCAGGAGTGTCACGACGGCATCGCGAACCTCTGCTTCGTCGTCGGCGAGATCGCCAACCGTCTCGGCCGCCTCGAGGAACTGGTTCGCCTTCTTCATACGCCCGGCGGCGATCGTCTCTTCGCAGCGGCGGGTCATATGCGCACCCGGCGACGCAGCGCGCGCAGCGAGCCACCGATCTCGATCCCGTGCTCGAGCACGTCTCTGAGCACGGGCTCATCTCCAGCGCCGGCGGCAAGTTCGTCTTCGCGAAACTCAAGCGGTCGTGCGTCGTTGCCGGTCCACCTGGTCACGGCCGCTGCCAGTGCTGCAACCTGCTCGTCCCACCCGGTGTCCTCGTCAGCGGACGCGGGCCGAACGAGGAAGACGTCGAGATCGCTCTCCGGCCCTGCCTCGCCGCGGGCTACCGAGCCGAAGACGGCGGCTGCGACGGGCTGTACGGCCCAGCCCTCGATCTCACTCCGGAGCCGCTCGAGCAGCTGCTGTCTGACCCCAGCCAGGCCCTCGATCCACGGCGCCGCCACGTGTTCGCGGTTGAAGCGGTACAGGTGCGCGCGCCCAGCGGGGCGGCACAGAACGACGCCCTGGTCGACAAGCCTGTCGAGGGCGTCGCGGACGCCATCCCGGGAGCCGTGCTCAACGAGTCGATGGACTTCGCCGCCGGTGAACTCGGCGTCGGCACCCGCCATGACACGCAGGACGTCTCCCTCAAGCGTCGGGGTGACGACCCGCAGAGGGCGTCGGAAGTCCATATGGACATCCTAACGCGTATGGCGACTTTTGTCGGCATATGCAGACTTTTCTCCGCATACGCGAGGGTCATCGACGACCGGCTCCCGGTCCCGAGAAACCCTGCACTGATCCTTATGAAAAGAGAACTGGTAGCTCTCCCAGCGGAGAGGGAGGGATTCGAACCCTCGAGGCAGGTTTCCCCGCCCACGCGATTTCCAGTCGCGCTCCTTAAGCCACTCGGACACCTCTCCAGGCGGTCGGAAGGCTAGCGCGGGGGCGCTACAGGCCCAGGCCCTCCACGCCGCGCTCGTTCCAGCCAAGGTGATGCGCGAGCTCGTGGCGGAGCGTGCGCTCGACCTGCGCCGCCAGCTGCTCCGGGTCGTGGCCGTAGTCGCGCTCGAGCGTGTCCTGGTAGATCACGATGCGGTCGTGCCAGTTGTCGCGGGCGACGGTGTCGCCGAAGTAGTGGCCGTAGGCGCGGACCTCCCGCCCGTGGTGGGAGATCACGACGGGGGTGTCGTCCAGCAGCTCGCGGAACTCGCCGGGCAGGCGGTCGATCGCCTCGCCCACGAGCAGATCGAACTCGCTCGGCTCCGCGATGGGCTCGGACTCGCGCGCGAGCTGCTCGCTGCGGCGGACGAGCTGCTCGAACTCCCGGTCGCTCATGCCGTCCCGGCCCATCAGGCCGACGGTCGCCCACGCGGTGAGAAGAACCAGCGCTCCGGCCCCGAGCACGAGCGTGAGCAGATCCTCGGCGCCCGCCAGCGAGGGCGGGTTGAGGAGCAGTGCCGCGGTTCCGAGCAGGAACGCGGTCAGGGCGGCCGCGCGGAGGACGGGGAGGAGCGTCTCCCTCATGCGCCGAGCGTAGCGGCGCCGGGCCGCTGATCAGTCTGTTTCGTCGTCCGCCGGAGGCACTTCGCGCAGGTCCTGGCGCTCGGTCTCGACCTCCTCGAACGGCGGCTGGGCGCCCGGCACGGAGGGATCCTCCTGCTTGCGCTCCCAGTCCTCCCGGACCTCCTCGATCTCCTCGCCGAGCTCGTCGACGCGCTCCTGCATGTCCTTGTCGTCGCCGTCTCTCATGGTCGGCGCCTACCCACCCCCGGCTATTCGTAAGCCCCGAGCGCGGGCGGGTCGGAGCGCGGGCGGCCTGCGCGGTCGAGGCCGCCTCCGGCGAATACGGGGTTCCCGCGCCCGCGCGCGGGCGAGGCGTGGCTCAGGCGCATGTCGAGGCCGGCCGCGTCCATGAACAGGGGCTCCACGTCGAGCAACTCGTGCGGCGCGGGGGCGCCGTACTGGACGCCCTTCGAGCCGACGAGGTTCCAGTCCCGCACGGCGACCGGCATGTAGGTGGCGATCCTGCTCGCGATGTTGTTGGCGATCACCGCGTCGCTCGGCGCCGTGGAGTTGTCGCGCCTGCGCAGCACGATCCCGGCGGCCTTCGCGCCCGGCGCCCGCCAGACCGTGTTGCCGATGATCCGCACGCCGGTCCCGCCGAAGAGGTAGAGCGGGTACGCGCCGGTCTGGGTCACGACGTTCGACTCGATCAGGAGGTCCTCGATCGGTCCCTTCTCGTCGCCGATCAGGATCCCCTGGTGGTGGCTCTGGGCGATCGTGTTGCGCACGATCCGAGTCCGCCAGATCGCGCCGTAGCTCTGGATGCCGTCGTTGTGGAAGCGCGGGGACAGCGTCTGGAGTCGCCGGATGACGTTGCCCTCGATCGTGGTGTCTCGCCAGAAGCCGAACTGGATGCCGTCGACCCGCAGATCCTCCATCACGTTCTCGCGTATCCGGATCAGCCGGGAGACCTTCGGCGCCGGCGGCCCGGTGATCGCCGAGGCGAGGTGGTGGAACCAGTTGCGCTCGATCGCGACCCGCGTCGCGCCGCCCCGCAGCACGATCCCGTTCGTCACTCCATCCGTGCCCGCGCCGGTGAACTCGTTGTTGACCACCGAGATGCGGCCGCCCCCGAAGATCGTGAGCGTGCCCTCGAAGCGGAGCCGCTCGAGGCGGATGCCCGTCGCGTGCACGAGGTTCAGGTCCTGGACCACCGAGGGCCGGCGGCCGACGCCTCGGACCACGACCGTGCGGCGATGCCGTCCGCTGTGCGTCCAGCGCCCGGCGCTGCCGCGGCTTCGATGGAGTCCGGGAAGGACGTTGACCCGCTCGCCTCCGCTGCTCGCGTCGAGCGCGCGACGGACGGTGCGGAAGGGGCGCGCCCGGGTCCCGGGTGCTGCGTCGGACCCGCGTGTGGAGACCCAGTAGGAGCGCGGGTCACCAGGGCCTGCCTCGGCGGGCGCAGGGGTGGCCGCCGCGCAGGCGAGCGCGAGCAGCAGGCACAGCTTTCCCCTGCGGGCCATGGTGATGCGATCGGGTGCGCCCGCGCCATCTCCCACCGCGGGGCCTGTTCCCTGGCCGGATTACCGATGGCGTAGGGTCGCCCCATGACCGCCTTCGCCGAGCCCGGGTCGACGCTCGACACGACCCTGCGCGAGGTCGTGGAGGCGCTCGCCCCGATCGCACGCGGCGCCGGGTCGCCCGGCGAGAAGCAGGCGGCCGAGTGGATAGCGGACCGCCTGGTGCGCGCCGGCGCCGCGGACGTGCGGATCGACGAGGAGCGCTATCGCCACGGCTTCGCGCGTCTCATCGGCGGGCTGAGCGCCGCGGGCGCCGCCGCGGGCGCGCTCGCGCTCACCGGCCGTGGCAGGCGCGTCGCCGCCGCCGCGGCGGGCATCGCGGCCGCGGGCATCGCCGACGACATCTCGAACGGCATCCGGCCGTTCCGCCGCGCGCTGTCGAGCGAGCGGACCACCTGGAATGTGGTGGCCGAGGCGGGCGATCCCGAGGGAGCCCGCACCCTCGTCGTGCTCGCCCACCATGACGCCGCGCCGACCGGAGCGGTGTTCGACCCGAGCTTCCAGCGCGCGCTCGGGGAGGCTCTTCCCGGGATCGTGGAGCGGATCGACACGGCGCTCCCGATCTGGTGGCCGGTGATTGGCGCTCCGGGCGCGATCGCCGTCGGCGCCGCCCGGCGCAGTCGGGGCATGGTGGCCGCGGGCACACTGGGCTGCCTCGCCGCGGCGGCCGCGTTCGCGGACATCGCGCGTGACCGCATCGTGCCGGGTGCCAACGACAACCTCACCGCGGTCGCCGTCCAGGTGGCGCTCGCCGAGCGCCTGTGCGAGGAGCCGGTGGAGGGCCTGCGGGTCGTGCTCGCGTCATGTGGCGCCGAGGAGGTACTCCAGGGCGGGATCCACGCGTTCGCGGCGCGCTACTTCCCGGCGCTCGACCGCGACACGACCTTCTTCCTCAACCTCGACACGGTCGGCTCGCCCAAGCTGATCCTGCTCGAGGGCGAGGGCTGCGTCGTGATGGAGGACTACTTCGACAGAAGCTTCCGCGACCTCGTGGCCCGTGCCGCCGAGCGGGCGGGCGCGCCGCTGCGGCGCGGCATGCGCGCCCGATCGAGCACCGACTCGGTGGTGCCGAGCCGGGCCGGATACCCGACCGCCACGATCGCCTCGATGGACCGCTACAAGGCGCTCTCGAATTACCACCTGCCGAGCGACGTGCCGGAGAACCTCGTGTGGAGCACCGTCGCCCACGCCGCCGTGGTCGCGGAGGCCGTGGCGCGGGAGCTCGCCTCGGGCTAGAGGTCGACCGGCTCGTTCGGTCGCTCGACCCGCGGGCGGAAGCCCACGCTCAGGCGCTCGACCCCGCCGGGAGGTTCAAGGACGGGAGCCGATCGTCCGATAGCCGTCGTGTGGACCCAGACGCCATAAGGAGCGTCGCTGCCGTCACGGCCAGAACGTTCGCCGGCTTCTCCGAGGCGACCCGCGAGGTGCTCTCGTTGCTCGAGGCCCATCTTCCCGGCACCGCCGTATTCGCCGCGCGCTTCGACCGCGAGCGCAACGAGCTCGTGGTCGTGCACGCGACCGGCGACGCGAGCTTCGGGCTGGAGTCGGGCGTGGCCAGCCCGCTCGACGACTCCTTCTGCATCCGGATGGCCTCGGACCGCGCGCCACGGCTCTGCAACGACGTCGCGTCCGATCCCGAGTACAGCTGGGTGCCGGGGCAGAGCGAGCTGAACATCGCCTCCTACGTCGGCATGCCGCTCGAGCTGAGCGACGGCGAACGCGTCGGCAGCCTCTGCGCCCTGGCGCACGACCTCGATCGCTTCAGCGAGTCCGACCTCGAGCTGCTGACCCTGATGGCCCGCATCCTCTCCCAGGACCTCGAGCGAGAACAGCGGGAGCGCCGTCTGGAATCCGCGAACGAGTTGCTGGAGCAGCAGGCTAACGACCTGACGGTGCTCGGCAGGGTCAGTCGCACGCTCGCGACGAGCGCCGACGCCCGCTCGGCCGTGTGCGACGCGGCGTGCGAGCTCACAGGCGCCTCGGTGTCGATCCTCTACGAGCCGAGCGGCGACGGCGGCCTCGAGCCGACGGCCGCCTCCGGCAAGAACATCCCGCCGATCGACATGACCGTCTCGGCCGAGGAGCCCTCCGGCGCCGTCCGCGTGTACCGGACGAACGCGACGCTCGTCCTCGACGAGGCCCAGTCGCGCCCGGAGGTGGCGAACCGTCTCGCCCGCGCCCTGGGGGTCAATTCCTGCGTGTTCGAGCCAGTCGCGGTGAAGCACGACGTGCTGGGTGTGTTGGTGGTCGCATGGGCCGAGGCACATCCGCCGACGCGCGAGCGCACCCTCACGCTGGTCCGGCTGCTCGCCGCCGAGGCCGCGGTCGCGATCGAGCGCGCGGACACGGAGGCCGAGCTCCAGGAGCTCGCCAACACCGACGATCTGACCGGCCTCCCCAACCGGCGCGCCTGGGAGTCGGAGCTGGTGCGCGCCGTCGGCCGCGCCCGCCGGCGCTCGGAGCCGCTCGCGATCGCGCTGGTCGACCTGGACCACTTCAAGGCCTACAACGACGAGCGCGGGCATCAGGCCGGCGACCGGATCCTGCGGGAGTGCACAGCGGCATGGCGGGCGACGCTTCGCGACGACGACGTGCTCGCGCGCTACGGCGGCGAGGAGTTCGGCGTGATCCTGCCGAGCTGCGACCCCTTCCGTGCCCACGCCGTGATCGAGCGCCTGCGCACCGCCACCCCTGACGGGCTCACCTGCTCGGCCGGGGTCGCGCACTGGGACGGCTCGGAGGCGCGTTCCGCGCTCGTCTCGCGCGCGGACGCCGCGCTCTACAGCGCCAAGCAGTCCGGCCGTGACGCCACGGCCACCGCCGCCTGACCGCGCTCAGCCTCGGCCCAGCAGCGCGGCTATTCGTTCCCAGCGGGAGATCTCGCAGCCGTTCGAGCGGGCGAAGGCGGCGTCGACGCGCTCGCCTCGGAGGCTGCCGGTGACGCGGGCCGTCTGGGGCCCGCCGAAGACCTGCGTGCAGGCCGTTCCGGGCGGGACCGGGTCGAACGCGTCGAGGGGCACGCCGGCGAGGAACTCGCACTCGCGCAGGCGCCCGGTGGTGCCGCACTCGACCGTGCGCGTCGAGGCTTCGTCGGGTCCGCCGCCGTCGGGGTCGACGGTGATCCGGACCTCGCTGCGGCCGGTGTCACGCGCGGCCCCCGTCTCGCCCTCGCCGCAGCCGGCGAGCGCCACGACGGCGGAGGCGAGCATCGCGAGCAGGCGGGCCATGCGCCGATCGTAAGGGGGGGATGGGTTCCCGCTAGCCTTCCAGCCGCTCACCGGCCCCGTCGGTGGCGCACCTCGGAGGGGTGCCGGAGTGGTTGAACGGGGCGGTCTCGAAAACCGTTAGCGGCGGTTTCGTCGCTCGAGGGTTCGAATCCCTCCCCCTCCGCTACCTTCCCCCCATGCCCACGAAGCAGCTTCCCGGCGGCGTCGTCCACGACCTCCCCGCCGACCTGCGCGACGCGCTGCTGGCCCGCCCCACTGCGCTCGCCGCGTGGGAGGACATCACCCCCCTGGCACGCAACGAGTTCATCTGCTGGGTCGAGGACGCCAAGCAGCAGAAGACCCGTGAGCGCCGCATCCGCCGCACCCACGAGGAACTCGAGGAGGGCAAGCGCAGGCCCTGCTGCTGGCCCGGCTGCAAGCACCGCGAGCGCAACGGGCGCTAGCCCTCCCTGCGGTCGCGGTCCCGGCTCGGCTGCACCCGCTTCGGCTCGCCGGGCATCTTCGGGTAGTCCGGCGGGTAGGGCATGTCGCCGTCGCCCTGGCGCTCGTACAGCTCGAGCAGCGGCTCGAGCGAGTGGGCGACCTCGTCGATCGCCTCGTGGCGGTCGCCCACCTCCGCGAAGCGCGCGGGCATCGTCTCCACGCGGAAGTCCTCGGGCTGCGCCTCGCCGAGCTCCTCCCAGCTGACGGGCGCGGACACCGGCGCACCGGGCTTCGGGCGGATCGAGTAGGCCGAGGCGATCGTGCGGTCGCGCGCGTTCTGGTTGTAGTCCACGAAGACGCGCTCGCCGCGCTCCTCCTTCCACCACTTCGTCGTCACCTCGCCCGGCCGGCGCTCCTCCAGCTCGCGGCCGAAGGCGATCGCGGCGTGCCGGACGTCGGTGAAGGTCCAGCGCGGCTCGATCCGCACGTAGATGTGGACCCCGCGCCCGCCCGAGGTCTTCGGGAAGCCCGTGTAGCCGAGCTCGGCCAGCAGCTCCCGGGCCGTCGCGGCGATGGCGACCGCGTCGTCGAAGTCGGTCCCCGGCTGTGGGTCGAGATCGAGCCGCAGCTCGTCGGGATGATCGACGTCGGCCCGGCGCACGGGCCACGGGTGGAACGTGATCGTGCCCATCTGGGCCGCCCAGGCGACCACCGCCACTTCGGTCGGGCAGACCTCGTCCGCCGAGCGCCCCGACGGGAACTCGATCCGCGCCGTCTCGACATAGTCCGGCGCGCCGCGCGGGACCCGCTTCTGGAAGAACGCGTCCCCGCCGCGTGGGTCCTCGCGTGTCGCGAGCACCATCTCGGGGTGCACGCCCTTCGGCCAGCGCTCGAGGGTGGTGGGCCGCTCCCGCAGCGCGCGCATGATCCCAGGCCCGACGGCGAGGTAGTACTCGACCACCTGCAGCTTCGTGACCTCGGCGGCGCCCTCGGCGGCGGGGAAGATCACGCGCTCCGGGTTGGACACGCGCAGGCTCCGCCCGCCTGCGTCGATCTCGACGGCCGGGCTCGCCATGGCCCGGACGCTAGCGGGCGTGCGACCATGGCGGCGAGGGCGGCATGGCCGGAACCGAGACCACGGAGGCAGGACGAGGCGACAGGCTCGCGGCGGCGGGCACTGCGCTCGCCCGGGGCGACTGGGCGGAGCGCGCGGGCGCTACGAGGCGATGCTCGGCTCCGAGCCTGACTCCGTGCGCGCGGCTTACCGGACGACGTAGGGTGGATCGCCCCGGCGGAGCAGGATCCGGCGACGGCCGTCCGGCCCTCGAGGACGCGCTCGACCTGCACCGACGGGCGGGGCCCCTTCGGCAGGCGGGTGAAACAGTGCCTGGCACTGTTTCAGTCAGGTGGAGAAGGGGTGAAACAGTGCCTGGCACTGTTTCACCCCGGCCGCCGGGCCGCGGGCCGGGGGTCGTACCATCCGTGGGATGGCGAGCGCCGACGTACTCGAACGGCCCGCGGCGGGCAGGGCCCTCCGCCCCGATGCCGAGATCCCGGGCCCGCGCCTCCCGCGGCTCGCCCAGACGCTGCTCGCCGTGGCGCGCCCGATCGACATGCGCCTCACCATGCGCGACCGCTATGGCCCCGTCTACACCACGAACGACGCGATCGCCGGGCGGCTCGTGCACGTCGGCGAGCGCGACCTCGTCGAGCAGATCTTCAAGTGGAAGCCCGACACCTACAACGTCGCCGAGCCGCGGGAGCTGATGGCGCCCGTCGTCGGGGCAGAGTCGCTCCTCCTCCTCGACGGCGCGCGCCACCTGCGCATGCGGAAGCTGCTTCTGCCGCCCTTCCACGGGGACGCGATCGCGGGGTTCCGGGACCTGATCGCCGAGGTCACGCACCGCGAGATCGACCGCTGGCGCCCGGGGCAGACGATCCGCATGAGGACGGTCGGCCAGGCGATCACGATGGAGGTGATCATCCGCGCGGTCTTCGGCATCACCGACCCCGACCGCGTCGCCGAGATGAAGCGGCTGCTGCCGAAGCTCTCGTCGGTGAACCCGCTGCTCCTGCTCCTTCCCGAAAGCCGCCGGCCGCGGACCCCATGGGGGCGCTTCTTCCGGGAGCGCGAGCGGGTCGACCGCATGATCCACGAGGAGATAACCCGCCGCCGCGGCTCGGACGAGGAGCACACCGACATCCTCGCCCTGCTGATCGCCGCCCGCGACGAGGACGGCGCCCCGCTCACCGACACGGAGATCCGCGACGAGCTGGTCACCATGCTGCTCGCGGGCCACGAGACGACCGCCACGACCATCGCCTGGACCTTCGAGCGGCTGCTGCGGACCCCCGAGGCGATGGAGCGCCTCGCGCGCGAGATCCGCGAGGGCGGCGGCGAGGAATACCTCGAGGCCGTCGTCAAGGAGTCGATGCGGGTGAGGCCGGTCATCACCGAGGTCTTCCGCAAGGCCACCCGGCGCACCGTCCTCGGCGGCTACGTGATCGAGGCCGGCACTCAGGTGGCCGCCTCGGTCCTGATGGTGCAGTTCGACGAGCGCGCCTACCCCGAGCCGCACGCGTTCCGGCCCGAGCGCTTCCTGGGAGGCGTCCCCGAGCCCTACACCTGGATCCCCTTCGGCGGCGGCGTGCGCCGCTGCATCGGCGCCGCCTTCGCGTTGCTCGAGATGCGCGTCGTGATCGCGGCCGTCGTCGCGCGCGCCGACCTGCGTGCCTCGCGCCCGGCTGACGAGGGGCTCCGCTTCCGCGGCGTCACGGTGCTGCCGTCCCGCGGCGGCGAGGCCGTCGTCGAGGCGATCCGCGCACACGACGGGCCGATGCGCAAAACTTGACGCCCATGTCACAGAACGGATCTTCCGCCCCAGACCACGTCGACGTCCTGATCGTCGGAGCCGGGCTCTCGGGGGTCGGCGCCGCCTGCCACCTGCGCGATAACTCCCCCGGCAAGACGTTCGCCATCCTCGAGGCGCGCGAGGCGATGGGCGGCACCTGGGACCTCTTCCGCTACCCGGGGATCCGCTCGGATTCCGACATGTTCACCCTCGGCTACCGCTTCCGCCCGTGGAAGGAGGCGAAGACGATCGCCGACGGCCCGGCCATCCGCAGCTACATCCGCGAGACGGCCCGCGAGTACGACGTCGAGAAGACGATCCGCTACGGCCATCGCGTGGTTCGCGCCGACTGGTCCACTCCCGACGCGCGCTGGACCGTCACCGTCGAGCGGGGCGACGGCGAGACGGCGGAGATCACCTGCGGCTTCCTCTACATGTGCACGGGCTACTACCGCTACGACGAGGGCTTCACGCCGGAGTTCGCCGGGACCGAGCGCTTCCGCGAGCAGATCATCCACCCGCAGCACTGGCCCGAGGACCTCGACTACGACGGCAAGCGCGTCGTCGTGATCGGAAGCGGAGCGACCGCCGTCACGCTCGTGCCGGCGATGGCCGAGCGGGCCGGGCACGTGACGATGCTGCAGCGCTCGCCGAGCTACTTCCTCTCGATCCCGCAGAAGGACCCGCTCGCCAGCCTGCTTCGCAAGCTCTTCAAGGGCGACCGCGCCTTCTCGCTCGTCCGCTGGAAGAACGCGCTCCTGGGACTCGCCTTCTTCGAGCTCTGCCGCCGGCGCCCGCGGCTGATGCGCAAGCTCCTGCGCTCGGACGTGGCTCGGCGCCTTCCCGACGGCTACGCGATCGACCCGCACTTCCGCCCTGACTACAAGCCCTGGGACCAGCGCATGTGCATGGTTCCGGACGGCGACTTCTTCGACGCGATCGCGGGCGGGGGCGCCTCGATCGTCACCGACCGAATCGAGACCTTCACCGAGAGGGGCATCAGGCTCGAGTCGGGCGACGAGCTCGAGGCCGACATCATCATCACGGCGACCGGCCTCAACGTGCGGGCCCTCGGCGGCGCCGAGGTGGCCGTCGACGGCCAGGACGTCGTCTTCTCGAAGACCGTCGGCTACAAGGGCATGATGTTCAGCGGCGTGCCGAACATGGCGATGGCGATCGGCTACACGAACGCGTCCTGGACGCTGAAGGCCGACCTCGTCTCCGAGTACGTCTGCCGGCTCGTCAACCACATGGACGAGCACGGCTACGCGTACGTCACCCCGAAGGCGCCCGACCCGTCCATGCCCACGCTGCCCTTCATCGACCTGAAGTCGAACTACGTCAAGCGCGCCGTCGACGACCTCCCGCGCCAGGGCGAGAAGATGCCGTGGCGCCTCCATCAGAACTACGTGCGCGACGTGCTGATGATGCGCCGCGGCCCGCTCGAGGACGAGGGCATCGAGTTCTCCGACCCGCCCGCCCGCGCCGCTGGGGGCGCTCCGAAGCTGGCGGCGTAGGCGCCTGCACACAGGCGCGACCGGGGCGGCGAGTGGGCCGCGGCGCGGCCCCCTCGCCGGTCGTGCTTCTGTCAGCGCTGCAACGACATGACGAAGACCCGCTCGCAGTTGCGGTGGCGCCTGCGCTCGTTGTAGTTGATTCGCACCTTGTCGAAGCCCGGGCCGCAGTTGATCGCGGCCGGGGGCCCGGCGGTTGCGGCGTTGATCGCGTCGTTGCCGCTGCCGGCGTTCACCCGGTCGCGGCCGTTGCCGGTGTGGATCCAGTCGTTGCCCGCCCCCCCGGGGGGCCGGGCAATGACCGGCTCTCC
>DATMJO010000167.1:0-4357 GCA_035553855.1 Thermoleophilaceae bacterium | reverse complement strand
GTCGTGGACATCGCGGCCGAGCAGGGCGACCGAGATCAGGATGCCCACGAGGAACAGGACGGCGCCGACGCCGAACGAGAACGCGGTGATGGCCGCGATGTCCACGACCTGGCCCGTCACCTCGACGAAGCCGTAGGCGAGCATCGCTATCCGCAGCCCGCCGCTCACCGGCGCGATGGGGATGATCTTCCCCGCGCCCTGGGCGGCCATGACGAGCACGACCGTCGAGACAGTCACCGGCAGCGCGAACGCGGCCATGAAGCAGGCAAGCGACCCGAGCCGGATCACCCGCGCGAGCGCCTGCCAGGTGACGACCCCGGTGAAGAAGTCGCGCGGGCGCCCGAGGATCGCGATGCCGAGCTTGAGCCGCTCGAGGATCGCGCGGCCGCCCGTGCGCAGCCAGCGAAACGCCAGCCAGCCGAGCACGATGGACGCAGCGAGCATCCCCGCCGAGATGAACGGGTGGTTGATCACGAACGAGACGTCGAGCGCCGGACCCTCGCTCGGCGCCGTCGGAACAGGGAGGAAGCCCTGCGAGAGCGCCCAGATGACGAGCCCGATCCCGAAGACCGTCTCGAACAGCGTCTCGGGCAGGAAGGTCGCGACCAGCGTGGACCAGCGCGTGCGCGGCGACCGGCGCCGGATCAGGTAGAGCTTGGCGAGATCCCCTCCGCGCGCGGGCACGATCCCGTTGAGGCCCGCGCCCGCGAGGTAGGCCTTCGTCACGTCGCGCGAGCGCAGCTCGGTCGCTTCCGGGTAGGAGGCGCGGATGATGTTCCACCACCCGCGCGTCCTCACGACCTGGTGGAGGACGTGGAGCAGGACGCCGGCCACCATCAGCCACGGGTTGACCGTTGCGACGTCCTCGACGACCAGCTCGACGGCGTGGCGAATGCCATGCCAGGCGCCCTTGAACTGGTCGATCACCCCTCAACAGTAGGAGGGTCGGACCCCGGCGCTGCGAAGCTGCATCCGTGGCACGGGTGATCGTCGACGCGCGGGACGCCGTCGCAGCGGATGCGCGCGGATGGGGCCGCTACGCCCGCGAGCTGCTCGCGGCGCTCGAGCGCGCCCGGCCCGAGGGAATCGAGATCATCCGGGCCGAGGAGCAGGGCGCCGGCCCCGAGGTCCTGTGGGAGCAGATCACCCTGCCGCGCATCCTCCGGCGGGAGCGCGCCGCGCTCGTCCATTCGCCCAACTGCTTCCTGCCCCTGCGGCGCCCGTGCCCGGGCGTCGTCACCGTGCACGACCTCGCCTTCGAGGCGCACCCGGAGGACTTCTCGCGCCGGACCGGGACCAAGTACCGCCTGCTCGCGCGGCGAGCGGCGCGCTCGGCCGAGCGGGTCATCGTTCCGTCGCGCTTCACGCGCGCCGACATGGCGAAGCGCTGGGGGATCGACCCCGGCAAGGTCAGGGTCATCCCGGAGGCGCCGGCGCTCCCCGTCACGGACCTCGAGTCCCCCGAGGGCCCCTACCTGCTCGCCGTCGGCGACATCCGCTTGAAGAAGAACCTGCTCCGGCTCGTGCAGGCGTTCCGCGCGCTCCATGCCGACGGCCTTCCCCACCGCCTCGTGCTCGCGGGCGCCGACCAGGGACAGGCGGCGGCTCTCCTCGATGCTGCCGGCGACGCCCCGGTGGAGTTGACCGGCTACGTGGACGACGCCCGCCTCGACGCGCTCATGCGCGGCGCCGACGTGCTCGTGCACCCGAGCCTGTACGAGGGCTTCGGCCTCGTGGTCGTCGAGGCGATGGCGCGGGGCACCCCCGTCGCATGCTCGGCCGCCGGGTCGCTGCCGGAGACGGCGGGCGGGGCCGCCGAGCTCTTCGACCCTCGCGACGTCGCCGGTATCTCCGCCGCCATCCTCGCCATCACCGGCGACCCGTCCCACCGGACCGATCTGGCCCAGCTCGGCCTCGCTCGCGCGGCCGAGCTTTCGTGGGACGCGGCGGCTGCCCTCACCGCCGGCGTCTACCGGGAGCTCTTGTGAGGACGACCGTCCTGCTCATGAGCGCCGGCGAGGCGCCGATGCTGCGCCACTCGCTTCCGGCGGCGCTCGCGCAGGAGCCGGACGAGGTCGTGATGCTCGACAACGCCTCCCTCGACGAGACCGGCGAGATCTCGCGCTCGCACGGGGTCGAGCCGCTGCGGCTCGAGCCGCGGCTCTCCTACGCCGCGGCGATCAACGAGGGCATCCGCCGCTCTCGAGGCGACGCGATCCTGCTGCTGAACGCCGACTGCTTCCTCGAGCCCGGCTTTCTCGCCGCGTGCGTGGAGCGCCTGTCGGAGGAGGGCACCGGCTCGGTCGCGCCTCGCCTGCTGCGGACCATGGGGCCCGGGCCCGATGCGCGGCTCGATGCGATCGACGCCGCGGGGATGGTGGTCGACCGGCGGCGCAAGAACACGCTCGTGGGGCACGGGCGGCCGGGGCTCGCCTTCGACCAGCCCGGCGAGGCGTTCGGGGGGGACGGAGCCGCCGTGCTCTACCGGCGGGAGACACTTGATGCCTGCGCGGTGGCGGGCGAGTACCTCGACGAGGACATGGCTCTGTGGGCGTCCGACGTGGACCTCGCCTGGCGCGCGCGGCTCGCGGGCTGGCGCTGCGCGTATGAGCCCCGGGCCGTCGCCTACCATGTCCGCAGCTACAGCCCGTCGACGCGCGCAGGGATGCCGGAGGGGGACCGAAGGCTGCAGTTCCGGAACCGCTACCTGATGATGCTGAAGAACGACAGGGCGGCCGATCTGGCGCGCGACCTGCCGCGGATCGCCGCATACGAGATCGCCGCGTTCGGTTATGCCCTACTGCGCGAGCGCTCCCTGCTCGGCGGCTACGCCGACGCGCTGAGGCTCTCGCCCGCGGCCTGGCGGCGGCGGCGTGAGGTGCAGCGGATGCGCATGGTCGGGCGCGTCCCATTCGGCCTGGAGCCCGCCCCGTGAGCGCGCCGGCGACGACGGAGATCTTCGACGTGGGCGTGCAGACCGCGCCGCCCGCGGAGCTCTTGCGGCGGATCCTCGGCTACGCCGACCGCGAGGAGCACCGCCGCGTGACCTACGTGAACGCGCACGTGCTGAATCAGGCGGCGGCCAACCCGCGGTTGAGGCGCGCGCTGCTCGCCTCCGACCTCGTCTACTGCGACGGCTACGGAGTGCGCCTGGCGGCGCGGGCCATCGGGCTCCCGGTGCCGCACCGCATGACCGGCGCGGACTGGATCTGGGGCGTCGCCGCGCTCTGCGAGGAGCAGGGACTGTCGCTCTACCTCTTGGGGTCGGACCCCGGAGCCTCGGCCGAGGCTGCCGCCGCGCTGAAGCGCTGGTACCCGCGGCTCGAGGTGTGCGGGACCCACCACGGCTACTTCGAGGTGGACTCGCCGCACAACGAGCGCGTGCTCGAGCACATCGCGGAGAAGAAGCCCGACCTGCTCCTGGTCGGCATGGGGACGCCGCTTCAGGAGCTCTGGGTCGACGAGCACTTCGAGCGGATCGGCGCCGATGTCGTCTGGACGGTGGGCGCGCTGTTCGACTACATCTCGGGCCGCACGCCACGCGCGCCGGGATGGATGGCCGACCGCGGACTCGAGTGGGTCTTCCGGCTCGTCATCGAGCCGCGGCGGATGTGGCGGCGCTACCTGATCGGCAACCCGCGCTTCCTCTGGCGGGTGCTCGAGGAGCGCCGCCGCCGCTCCCGCGCCGCGACCGGCAGATGAGCGCGGCGCCCGGCCCGCGGGCGCCGTGGACGGGCCGGCTCGCGGTTCTCCCATGGGTCGTCGTGCCTGCGGCGCTCGCGCTCGTGCTCGCCGCCGACGCGGGGGTCAAGGGGCCTCGCGCCCTGCCCGAGCTGGCGCTGGCGCTGGTCGCGGCGGCGCTCCTCTTCGGCCTTCCCGGGGCCGCGCTGGCGCGCCGCCTCCTGCCCGGGAGCGTCGCGGCGCTGTGGCCGTTCTTCGCGCTTCCGCTCGGGGCGGCGGCGGCCACGCTCGGCATGACCGTGCTGGGCTTCGCGCGGGCGCCGATCGAGCTGTCGGTCGCGCTGGTGATGGCCGCCGGGGCCGCCGGCCTTGTCCTGGGGCGGGGCCGGCCGAGGCCCGGGCTCGCGCCGGGGCTCGGTGCCCCGCTCGGCGCGGTCGCGGTGATCGCCGCGCTGACCGTGGCGATCGCGCTCGTGCCGGCGTTTCGCTCGGGCTTCGCGACGGTGCCCGGCGAGAACCCGGACGCCCACCTCGTGACCGGCTCGGCCGTGCTGCTCCAGCAGGCGCCGCCGGACGCGACCCGCGTCGAGTTGCCGGTGGACGAGGTGCCGGACGTGTGGCGCTCGAAGCACCCGATCCTCTACGGCCTGGCGGGCGTGTCCGAACTGTCTGGACT
>DATMJO010000166.1:0-22239 GCA_035553855.1 Thermoleophilaceae bacterium | reverse complement strand
CCATCCGCCGCCGCTGATTCAAGCTGAGCGCCGCGTTAGCGTGAAGCTTCATCCGGTGTCCTCCTTGGAACTGGTGGCGTTAGACACCTCCAGCCTCCAAGGGGGCCCGGATGAACAACGTGCCTAGGAACTACACCTAGGAGTCGAGCGCCTCGTACGAGCGGTCGGCGACCAGCTGGTCGATCTCGTCGTCGCTCATCGAGGTGTCCGGATGGTCCGCAGCCAGGTGCTCGCGCACGCGGTTCTTCAGGTCGTCCTCGTTGGCGGCCTGAACGGTCGCCCCGCAGTCGCAGTCGATGACTTTCATGCGCTCGACCCTAACCGCGGTCGCGCGCGGAGGCAACACGCCGGACCTGCGACTCCACGATCCGCTGGAAGCCCATCCGCAGTGGTAGCGCGGGCGCGATCCAGCGCGGGTAGACGACGCGCCGGGCGCGCTTCTCGATGCCGTCGCAGACGGCCTTCGCCGCGCCCTCCGGCGGGTAGTTCTTGCGCAGGATCGCGGGGCCGGGCCCCTGCTCGCGCATGGCGCGCGCCTCGGGATCCTCGAGCCCCTCGCGCACCATGTCGGTGTCGATCCAGCCGAAGTAGGCGCAACCGGCCGCGACGCCGTCCGGCTCCAGCTCGATGCGGATGCTGTTCATGAGCGCCTCGACACCGGCCTTCGCGGCGGCGTAGTGGGCGAGCCGCGGCACGTGCACCGGCGCGGCCAGCGAGGCGATGCCGAGCAGGTAGCCGCGGCGCTCGCGCACCTGCGGGAGCGCCGCGCGGAGGGTGCGCACCACGCCGAGCAGGTTGATCTCGATCGTGCGGTCGAACGTCGCGGGGTCGAGCTCGGCGAACGAGCCGACCGGGCCGATGCCGGCGTTCGCGACGGCGACGTCGATGCCGCCGAAGCGCTCCACGCCGGCCGACACTGCCGCGTCGAGCGCAGCCGGGTCCGTGACGTCGGCCTCGACGGCCAGGCCGTTGCGCAGCTCGCCGGCCACCGCCTCGATCCCGTCGGCGCGGAGATCGGCGAGCACGACGTTCGCGCCGCGGCGGTCCGCCTCCCGGGCGATCGCGGCGCCGATGCCGCGCGCCGCGCCGGTCACGAGGACGGTACGCCCGCTGAGCGGGTAATCGCTCAGGCCGACTCGGCCTTCTGCTTGAGGCCCTCGGCGGCGCCGCCCAGCAGGAAGTCGCGGACCGCGCTCTCCGCGGGCCCGCGCAGCAGCATGCCGAGCATGCGCCCCGGGTCGGCGCTGAGCGCGTAGGTGGCGCGCGTCCTCCCGCCCAGGTCCTCGAACGTCCAGGACCCTTCGAGCTCCTTCGTGTCGCCCTTCTCCTGCACCCACTTGATCGAGGTGGGCGGGTCGTAGGAGAAGCGCAGCCGGGCGCTCACGGTCTTCACCTTCGCGTCCGACTTCGTCTCGACGACGATCGCGCGGCGCTCGGAGTCGCGCTCGAGGACCTCGACGTCCTTGAGCGATCCCTGCCACTCGATCGCGCCCTCTATGTCGGCGGCGATCTCGTAACAGCGGTCCAGCGGCGCGTCGATCTCGACGCTCTTGTCACCTTCGATTCGTCCCATGGGCGGCGACTCTACACTCGCCGACCGTGTGCGGCCGCTACGCGGCCCGCGGCCGGGAGGGCCGACCCTCAGGGGCGTTCATGCACCGAACCTGCGGCGATACGGCGTGCCACCGTCCTCGCGCACGAGCGACAGCTCGAGCCAGCCGACGCCCGCTTCTCCCCCCACCTCGAGCAGGGCGAAATGCCCGTGCTCGTCGTCGGCGTAGGCGACGCCGGCGGTGGCACGCGCGTTCTCCGCGGCGTGAGGCTGGGTCAGCGTGATGTCGTTCGGTGCCGGGATCCCAAGCGGGCACGGCCGCGCCTCGAACAGGCCGTCGCGGTCGTAGACCATCGTCCAGTGCGTGTCGCCCGTGACGAACAGGGTCGTGCCGCTCACCCGCTCCGCGATGTGCTCGAGCAGGAGGTCGCGCTCGGAGGTGAAGCCGGCCGCCCAGCTCCCGTCGCGCTGGTTCGCCGGGAGCGGCGCAAGCGTGCACGGCGAGCAGATCACCTTGAACGCCGCCCGCGAGGAGGCGAGCGTCCGCAGCAGCCAGTCGCGCTGGCCCTCGCCGAGCAGGGTCTTCGCAGGCGACTCCGGCATTGCCGGGTCGCTCTTGTGGAGGCGCTGGTCGAGGACCCAGACCTCGGCATGCCCCGCGGCGAAGCGGTGGTGGGTCCGCGGCTCCATCAGACCCTCCCACGGCCCGAGCCCCCACTCCACGAGGTTCGTCGAGTTCGCGTCCTGGAGGCCGTAGTCGTGGTCGTCGCGCTGCACCACGAAGTGGGCGCGGTCGAGGATCGGCGCGAGCCTCGGGTTGGCGAGGAAGTCGCGCCAGATGCCCGCGTAGCCGGGCACCGTCTGGGCAAGCGGCCCGACGGTGTCCGGGTAGTTGAGGTCGCCCTGCCACACGAACACGTCGGGCTCGCGCGCGGCGAGCTCGTCGAACACCGGCCCGAACTGCGAGGCGCACGACCCGATCGCGATCCGCACGCGACCGTCCGTCCCCGCGCGAGGTAGGACGCGGAAGCTGCGCGCCGGCCCGACGGAGGTACGGCGCGCGCGCCTGACGCGGGCGCGCCACCAGACCCGGCGCCCGGGCGGGAGTCGTGACGCGGCCGCGAGCAGCGCGTCGTGATCGCCCGTTGTCCCGGCCGGGACGCGGCGGCTGCGACGGAATGCGGCATTCGTCGCCAGTTCGATCTCCACGCGCGCGGGGACGTCGGTCGCGACGCGCAGCCGCGCTCCACGCGCAAGCGGCGCGGCGCTCGAGGCGGCGACGACCGACGGCCGGGTCGCTCCCCGCGGCTCCTCGGAGCGGATCGTGATCTCCGCGAAGCTCGCCGTCGAGCGCTCGCGGATCGCGCCGAGCACCTGCTCCCCGACCGCCGTCTGCATGAACGCCTGGCCCTCCTGCACGCCGTACGGCAGCAGGTGCAGGTTGCCGAGCGCGGGCAGCACCGGCGGCCCCTCGCTGGGGAAGAGCGTCCGAGCGGTCGCGAGCACTCCGGGATCGCCGGGGCGATCGATCGGGTCGCCGCGGTCGACCGCCACGAGCGTGACCGGCGGCGCGCTCCCGGCGGCGATGGTCGCGCGGAGCTGAGCGCCGCTCGCCTCCAACGCGATGCGAGCCGTCTGCCCCCGCACCCTGAAACCCTGTGACCCGAGCTCGCGCGCACCCGCCGGGTGGCGGCGCAGGATCACGAACACGCCGCGCTCGTCGTCGTAGACCGCGGCGTAGTAGTCGCGTGGACCGACGCGCCGCAGTACGACGCCGGCGCCCGCCCCCGGCGCCGTGATCAATGCCTCGATCCCGCCGTCACGGAACCGCCTGTCGACGGCGAACGCCACCGGCCGCGGGTCGCACGGGAAGACGTCCGAGCCTGCCTCGAGCAGCCCCGCGCCGTCCGCCCGCCTCAGGTTCGCGACGCCGGGGCAACACCAGCCGGACCAGCCCTCGCCGGGCGGGAGCGCGGCGAAGTCGAGCCGCTCGGACCATGCCCACGCGGTCGAGGCACGCAGCGCGACGACGGCGCCGGCGCCGGCGGCGAGCAGCTCGCGGCGGTTGAAGCGCGGACGCATTCGCCGATGATCGCCCACGGCCGCCGCCGGCGCGCGGGCTCCCGTGCGGGAACCGTCAGCCGGGGCGGTGGAACTTGTCGTAGAGGTCGCTGAACAGCGCGCCCGGGTCGAGCTCTCGTTTCGCGGCCTCCCAGCGCTCGCGGTTGTAGATCCGCCAGAAGCCCTCGCGGGTGTGGTGGTTGCGCGAGATCAGCGTCTTGATGCCGCCCAGCTCGTAGGTCTTGTCCTCGATCGCCTGCGACCAGTCGATGCGGCGCGCGTTGTTGCGCTTGCCGTAGACCGCGCAGTCGATCATGAGATCGCCTGCGAGGCCGCGCGCGTGGTCGGTTGCGATCCACGGGTAGGGATCGCCGACCCTGTACGGCACGATCCACAGCGGCCAGTAGTCGAGGTCCTTCACGTACCAGCGCCAGAACTCGGCGAACCGGCGCAACGGGATGAATACGTCGACGACGACGTCGGGCCGCCGCGTGAAGCGGGCCACGAGCGGCGCGAGGCGGTTGCTCCAGCGGATGAGGTTCTCCGAGCCGAGGAACCAGCGGCCGACGAGACGCCGCACGAGCCTCCACTCGAGCGGCGGGGCTGTGCGTGACAGCCAGTGGCACTCGGTGTCGTACCGAAACAGGTAGTCGAAGGTGGACAGGCGGTCTTCGGTGAGGGCCCGGGTGCTCCTGTAGTAGATCTCGCTGCCGCGGTAGCTCGACACGTCCGCGGCGCTGTCCGCGAAGCGGCCGAGGCAGAGGACGAGGTGGTCGGGTGCATGGATGATCCCGTCGACGAAATCGAAGTCGCCGGCCGCACAACGCTCGCGCATGTCGTTCGAGAAGTCGGCGAAGTTGCGGTGGTGGCGGTAGCTCATCTCGACGAACGGGCCGGCCGGGACGAGGTCGAAGACGATGCGCGTGAGGACGGCCAGCGTGCCGTATGAGCCGTGGACCATGTGGAACAGCCCGTCGGCCGGCCCGAGAACGCGGCGGGTGCCCGTGCCGGTCACCACCTCGTACTCGCGGCAGGAGTCGTGGAACCCGCCGTACCGGTACGACATGGACTCCACCGAGCAGCCGGCCACCGCTCCGCCGAGCGTTATGCCCTCGAGCTCCGGCACGACTTTCGGGACGAGCCCGTACGCGAGCGTCCTGCGCACGACCTCGGCGAACGTCGCTCCCGGCTCGGCGGTGCACGTGCGCGCCTCGCCGTCGATGTCGAGCACCTCGTTCAGTGCCGAGACGTCCAGGGCACGTCCGCCGAAGCGCGTGTCACCGGGCTGCGGCACGAAGTGATGCACGCCGCCCTTGTGGATGTGCACGGGCTGCTTCAGCGCGGCGGCGGCGCGGACCTGCGCGCACAACCCCTCGACCTTCGCCTCGTGGGTGCTCGCCACCGATTGCTCCAAGGGGCGGCGACTCTACACTCGCCCACCGTGTGCGGCCGCTACACGAACACCGCCTCCGCGGGCGACGTCGCGACGAAGCTGAAGGAGGCGCTCCAGGTCTCGCTCGAGACCGATGACGGCTGCGAGCGCTTCAACGTCTCGCCCTCGCAGAAGGTCCTCACCGTGGTCGAGGACAAGCACGGGCGCCGCGCGGAGCTTCTGCGCTGGGGGCTCGTGCCGAGCTGGGCCAAGGACGTGAAGGTCGGCTTCAAGATGATCAACGCGCGCGCCGAGACCGTGGGCGAGAAGCCGGCGTACCGCTCGCTCGTGGGCAAGTCGAAGCACCGCTGCCTGATCGTGGCGGACGGCTTCTACGAGTGGATGAAGCCGGAGGACCGCAAGCAGCCGCGCCAGCCGATGCACTTCTCGCTGGCCGGCGGCGAGCCCTTCTGCTTCGCGGGGCTGTGGACCCGCTGGCAGGACCCGGAGACCGAGGAGTGGCTGCCGAGCTGCACGATCCTCACGACCGAGCCGAACGAGCTGGTCAAGCCGATCCACAACCGCATGCCAGTGATCCTCGTCGACCCGGGCGCGATGGAGGCGTGGCTCGACCCCGAGCTGGCCCCGGCCGACCTGAAGGCGATGCTCGCTCCGCTCGACCCGGAGCGGATGGTCGTGCGGGCGGCGAACCCGATCGTCAACTCCGCCAAGCATGAGGGCCCGGACTGCCTGGCCCCCGCCACTTAAGAGCCCTCCGTCAGGTTCTCGCCCGTTCCGTCGACCTCAGCCTCCAAGCTGTGGTCTTCATGCTCTTCATAGGACTTCTCACCGGGATCGCCATCGGAGCGGCCGTCTGCTGGGTGCTCATGCGCGCCCGCGTCAGCGTCGCCGAGGAGCGGGTCGCCCTCGCCGAGCACGCCCGCGAGCAGTTCCGCGACACCTTCGCCTCCCTCTCCCGCGAGGCGCTCGACCAGAACAACGCCGCCTTCCTCGACCGCATGAAGGCCGAGCTGGAGCGCTCGAAGGAGGTCGCCGGCGCCGACCTCGACCGCCGCCGCAAGGAGGTCGAGCAGATGGTCAAGCCGATCGGCGAGTCCCTCACGAAGGTCGACCAGAAGCTCGAGGCGCTCGAGCGCGACCGCCGCCAGTCGCACGGCGCGCTGGCCCAGCACCTGCGGTCGGTCACCGAGACCTCCGAGAAGCTCCGCTCGGAGACGCAGAACCTCGTCAGCGTCCTGCGCGCGCCGAACACCCGCGGGCGCTGGGGCGAGATCCAGCTCAAGCGCGTCTGCGAGCTCGCGGGCATGCTCCCCCACTGCGACTTCACCGAGCAGACCACGGTCCGCAGCGACGACGGCGCGCTGCGCCCCGACCTGGTGGTGAAGCTCCCCGGCGGCAAGGAGGTCGTGGTCGACGCGAAGGCGCCGTTCTCGGCGTACCTCGACGCGGTCGACGCGACCGATCTCGACGTCCGCAAGACGCACATGCAGGCCTACGCCCGCCACCTACGCGAGCACGTCGGCCGGCTCGCGGCCAAGTCCTACTGGTCGCAGTTCGAGTCGACGCCCGAGTTCGTCGTGATGTTCCTCCCGAGCGAGGCGCTGTTCTCGGCCGCGCTGGAGCAGATGCCCGACCTGATCGAGGCGGGCGTCGAGCAGCACGTGATCATCGCCACGCCCACCACGCTGATCGCCCTGCTGCGTGCGGTCGCGTACGGCTGGCGCCAGGAGACGATCGCCGACTCGGCCCGCGAGGTCTCCAAGCTCGGCCGCGACCTGTACGAGCGGCTGGGCAAGCTCGCCGGCCACTTCTCGAAGCTCGGCCGCTCGCTCGACTCCGCGGTCAAGACCTACAACGACGCGGTCGGGTCCTACGAGTCACGCGTGCTGGTCACGGCGCGCAAGTTCGAGGAGCACGGCGCATCCGCGGACGGCCGCTCGCTCGACGCGCCGGACCAGGTGGAGCGCACCACCCGCACCCTCAGCTCGGCGGGGGATGCCGCCGACGAGCTCGCCGCGGCAGAGCAGGCCGCCCTGCCGCGCCTGTCGGCCGGCGCCTAGTCCCCTCTACGACACCGCGTCGCCCTCCGGGTTCACGACGAGCCACAGGCCGCCGAAGCCCTCGACGTCGTGGCAGAGGATCTTGCCCGGGGCGTCGTGCTCGTAGTAGTAGAGCGGGTGCCCGTTGTAGGTGATCTGGGTGGTGCCGTCGGTCCGCTCGGTGGTGCCGAGCTTGGCCTCGTCGATACCGTCGCCCGCGATCGGCTCGCCCTCGGTCAGCATCGGGGGCCACTCGACCGCGCAGTCGTCGTAGCACTCGCTCTCGTCGCTCTTCTCCTTGTCGAACAGGTAGAGCGCCTGGCCCTCGCCGTCCAGCAGGATCGTCCCGAACTGGGAGTCGCCGGCCTTTAGCTCGGCGCCCTCCTTCCCGTCCTCGGCGGGCTCGGTCTCCTGCGGCGCCTCGGTCGTCGCGGCAGGCGCCTCCGCCGGCGTGGTCGCGGGAGCGCTCGTGGCGGCCGAGTCCCCGTCGTCGTCATTGCCGCACGCCGCGAGCGCGAGGGCGCTGAGCGCCAAGGCCAGGATGAGCTTCGCCTTCGTCATGACACGAACCTCCAGGGTCCTCCCCATTGCCAGCGTCCGGCCCCAAGGTTATAGATGCACCAGGACCCGCTCTGCGCCTGCCGAGCCGGGATAACCGACAAGGAGGCGAAGTGAGCGGACGACTCAAGGCCGCAGTGATCGCCGGTGCCTGCGTGGGTGCCGTCGCGGCGCCCGCGGTGGCCGATGCGGCGGTGGCCGACTACAGGATCAGCATCACCAACGTGACGAGTGGGCAGCCGATGTCGCCGCCGATCGTCGCGACCCACAAGTCGCAGGGCGCGCTCTGGCACGTCAGCGACCCGGCCAGCACCGGCGTCCGTGAGATCGCCGAGAACGGGAACAACGGCCCGATGCTCGACGACCTCAGGCTGCGCAGGATCCGCGGCTCGATCTACGACTACCAGCAGCTGACCTCGTCCCCGATGCTCCCCGGGCCCCTCGTCCCGGCGGGCCGGCCCGGCTCGGCCACCTTCCCGGCCTCGGTCACCGGCCGGATCCGCGCCGACCTGCGGACCGCGCCTCGGCTGTCGTTCGTGTCGATGCTCGTCTGCACGAACGACGGGTTCACAGGCGTCGACGGAGTGCGCCTGCCGCGCAAGCGGGGACGCTCGATCAGCGTCAACGCGATCGCGTACGAGACCCGCACCGAGCGCAACACCGAGGTGTTCGCCGACATCATGCCGCCGTGCCAGGGCCTGATCGGGCCACGTTCCCCCTCGGGGGCGCCCGGCAGCGCGACGAGCAACCCCTCGCTCGCCGAGACCGGCGTGATCATCCCCCACGGCGGGATCACCGGCGGGGCCGAGCTCGACCGCTCGGTCCACGGCTGGGGCAACCCGGTGTCGAAGATCACCATCAAGCGGGTCCGCTAGAGCGATGCGAGACGCGATCGACATCGTCCTCCGGCCGGAGCATCTGAGGAAGACGCTCAAGATCGCGTTCATCGTCGGCTGCGTGCTGACGACCATCAACCAGCTCGACGTGTACCTGAGGGGAGACGCGACGGCCCTGATCTACCTGAAGACGGGCCTCAACTTCTGCGTCCCCTTCGTCGTCTCGAACCTCGGCCTGCTTGCCGGCAAGCGGGCCGAGGCCGAGGGGGCCACCGCAGCGAAGGCACGGACGGAGTCGGGCGTCATGTGGGCGCCCGACCCGCCCGATGCCTAGGAACTACACCTAGGCGTCAGGGACCGCGCCTCGGCCCCGACCGTCCCCGGGTGAGGCGGCGTCCCGAGCCGAGCCGACCGGTCCGTCCGGGCGATGGGCGAAGTTCGCTCGTTCCCGTGCCGCCCTCCCCATCCCGCCTGCTCTCCCTGCCCGGCCGCTCCAAGCGAATCAGGGTGGCGCCGCTCCGCGCTCCCGTCTCGCCTCCCCCGCCTGCGACTCCCCGGCGCCCGGCCGAGACGCCGCGCGAGCCGGCGCGTGCGCCGCGCGAGCCGGAGCCCGCGCGACGATGAGCGAGCCGGTCCCGGAGCCCGCTCTCGGCTTCCGGGCCTGGGCGGCGCCCGGGCCCTCGCTCTCGCTCACCCCGTTCAGCGTCGCCTTCCGCGACTGGACGCCCGGCCCGAACCGCGCGGTCTGCCACGCGAGGCCGGGGCAACCGCCGGCCCATGACGCCCCGGCCTCGGGGTGCGGCTGCGGCCTCTACGCGTTCCACGATCCGTCCGGGCTCACGCGCGCGGCGCGCGCGTGCGCGGGCGTCGTCGCCGCCTGGGGCGCGGTCGAGGTCCACGCGACCGGCTTCCGCGCGGAGTGGGCGCAGGTTCTGGCCCTCGCGAGCGACCTGCCGGAGGGCCCGGCACGAAGCCGAGTCGAGGCCACGGCGCTGCGCTACGGGGTCCCGGTCGTGGCGTTCACCCACCTCGAGGCGTACGGCCGCGAGTTCGCCCGCACGCTGACCGACGCCGACGGGCGGCCCGACGGGACCCCGCCCGCGCTCCGCCCCGATGCGCTCCGCTGCCACGACCGGCTTGCGCGCCGCCACCCGATCGCGAGCGACCGCCTCTACCTCCCGCGCTCCCACACGTGGGTGCGGATCGAGGGCGACCTCGCCACCGTGGGGATCGCCGCGCCGCTCGCGCTCGCGCTGGGCTTCAACCCGAGCATCCAGGTCTGGCCCGTCGGCGAGGTCTCGGAGGGCGCGCCGCTCGCCACGATCACGGGCCGCGACGGCGGCGTCGTGGCGCTGCCCGCGCCGGTGAGCGGCGAGCTCCTGGCGGTGAACCGCGCCACCAACGAGATCGCCCCCCATGCCGTGCTCTCGCAGCCCTACACCCGCGGCTGGCTCGCGCGGGTCCGGCTGTCGTCGCCGCCCTCCTCGCTCGTCGCGGCCGGCGCCTACCGCGACCAGCTCGACCGCTGGCTCGCGTCGCCCACGCCGTTCCGGGCCGCGTTCGGGGCAGTCGCCCGCCCGCCGCGCCCGACCACGCCCGACCTGCTCCCCGCCTTCCGGCGGCCGCGCCCTCCGGATCCGCTGCCGCGCGCGTTCGCGAGTCCCGACGACCTCGTCCGCGAGATCGGCGCTCGGCTCCGCTCGCTGCTCCCCCGCGCGGCTCCGGCGCTCGCGCAGGTGGGCGCCGTGGTGGAGCTCCGCCACAGCGCCCCGGACGCCTCGCTCCTGGTCGCCCTGGGGGTCTCGGGCAGGGTCGCCGTGCTCCCGGGCCCCGCACCGGCGGACGCGACGATCTCCATGTCCGGCGACACCGCCGACCTGCTCTGGCGCGGCGAGCTCGACGTGGCCCGGGCGCTGACCGACCGGGAGATCGTGGTGGACGGCGCGAAGGGCTACCTGGCGCTGTCGCTGCTGCCCCGCGCGTTCGCCTAGCGATCCCTCGTACGGCGGCACGTCCCCCTTCCGCGGCATAATCTCGCGCCGGATGCGGGGGACGAACTACACGGTTGGCTTCGGGATCACCTTCTTCTTCCTGCTCGGCGGGATCGGGATGTATCTCGTCGGCGCGGAGCGGCTCATCGAGTTCCCGGGCGGCGACGCGGCGCAGGAGATCGGCGGCGTCTACGACACCTTCAAGCTGATCGGCCTGATCTGGGCCGGCGTCGCGCTCTTTCTGCTCGTCTTCTTCACCTTCCTGCTCATGCGGCAGCGCCGCCGTGGCCACCTCGCCCGCACGGGCACGCGGGGCACGGTCACGGTCAGGTCGGCCGACCAGACCGGCACCTACGTCAACTACAACCCGGTCATGAAGATCACCGGCGACCTGCGCGCGAGCGGGGTGCCCGAGAGGAGCGTGTCGGTCAAGTCGATCGTGCCGATGACGGCACTCGGGCGCTGGGGGCTCGGCACGGACCTCCCGGTCAGCGTCGACCCGAACGACCCGGACGACTTCGAGATCCTGTGGGACTCGCTTCCTCCCCCGCTCGCGCAGGCCGCGCCCCAGCCGGTCGCGGCGTCGCCGAACGGCGGCGAGCAGAGCGTCGAGGAGCGACTCGCGACGCTCCAGGGGCTGCTCGCGGCGGGCACCGTGACGCAGGCCGAGTACGACGAGAAGCGCCGCGAGATCATCGAAGACCTCTGAGCGGCGCAGCGCCCTTGACCTCCGTTTTATACTGACGGGTATGAAATTGCGGGCGGGGGTTCGCGCGCTGTGCGCGCTCGGGTCGGTGTCGGTGATGGCGCTCGCCGCCGCCCCGGCCGCCCCGGGGCAGGCCACGCGCGACTGCTACTGGCAGGGCGGGAGCGGCGCGACCAACATCGCCTACCCCGACACCGGCGCGCGCTACTGGGTCTCGGCGGTCGCGCTCCCGCCTGGACGCGAGATCACGCTCCGCGGGCGCTTCCCGCACGCCCGCTACATGTCGTTCAACGTCTACGACGCGGCCGCGCAGCCGGTCGATGCGCTGCCCGACGTGGCCATCGCCCCGGATCCGGGCTCGGCGAACCCCTATCTGCCGGGAGCGCGCCGGGACGTCGCGGCGCGCAACTACACCGTCAAGGTCGTGGCGGGCCCGCGCCCGGCCCAGCGCGCGCAGAACACCATCTACATGGGCGACGGCGCGGGGACCGTCGGCGGGACCATCATCTTCCGCGTCTACGTGCCGGACCTCGGCAGCGATCCGCAGCCTCCCGACGCCTCGATGGAGGTGGCGCCCGGGCTGACGGTGTCGTCCCCGATCAGGTGCCAGCCGCGCGACTCGGCCAGCGCCGCCGTGAACGACCTCCACGCGCAGACCAGCGGGCCCGGCATCGATCCCGCGAACCCCGTCGCGGAGAACCCGATCAGGTGGGAGGCCTTCTTCAACTACCTCCAGGCCTATTCCTATCCGCTCGGCGCGACACCGCTCGCGTCGGCGCGCGCCGTCGTGCCCCGCGAACGGCTCGGCGGATTCCTCTCGAACGTGGACAACGCCTACACCTTCGCGCTCGCGAACCGCGGCATAGCGCCCGTGCTCGTGCTCACCGGCCGCGCCCCAACGACGCCGCGCACCCGAGCCGGCGCCCTCACCATGGACGCCGACGTCCAGGTCCGCTACTGGTCGCTGTGCGAGAACGAGTTGGCGAGCCAGCGCGTGATCGAGTGCATCTTCGACGAGGACGTCGCGCAGGACGACGAGGGCCACTTCACGGTCGTGGTCAGCACCCCGGCCGACCGGCCGGCGAACGCCCGCCCCGAGTGTGGCGTCAACTGGCTCCCCTGGGGCGTGCAGCCGGACGGGTTCGTGATCCTGCGCCACATGCTGCCCTCCCCCTCCTTCGCCCAGGCCATCCAGAACGTCGCGGCCGTCGGCGACGAGCGCAGCGTGATGGGCGACTACCTGCCGCTCGGTGTCCACATGCAGACCGCGGAGTTCGAGAGCCGCGGCTGCCCGTCCGCGGGCGGTTGATGGAGAAGACGACCGGGCGGAGCCGCCGCGGGCGGCCGCGCCTGATGGCGCCTCGGGAGCGGCACGAGCGCCTGCTGGACTCAGCGACCCGGCTGTTCGCCGAGACGGGCTACGAGGCCACGACCGTCGACGCCATCTGCGCGGCCGCCGATGTGGCGAAGCCCTCCGCCTACGAGCTGTTCCCCTCGAAGACGGCGCTCTACGAGGCGGCGGTGGAACGGGCGCTCGTCGAGATGACCGGGCATCTGCTCGAGGTGTGGGCCAGCCCCGACGCCGAGCATCCGCGCGAGCGGACGCTCGCCCGCGTGGAGGCCGTCTTCCGCTTCGCGGAGGAGCGGCCGGACCCGTTCGCGCTGCTGATCGACGCCTGGCGGCGCTCTCCGCCCGGGACCGGCCGGACCCTCGAGCAGGCGAAGGCGGGGATGACCGAGCGGCTCGCCGCGCTGCTCGCCTCGGAGCTGCCCCCGGGCGGCCGGCGTGATCTCGCGTCCGAGGTCCTGGCGGTCGCGTCGCTCGAGGCGACGATGGCGGTGGCCCTGCGCGTGTACGAGCAGGGCGAGTGGCCCGCGGCCGAGACGGCGGAGCTGCTCGCCGGGTTCCTGTACGCGGGGCTCGGGTCGGTCTCCTCCTAGCCCGTGCGGGCGGCGGCGGCTCCAGCGACTACGCTGCCCCGCATGCCCTCACTGAGAAGGACCTCACTCTGCATCTCGCTCCTCGCCGCAATGGCCGCGCCGGCCACCGCGGAGGCTCGCTCCGCCTACTGCTCCGAGAGCGGCGACGTCTGTTACGGCGCCGCAAAGCGCGGCAGCGCCGTCTCGCTCGACCTCACGCTCGCCGCGAAGTACTTCAGGACCTTCCGGGTGTGCGTCACGCCGCCGCGCGGGCGTAGCTCCTGCGAGCGCTTCGGAGTGCGCCGCAGCGGCTCGGTCTACGGGCGCGAGGTCTCCTGGAACCGCCACTTCCCGAACCGCGGCCGCGGGACCTACCGGGTTAGCTGGCACGGGCCGGACGGCCGCCTCGGGCCGAGCGTCAGCTTCAGGCGCTGACCAGCGCGGCTCACGCCTCCGCCGTCTCGAAGCGGTAGTCGTCGAGCGGGAAGCGGGCGCTCCGCCAGGACGCCTCGATCGTCGTGGCGGGGCGGAACGGCACGTCGCCGTGGCGGTCGAAGTAGTAGCTGTTCGCGCCGGCGCAGCTGTCCTGGAAGAAGACCTGGCGGTCGCGCCGCGCCAGCATCGCCTCCCAGTAGCGCCGGTTGGCCTCGGGCCGGATCTCGACGGATGTCCGCCCCTCCCTGCGGGCGCGCCGCAGGCAGCGGACGATGTGGCGCGCCTGGTTCTCGATCAGCGTGAAGTAGCTCGAGCCGTTGTAGCCGTAGGGACCGAGGACCATGAAGAGGTTCGGGAAGCCCGGGACGCTCACGCCCTCGTAGGCCTGGAAGCGGTTCTCGTCCCACCATCCCTCGAGGTCCACCCCGCCTCGCCCGCTGACCGAGAACGGCGGCATGTTGCCGCGGTCGAACACCTTGAAGCCGGTGGCGAGGATCAGTACGTCCGTCTCGTGGCGGGCGCCGTCCGCGGTGACGACGCCCGAAGGCTCGATGCGCTCGATCGCCGTCGTCTCGAGCGTCACGTTCGGGCGGTTGAAGGTCCGCAGGTAGCTGTTCGAGAAGGTCGGCCGCTTGCAGCCGAGGCCGTAGCGCGGGGTCAGCTTCGCGCGCACCTCGGGGTCGCGCACCTGCCGCTCGAGGTGTCGCAGGCCGATGCGCTCCGACGCCGAGGCGATCGGGATCACGCCGTGGAAGTGGGCGGGCAGCGGGAAGGTCGCCTCGACGAAGGCCTGGCTCGCCGCGCGCGCCGCCGCCTGCCCTCCCGGCAGCCGTCCGAGCAGGCGCGTGAAGCGGCGCTCGAGCGGCGCGTCGGGCTTTGGCAGGCACCAGACCGGGGTGCGCTGGAAGACGGTGAGGTGCCCGACCTCGCGCGCGATCGAGGGGATCACCTGGACCGCGGACGCGCCTGTGCCCACGATCGCCACCCGCCGGCCGCGCAGGTCCTCCGAATGGTCCCAGCGGGCGGTGTGCATCACGCTGCCGGCGAAGCTGTCGAGGCCGTCGATGTCGGGCGGGACCGGCTTGTTGAAGACGCCGGTGGCGCCGACCGCGAAGCGCGTCGTGAGCGTCTTCCCGCCCGCTGTCTCGATCCTCCAGAGGTGGTGCTCCTCTTCGAAGGTCGCCGCGACGACCCTCGTCTCGAAGCGGATCCGCGGGCGCAGGCCGTAGGCGTCGACGCAGTGCTCGGCGTAGGCCTTCAGCTCGTCGCCCGGCGCGTAGACGCGCGACCAGTCCGAGCGCTGCTCGAACGAGAACTGGTAGCTGAAGGACGGGATGTCGACGCCGATGCCCGGGTAGGTGTTCCAGTGCCAGGCGCCGCCGACGCCGTCACCCTCCTCGAGCATGACCCAGTCGCGGATGCCGGCCTCGTCGAGCTTGATCGCGGCGCCGATGCCGGAGAAGCCGGCGCCGATGACGACGACCTCGTGGTCGGGCCTCATGCCGCTACCCCCGGCGCGGCGGCGGTCTCGCGCCGGCGAGCAATCATCTTGATCCCGTAGCGCGGGCGCAGCGTGAGTGTCGCCTCGCGCTCCACGGGATGGTCGGGCACGAGGTCGAAGGTGAAGCGCTGGCTCATCATCGCGGTGATCAGCGCGGTCTCCATCAGCGCGAAGCTCGTGCCGATGCAGACCCGCTTGCCGCCGCCGAAGGGCAGGTAGGCCGAGCGATGACGTCCCTTCGCGTTCTCGGGCAGGAAGCGGGTCGGGTCGAAGCGCTCGGGGTCCGGCCAGAAGCGCTCGTCGTGGTGGAGCGAGTAGACGGGGATGATCACGGTCGCGCCGCGCGGGATCCGGTGGCCGCCGATCGAGTCCTCGGCGATCGCGGTGCGCGGGATCGACCAGGCGGGCGGGTAGAGCCGCATCGCCTCCTGGAAGCAGGCCGTCGTCCAGACGAGGTCGGGCAGGTCCTCCACGCTCGGGGTTCGAGCGCCGAGCACCCGGTCCACCTCGTCGAGCATACGCTCGCGCGCCTCCGGGTTCTGCGCGAGCAGGTACCACATCCACGCGAGCGCGTTGGCGGTCGTCTCGTGGCCGGCGAGCATGAAGGTGGTCACCTCGTCGCGCACGCGCCGCAGCGGCAGGCGGCCGTGCTCGTCCTCCGCGCCCAGCAGCAGGTTGAGCAGGTCGCCCGAGTCGGTGGGATTCGAGCGGCGCTCGTCGATCAGGCTCCAGACGGCGTCGTCGACGGAGTGCATGACCCACTGGACGCGCTTGAGCGAGCGGGGCAGGAGCCACCTGGGCGCATGGTGGGTCGCCCGGGAGATGACCCGCACGAGCAGGCGCGGCGGAGCGAAGACCATAAGCAGGCGGGTGGCGCGCTCGCCGGCCCGCAGGCCGCCCGTGACGACCTTCTTCATGCGCTTGGCGAGCTCGCCGAAGCGGTGCCCGAAGAGCGCGGCGCCGACGACATCGAGCGTGAGCGCCGTCATCGCGCCGGCCATCTCGACCTCGATCTCGTCGCGGCCGTCGTCGAGCTCGGAGACGAAGCCGTCGATCGGCTCGATCATCAGCCCGCACATGCCCTTGACGTGGCGCTTGGCCATCACCGGGTTGAGCAGCATGCGGTGGCGCCGCCACGACTCGCCCTCGTCGGTGAACAGGTTGAGCCCGAGGACGGCGCGCAGCAGCTCGTACTCGATCGACTTGCGATAGCGGTCGGCGCCCTCGTGGAGGACGTGGTCGACGTGGTCGGGGTGGCGAATCGCGAACGCGCGCCGGCGGCCGATGCGCCAGCCGTAGATGTCCGCGCCCTCCACGCCGCGGATCACCTGCCCGTCCACCGAGAGGCCCTTGAAGAGGAACTCGCGGGCGACCGTGAGGGCGGGGAGCTTGGGCGTCTTCGCTGTTGCGGGGGTCTGCAGGATCGCCACCTTCGGTTCGCCGATCAGCTGATCGGCGACGTGGTCAAGATACCATTTCGCCGTTCAGATGATCGATGAACGGGAAGCACGGCGGAAGGGCCCGCCACGCACGCGCGCCGAGCAGCGCGAGGCGACGCGGCTCGCGCTGATCGACGCGGCGATCGCCTGCCTCGCCGAGGAGGGCTATGGGGCGCTGACGACGCGCCGGGTGGCGGAGCGCGCCGGCGTTGCGCAGAGCACGCTCATGCACCACTTCGCGACGCGCGAGGCGCTGCTCGTCGAGGCGGTGGCGCAACTCGCCGCGCGGCTCGCGGACGAGGCGCTCGAGACGATCGACCTGGCGTCGCTTCGGACCCCCGAGCACCGGGAGGCCGTGCTCGAGCAGGCCTGGCGCCAGTTCACCTCCCCCCCGGCCCTCGCCGCCGCCCAGCTCTGGACGGCCGCGTGGTCGGAGCCGGACCTCGCCGCCACGCTGCGAGAGATCGAGCTGCGGCTGGGGGCGATCATCGTGACGGCGGCGTCCGCGCTCTTCCCGGACAACGCCGACGACCCCCGCTTCGTCGGCCTGATCGACGCGGCGGTCTCGCTGATCCGCGGCCTCGTGATGGCGATCCCCGTCGTGGGGCGAGACCTCGTGGACGCGCGCTGGGAGGCGATCAAGCCGCTGATCGTGGAGGCGGGCGCGCGCTTCCTGGACGAGCCGGCGTGAGCGAGCCGCAAGCGATCCCGCTGCCCGCCGCGATCCGGGAGTGGCTCGTCGCCTACGTCGAGCAGGCATGGCCGGAGCCCGCCGCCGTCGTCGCCGCGCTGCCGGAGGCGCTGCCCGCCGGCGAGGTCCGTCGTCTCGCGAGCGGCGGGCCGTTCGGCCTGATGCTCGCCGGCCGACTCGACGAGGTCGACGGGCGCCTCGCGCTCGAGGCGCTCGAGAACAGCCGGATGAGCGGCGAGGTCTACTTCCGGGTCTGGGACGACGGCGGGCGCGAGGCGCTGGAGCCGGCGCCGCGCACGGGCTACACCTACAAGGACGAGGAGGAGCGGCCGGCGGCGGAGGCCGAGTACCTCGCCCACAACCGGGCCGCGTACGAGCACCTGCGGCGCCGGGGGTTCATGTGAGGCACAGGTCGGAGATACTGCGCGGCGTATGTCCGATCCGCGCGTCGAACGCGTTCGCAGGGGTCTCGAGGACTACAACCGCGGGGACCTCGAGGCGATTCTTCCCATGTTCGCGCCGGACGTCACCGTCTTCACCAGTCCGGAGCTGCCCAACTCAGGCACCTTCCACGGGCACGACGGATTCCGCGAGTGGGCCGGAGCATGGCTCGAGGCGTGGGAGACGTTCGAGGTCGACCTCGTCGACGTGACGACGCTCGGTGACGCGATCATCGCGACGCTGCGGCAGGTTGGAACGGGCAGGGGCAGCGGCCTGCAGGTCGAGATGGAGCTGGCCTACCTGTTCCGCTTCGAGGGGAACACGGCAGTCGGGCTGGAGCTGCACCCCGATCGCGAGACGGCGCTGGCGGCGGCCGGGGGTTAGCCGGGCGGGAGCGCTTGTCCGCTCCCGCGTGCGGGCGGTTGACGGAGAGGCGCGCCTCTACGCCCGCCCGACTGCCATCAGCACCTGGTTCGAGAACCTGACCGTGCCGTCGTCGGACGCGTGAGCGCCGACGGCCTCCGTGATCGCACCCCACACCGCGTCCGGTTCGTCCGCGTTGCCGTCGATCAGCGCGACGAGCGGCGGGACCGTGTCCTTGATGAGAGCCACGAACTCGTCGGCCGACTCCCACTCGAAGGCGACCTCGGTCTCCTCGACCTCGACGTCGGCGAACCCGCCGGCCTCGAGCAGCCCGCCGATCGCGTCCGGGGTCGGGCGCGACAGCGGCCCGGGCGTTCCGGGCGGCGGCGGATCGACGCCGAGCGCGCGCATCGCCGTGCCCATCGGCAACGCGATGAACGGCACGCGGTCCGGCGGCCCCCACGAGCTGATCGCCATCTTCGAGCCCGGCGCCAGGAATCCCCGCACACGCGCGGCAGTGGCCTCGCCCTCCGGCTCGAAGATGATCCCGAAGCGCGACAGGGCCGCGTCGAAGCTGTCCGCGGGAAAGTCGAGAGCGGCCGCCTCGGACACCATGAACTCGACGTTCTCGGCGCCGGCCGCCGCGGCGCGCTCACGGCCGTAGTCCAGCATCTCGGCGGAGATGTCGGTCGCGACGACCTTCCCCTCGGGTCCCACGACCGCCGCCGCCGTGAGCGACGGCTCGCCGTAGCCCGCGGCCACGTCGAGCACCCGGCTCCCGGGTCCGACACCCGCAAGCTCCACCATGCGCTTGCTCACATGAGCGGTCCCGGCGTCGATGAAATCCGACCGCTTGCGCCAGCCCTCGGCGCCCTTCCTCCACTGCTGCCGCTGCGCCTCGCGGAACTCTGCTGCCTGGCCCTGCGACTCCATCATTACCTCCTGCTTCGCCCAGTGAAGACAGTAAGGCATGAGCTGCGCCGCGAGCGAAAGAAAACGGGTCCGCTCGAGGTGACTACGCGGCCGCCTCCAAGGCGGGCTGCGGCAGGGGGAACAGGCGGGTGAAGCGCCGGAACGCCGCGGCGCTGCCCTCGAGCTCTGTCGGCCGTGGCCTTCGCATCCGGGTCGCGATCTCGAGAAAGCTCTCGAGTGAGGTCCGCAGGACGAAGGCGGGAGCGGCCGGCGGGCCGTAACGGGCCCTCGCGTGGCCGTCCCCCACCTCGATGTGGAATGCCACGCCGTCGACCACGAACCCGTAGGACTCCTCGAGGTCCCGGGCCAGGTCCCGTCTGAAGGCGGCCTCCAGCGCGATCGCGTACCACGCCGGTCGCCGCTGCTCCTCCGGCTCCGGGGGCGCCATCGGCTGCATCCCCCAGCGGGCAAGCTCGAGCAGCACGGGCCGTAGCCGGCTCCCGCGGTCGGTCAGCTCGTAGACGCGGGAGCCCGCCGGCGGCGGCAGCGTCGCGCGGGTGACGAGCCCCTCCTCCTCGAGCATCCGGACCCGGTCGCTCAGCAGGTTGGGCGCGATCCCCGGCAGACCCGAGAGCAGGTCCGTGAACCGGCGCGGGCCGAGAAGGAGCTCCCGGACGACGAGCAGGGTCCAGCGCTCGCCCAGCACGTCGAGTGTCCTGGCCAGCGCGCAGAACTGGTTGTAGGACCGCACTTGACTTAGTCTAGTTTCTACTATAGAAAAGTCAAGTATGGGACTCGTGCTCCACCAGACCGGCTCGGACGGCCCGGCGGTCGTCCTGATCCACGGGATCCCCGGCTCGTCCGGCGTGTGGCGGGACGTCGAGCAGGCGCTCGCGCCCGATCACCGCGTGCTCGTGGCCGACCTCCTCGGCTTCGGGCAGAGCTCGAGGCCGGCCGGCGCCGAGGAGCTCTGGGCCGAGCGACAGGCCGAAGCGCTCGCGGCGGCCCTCGATGCGGCGGGCGTGACGGACGCGTGCATCGTGGGACACGATTTCGGCGGCCCGGTCGCCCTGGCCTTGAGCCGCCGTCGCCCGGAGCTGTTCCGGTCCCTCGGGCTGCTCGCGACGAACGCGTTTCCCGACACCCCGGTCCCGCTGCCGATCCGCGCGGTGAGGTGGCCCCTGATCGGCCACGTGGCGGGCGGCGCGCTCTTCTCACGTCCGTCGCTCGCGCTGATGCTCCGCCAGGGCTCGTCGACGCCCCTGAACACGGACGTGTACCTGGGCGACTCCGCACAGCGATCCGCGATCGCGACGATCTTCTCGCACGCTCTACGCAACCTGGCGGAGCTCTACGCCCCGCTGGGCGAGGCGCTCGCGGAGATCGACGTGCCCGTCCTCGTGGGCTGGGGCGACAGGGACCCGTTCTTCCCGGTCGAGCAGGGCGAGCGCACGGCGGCCGCCGCGCGGCAGGGCCGGCTCGTGGTGTATCCCGGCGCGGGTCACTTCCTCCCCTCCGAGCGCCCCGGCCAGGTGGCCGGCGACATCCGCGCGTTGGCTGACGCATGAGCCTGCTCGAGGAGGCGATCGCCGCTCACGGCGGCCGGGAGCGCTGGGCCGAGCTCGAGCGGATCAGGCTGACGCTGCGCTGCGGCGGGATCGCGATGGCGATGAAGGGCAGGCACGGCGTCCTCAGCGAGCTGAACGCAACCGTCGACCCGCGCCGCCCGCATGTCGAGTTCGACCAACTGGGCACCTTCGACGCAGCCGACGGCCGGCCCCCCGGGATGGCGCGCCGTCTGCGCTGGACCGATGACGACGTCCTCCACTTCGCCGGCTACGCGCTCTGGAACTACCTCGCCACCCCTTTCATCCTGGTCGAGCCGGGGTTCTCCGTCGAGGAGATCGGCGGCCGGCGCCTGCGCGTCACGTTCCCGCCCGAGATCCCCACGCACTGCCGCCGGCAGGTGCTCCATCTCGCCGAGGACGGGCGGATCGCGAGGGTCGACTACACGGCCGAGGTGTTCGGCCCCTGGGCCATGGCCGCCAACCGCTGCCTGACCCATGAGCGGGTCGGCGGTCTCCTGTTCGCCACGCGTCGTCGCGTCGTCCCCAGGGGCCTTCCCGGCCCGAACCTCGTGACCATCGCGATGAGCGACCTCACGCTCGGCTGAGGGCACGCGCGCGAATCCCGGATCGTGGCGCGTTGCGGGTCGGTTCGTTCATCCGCCGCCCGACGACCTCTCGCCTTCCAGCGCGTCGAGCAGCTCGCGCGCATCGGTTTCCTCACCGTGCTCCTCCTCGAGCTCGATCGCGCGCCGGTACGCGGCGCGCGCCTCGGTGAGCTCACCGAGCGCCTCGGCCGCCTTGCCGTACCAGCACCAGTTCCACGGGCCGTTCGGCGCGATCTCGGTGTAGTGGCGGAGGTGGCGATAGGCCTCGTGGTGGCGCCCCAGCTCGTAGAGCGTGTAGCCGAGCGCGAAGTGGGCCATCGCGTCACCCGCGGTGAGGCACGAGAGCCACAGGTCGAACGCGCGTTCCGGATTCTCCTCGTCGATCGCCGCGGAGAAGTAGACGCGGTTGATCGTGGGCCGCCGCCCCAGAAGCGCCCGGGCGCCGAGGATGATCTCGGCGGCGCTCGCCTTCGGGAGCCCGAGCGCCGGGCAAGCGAAGTGCGGCTCCAGCCACAGCGGCGCGTGCTCCTCCGTGAACAGGTCGAGCGTGGAGTAGTCGACCGCCTTGAACCCGAGGTGGCGGCCGTCCGGCCCGTCCCGCAGGAACCCGACCTGGTCGCTCACCCCCTCCCAGTTCTCCGACGGCTGCCCGTCGTCGACCCGCCCGAACTCGAGGCAGATCAGCCAGTCCAGCGAGGGGATGTGGTTGAGGAAGAGGCGGGGCGGCACGACAGGAGAGTCGGCCGCGGGGCTTCTGACCTGACAAGAGGAGCCGCGACCGACCCGGACGAAACTCGGCCCGTGCGTCACGTTGAAGCTCGCCGTGCGCGGCACCGAGACCTGGCCGGCGGCGTCGGTGACGGCCATCGTCGCCCGGGGAGAGCTTCTGGACCAGGACGGTGGCGGTCCCCGCCTCGTCGGTCAGGAAGCGGATAGTCGTGCCGCGCTGGCGCGCTGAGGCGCGCGAGGTGTCCGGGTTCGTCGATTCGAAAGCCGCCGGCCAAAGAAGAAGCCGTGGGTGCCGGGAGGCGCATCGAAGATGGGAGGGTCGGGGCTTGGAGTGGGCGGGAGGGCCGGCGTGGCGCCACCTCCGCCGGCGCTCGGCGGCGGTGCGGCAGCAGGATCGATCGCGACGCCGATCGGGTCGGCGCCGACCGGCACGGTGGCGGTGGCGGTGTAGCGCGGCATCGGAGCGGTTGGCTAACGTCGCGAACGTGGAGTTCGCCAC
>DATMJO010000165.1:0-20097 GCA_035553855.1 Thermoleophilaceae bacterium | reverse complement strand
CTCGTGGACTCGGTGGTCGAGGTGACCGGCGGCAGCGTCCCCACGGTGGCGACCAACCTCGCCTATCCGGTCGCAGACGTGCTGCTTCTCGGCATGGTCGTCGGAAGCTTCGCGGTGTCGAGCTGGCGCCCGTCCCGCGCGCTGCTCCTGGTCGGCGCGGGACTCGCTGCTGCCTCGATCGCCGACTCGATCTACCTGTATCGGACCGCGGCCGGAACCTACGAGGTGGGCACGCTGCTCGACACGCTGTGGCCGGCCGCGATGCTGCTGCTCGCGGCCGCGGCGTGGGCACGCGATGCGTCAACCAGGCCCGCGGCGAGCCGGAGCCCCAGGGTGCCCGCCGTGGCGACGGCCGCAGCGGCGGCGTCGCTGGCCCTACTCGTCTACGGGAGCGTGGCAGGACTGGGATGGCTGGCGCTTGTGTTCGCCAGCGCCGCCATCGGGCTCGCGATCGTGAGGGGAGCACGCGCCGTTGGCGAGCTCGCAAGAACGGCCACGCTCGAAGAGCGGCGGCGGATCGCCAGAGGTCTCCATGACGGGCTCGCGCAGGAGGTCGCCTTCATCGGGCGCAACGCGGCCCTGCTCGACGGCGATCAGGGGAAGCGGATCCAGGCCTCCATCGAGCGGGCGCGTTCGGAGCTGGGTGGCATCGTGGCGGCGCTCAGCGAGCCGCCGGACCTTCCGCTCGACCGCAGGCTTGCCGATGCGGGCAGAGAGGTCGGGGCCCATGCCGGAATCTCGGTCGAGCTGCACCTCGCCGCTGACGTGGCCGTCGCCCCTGGGCAGCGTGAGGAGATCGTGCGGGTCGCGCGGGAGGCGCTGGTCAATGCCGCGCGTCACAGCGGGGCCGCCAGCGTCAGGCTCGAGCTGGCGCACCGCGACGGCGGCCCGGTCGTCAGCATCACCGATGTGGGGTGTGGCTTCGACCCGGCGGCCGTGCCGCGCGGGCAGGGCTTCGGCCTCATCGGGATGCGTCAGCGCGCGCAGGGCCTCGGCGCGACGCTCAACATCCACTCGTCCGTGGGAGCCGGGACGCGGGTGGAGCTGCAGCTGTGAGCGGGATACTCCGCGTGCTCGTCGCCGACGATCACGCACCCACCCGTGACGATGTCCGGACGGCGCTCGAGCGGGATGGCGGGTTCGAGGTCTGCTCCGAGGCGCCGGACGCGGCGCGCGCGATCGCGGATGCGCTGCGGGAGCGGCCCGACATCTGCCTGCTCGACGTGCACATGCCGGGCAACGGCATCGCGGCCACCTGGGAGATCGTCTCGCGGCTGCCCTCGACGAAGGTCGTGATGCTCACGGTCTCCGAGGAAGACGCCGACCTCTTCGCAGCCCTGCAGGCGGGTGCGGTCAGCTATCTCCTCAAGGACATTGACCTGCGGATCTTGCCGGACGCGCTGCGGGACGTGTGGAGCGGACAGGCCTCGATCCCGGGGACGCTGGTGGCCCGCATGGTGGAGCGCTTCCACGGCGGCGAGGCGCGCCGCAGGGCAATCGTCTCCTCCACGGACGAACGGCTCACCAGCCGCGAATGGCAGGTGCTCGCGCTACTCGCGGAAGGGATGAGTACCCAGCAGATCGCGCAGCGACTGGTCCTGAGCGCGAGTGCGGTGCGTGCGCACATCTCGGCACTCGTGCGCAAGCTCGGCGTGTCGGGCCGTGACGAGGCAATCGCGCTCTTCCACGGACGCTCGTAGATCCAAGCGCCGTGTTCACGGCCGCACACCGTCGCTCATGACATGCTCCAGCGGTGAAGAGAGACAAAGCAGCGAGGTTCAGCGTCGTCGTCGCCGACGACCACGCGCCGATGCGGCGACTGCTGTGCGAGGAGCTCAGCCAGCGCGGCTTCGAGGTGCTCGGCGAGGCCGCGAGCGCCCGCGAGGCGATCGCAGTCGCGCTCGCGGCCAAGCCGGACCTCTGCCTGCTCGACATCAACATGCCGGGCGGCGGCCTCGACGCTGCCTCGGCGCTGAGCCACGCTCTGCCGGACACGAGCGTGGTCATGATCACCGCCGTTCCCCGGGAGGACCAAGCTGAGGCGGCGGCCCGCGCGGGTGCGCGCGGGTACGTGGCGAAGGGCGCCGACCCCGACGAGCTGCCGGAGGTACTGCGCGTCGTGGCGACCGGGGGCGCCGGCTTCGCCTCACCCTGGCTCGAATGCCTGCACTCCGCGGGCAGCAGCGCTTAGCGATCTAAGCGGGCGGGCGCTGGAGATCCCGGACGACCGGCCGTAGGCTCGAGGCAGCTGGGCATCGTGCCTGGACTCGCACAGATGGCGCCGCCCCAGGGGCGGGTCAGACAGGAGGACTTCGTGAGGAACCTAACCAGCAGGGGCGGGAAGCAACTGCTCGCGCTCGTCGTGGCCGCCGTGAGCGTGGCGGCTTTCGCCTCGATTGCCGTTGCGGCCGTGACGTACTACCCGAATGGCGATGATCCGACATCCACGGGTCTCGTCGGCTCGAACACCTACCATCCATATGGGTACGTGGGCAAGGGTGACGTACAGAGCCCGGCCGGACTCAACAATGCCCAGATGCAGGCGGTCGCCACGGGCGTCACCTTCACGTACTCCTCGAGCGAGGAGTACGAGGGCGTGTGCACCTGGACGACCGGCGAGGGCACCAGGGGCGAGAGGGTCCACAACGTGTCTCGCAAGAGGAGCACGACCGTCAACGCCGCGGTCAGCGCCGACGCGCGCAAGACCGGCCAGTGGACGGGCTGGAACCTGACGGGCCTCGGCAGCACGACGACCACCGGCAGCGTGCCGGAGGTCGGCGGCGACTGCAACGGCAGCCAGGGCCACGACGGCGTCTGGACGTCCGTGACCCAGCTGAGCTCGTCGGGCGGCAGCCTCACGGCTCACGTGCCCGCGCCGTACGCGCAGGACATCGCGCTGACCCCGTCCAACTAGACGGGTCGACGTATCGCGGCCGTTTTCCGGCCGTTCGGAGGGGGCGCCGGCCGTCAGGCCGGCGCCCCCTCCTGCGTTCTCTATGGTGAGCGCGCTTGACAGATCGGATCAACCAGGTAGTTGGCCTCACAGCGCTTGTGGCGCTTGTCGCGACGCTGGTTGTGAGTGTGCTGCCGCAGGTGACCTTCGCCTACCGCAGCCCGGCGGCCCATGTGGCGATCGAGACCGCGGCAGCCGTCATCGCCCTGGTGGCCGCCTACCTCGTGCTCGGGCGTTTCCGGAGCACCGCCCGGATCGGCGACCTGGCGCTGTTCTGCGCCCTCACCACGCTCGCTCTGACGAACGCCGGGTTCTCGACGGCGCCCGCGCTGGCCGGCGCCGCGGACACCGGCTTCACACTCTGGTCGTCGCTGAGTGGGCGTCTCCTAGGCGCCCTCGCGATCTGCGCGGCGGCCTTCGCACCCGCCCGGACGGTCGCCGATCCGAGGCTCGCGGTGAGGCGCGCGCTCATCGTAGTAGCGGCGCTGATGGGGGTGGCTGCCGCGACCGGGCTGGCGGCGCAGGGTGTCTCGCCGGGACTCGACCCGGAGCTCTCACCCGCCGATGCGACGCGGCCGCGGATCGTCGGCAGCGCGGCGCTTCTCACCTGCCAGGTGGCGGCCTTCGGGCTCTACGCGCTGGCGGCCGCGGGCTTCACCCGCCGTGCGGGGAAGACGCGCGACGAGCTCCTCGCGTGGTTCGCGGTCGGCGCCACGCTTTCTGCCGCCTCGCGCCTCAACTACTTCCTGTTCCCGTCGATCGTCTCGGAGTACGTCTTCACCGGCGACGTGCTCCGGTTGTGCTACTACCTGGCGCTGCTCCTGGGCGCGCTCCGTGCGATCACGGCGTACCAGCGCACGGCCGCGGCCGCCGCGATCCTCGATGAGCGCAGGCGCATCGCCCGCGACCTCCACGACGGCCTCGCGCAGGAGCTTGCCTTCATCTCGGGGCGGAGCCGGAGGATGGCGGCGGGTGGCGATACTCAGGCGCAAGAGGTCGCGGAGGCGGCGGTGCGCGCCCTCGACGAGTCGAGGAGTGCGATAGCGGCACTCTCGTCCACGTTCGAGGCACCGCTCGCGGAGCGGCTCGCCGACGCCGCGCAGACGGTCGCCCGCCGTGCAGGGGCCGTGGTCCGGCTCAGGCTGGATGCCGAGATCACGGTTCCCGGCGAGGACTCCGCCGCCCTCGTCAGGGTGGTCCGCGAGGCGGTGACGAACGCGGTTCGCCACGGCGGCGCAACGGAGATCCAGGTCGAGCTCGAGCGCAACGGTGGCACGGTATTGCGCATCCGCGACAACGGGGGCGGGTTCGATGTGGCCGCGCCGCCGCGAGCCGGCGTTGGCGGGTTCGGCATCACGAGCATGCGCGAGCGGGTTGCCGAACTCGGGGGGCATATCGAGATCCGGTCACGTCACGGCGAGGGCGCGCTGGTGGAGGTGCGCCTCCCGTGACCGCTACGCGCGCCGAGGTCGCGCTGGAGGAACCCCGTGGGAGGGCGCTCTCGCCTCCATCCGCTCGCCCGGGCTCACGGAGCGGATCTCGACGCTCGCGGTGAGGAATGCTCGGCGGCCCCTGGCTTCAGGCGCTTGCCGTCCGGTCGGCGCCGCCTCCGACCGCCCGTGCGACCCCTTCCGCGACGCGCTCAACCTCGGCCTCGGAGAGCCCCGGGAAGAACGGCAGCGCGAGTGAGCGCCGGGCGACGTCCTCGCACACGGGGAACTCGCCCTCGCGGTGACCGAGGCGCTCGCGGTAGAAGCTCATCAGGTGGATCGCCGGGAGGTAGGGCTTCGCGTCGATGCCGCCCTCGCGAAGCGAGATGATCGCGGCGTCGCGGTCGACTCCCGGCGGCACGCGTACCACGTAGACGAACCACGAGCGCTTGCCGGTAGACGCCTCCGCGGGCGGCAGCTCGACGCCCTCGATGCGGGCGAGCGCCTCGGCGTAGAGGCCCGCAACGCGCGCCCTCGCCGCGAGCAGCTCGTCGAGTCTCTCGAGCTGCGCGATCCCCAGCGCGCAGGCGAGGTCCGAGAGGCGGTAGTTGAAGCCCAGCCGGTCGTGGTCCAGCCAGTCCATGTCGGCCGCGCGGCCCTGGTTGCGCTCGCTGTCGGCCCGCTCCTTCGAGGCCGGGTCGGGGCAGACGAGCATTCCGCCCTCGCCGGTGGTGAGCTGCTTGTTCGCGTAGAAGGCGAACACGGACAGGTTGCCCCGGGCGCCCACGGCCTTCCCGTCGGCGTGGGTGGCGCCGAGCGCCTGGCAGGCGTCCTCGACCATCCAGAGGCCGTGGCGCGACGCGATCTGCTCGAGCGCGGGCATGTCGGCGGGCATCCCGAAGATGTGGACCGGCAGGACTCCGGCCGTCCTCGCCGTGACGGCGGCCTCCGCGGCCTCCGGATCGAGGTTGAGCGTCACCGGGTCCAGGTCGCAGAAGACGGGGCGCGCACCCTCGTACACGACGCAGTTGGCCGACGCCACGAAGCTGAAGGGCGTGGTCACGACCTCGTCGCCCGGCTCGATCCCGGCCGCGCGGACGGCGAGATGGAGGCCAGCCGTGCCGCTCGACACCGCCGAGGCGTGCGCTACGCCCAGCCGCGCGGCGAAGGCGTCCTCGAACCGGCGCAGCATGGGCCCCAAGGAGAGCCTTCCCGAGCGCAGCACCTCGAGCACCAGCTCCTCCTCGCGCTCGCCGAGCACCGGCCTCGCGAGCGGGATCACCGGACGCTGCGTGCGTGGCCGGCGCGGGTGGGCAGCATCCCGGCCTCGAGCGAATCGACCAGCGCCTCCCAGCTCGACTCGATCACGTTCTCGGACACGCCGATCGTGCCCCAGGTGTCGGTTCCGTCGCTCGCGTCGAGCAGCACGCGCGTGATCGCGGCCGTGCCCTTGGCCTCGTCGAGGATGCGCACCTTGAAGTTCACGAGGTCGATGTCGCGCAGGTGGGGATAGGTCTCGCAGATCGCGTCCCTCAGGGCGCGGTCGAGGGCGTTCACGGGCCCGTTGCCCTCGGCTGTGCGGACGTAGCGCTCACCGTCCACCCAGATCTTGATCGTGGCCTCGGTCTCGACCTTGCCGTCGGCGCGCTTCTCGACGATCACCCGCCAGGACTCGAGCGTGAAGAGCGGCTCGTAGTCGCCGCGCTCCCTGCGGATCAGGAGATCGAAGGAGCCGTCGGCTGCCTCGAACTGGTAGCCGCGATGCTCCATCTCCTTCACGCGCTCGATCACGCGGGCGGCGCCCGCGGCGTCGAGGTCGATGCCGGCCTTCTCCGCCCGTGCCTGGACCGTGTTCTTGCCGGCCAGCTCGGAGACGAGCAGCTCCCGGTCGTTGCCGACCGCCTTGGGGTCGAGGTGCTCGAACGTGCTCGCGTCCTCGACCACGCCCGCCACGTGCATCCCGCCCTTGTGGGCGAAGGCGTTGCGGCCGACGTACGGCTGATTCGGGTCCGGGGTCAGGTTGCAGATCTCGTCGACCATGTGCGAGATCTCCGTCAGGCGGGTCATCCGGTCGGCCGGGATGCAGTCGTGGCCCAGCTTGAGCTGGAGCGCGGGCAGGATCGAGATCAGGTTCGCGTTCCCGCAGCGCTCGCCATAGCCGTTCAGCGTGCCCTGGACCAGGGTCGCGCCCGCCTCCACGCCGACGATGGCATTGGCCACGCCGCAACCAGCGTCGTCGTGGGTGTGGATGCCCACGCTCACCCGGTCGCCGAGCTCGCCGACCACGCGGTGGGTGGCCTCCCAGACCTGCGAGGGGAGCGACGAGCCGTTCGTGTCGCAGATGGTCACGTTCTCCGCGCCCGCGTCCGCCGCCGCCCCGAGACAGCGCAGGGCGTAGTCGGGGTCGTCGCGGAAGGCGTCGAAGAAGTGCTCGGCGTCGTAGATCACGCGCTTGCCCTCCGCGCGGAGAAACGCGACCGCGTCGGCGATCATCGCGAGGTTCTCCTCCGGGTCGACCTTCGTGACCTTCTCCAGGTGGAGCTTCCAGGTCTTGCCCACGAGCGTGCACACCGGCGCGAAGCAGTCCGCGAGCAGCCGCAGGGCGGGGTCGTCCGCGGCCGCCAGGTCGCGGCGGCGCGTCATCCCGAACGCCGCGATCTCAGCGTTCTCGAACCTCTCCCGCGAGAGCAGGTCGAACAGCGCCTCCTCCTTGGGGTTCGAAGCGGGGAAGCCGGCCTCGATGAGCTGCACGCCGAGGCCGTCGAGCGCGTGCGCGACACGGACCTTCTCGTCGACGGAGAGGGACATCCCCTCCCCCTGCATCCCGTCGCGGAGCGTCGTGTCGTAGACGACGACCCGGGTCACGCCTTCGACGGGACCTGCACGCGGTCGAGCCAGTGCGCGTAGCGGTCCGAGCGCCCCTTCAGCGCATCCTCGAACGACCCCTGGAGCTCCGTCGTGATCGGCCCGGGCGTGCCGGCGATCTCGATGTCGTCGATCTCCCTGACGGGCGTGAGCTCGGCGGCGGTGCCGGTGAGGAACAGCTCGTCGGCCAGGACCAGCTCGGCGCGCGCGATGTCGCGCTCTCTCACCTCGTAGCCGGCGTCGCGCGCGATCTCGATCACCGACTTGCGGTTGATGCCGTCGAGGATGCTCGCGGTGTGGGGCGGCGTGTGCACCACACCGTCCTTGACGAGGAAGATGTTCTCGCCCGTGCCCTCGCACACGTTCCCGTGGTGGTCGAGCAGGATCGCCTCGTCGTAGCCCGCGCGCTTCGACTCGATCTTGGCGAGCACCGAGTTCAGGTACTGGCCGGATGCCTTCGCGTGCGGGATCAGCGACTCCGGCGAGATGCGCCGCCAGGAGGAGACCTTCGCGCGGACGCCGCGGCGCTTGCCCTCCTCGCCGAGGTATGCGCCCCACTCCCAGACCGCGATGCATGCCTCGACGGGGTTGTCCAGCGGGTCGAGGCCCATCGGGCCGTGCCCGCGGTAGACGAGCGGGCGGATGTAGCACTCGCGGAAGCCGTTGCGGACGATCAGCTCGTGCGTCGCCTCCCGCATCTGCGCGAGGCTGAAGGGGAGATCCATGTAGTAGAAGCGGGCCGACTGCTCCAGGCGGCGCAGGTGGTCGTCGTGGCGGAAGATCGCCGTCCCGCCGTCCGCGGTCTCGTAGGCGCGGATGCCCTCGAAGACGCCGGTGCCGTAGTGGAGGCCGTGGGTGAGCACGTGTACCTTCGCGTCCTCCCAGGCGACGAACTCCCCGTTCAGCCAGATGAGGTCAGCGGTGTTCACGTGTCTCCCCCCTTTCAGAGGTGCGTGAGGACGGCCGTGGTGGCCTCCTCGGTGGTGGCGTCGCCTCCGAGGTCGCGGGTCCGGAGACCCTCCCCGAGAGCGCGGTCAAGGGCCGATTCTACTGCCGCGGCCTCGTCCTCCATGCCGAGTCCGTGGCGGAGGAGCATCGCGACCGATCCGATCATCGCCAGCGGGTTGGCCGCGCCGGTCCCGGCGATGTCCGGCGCCGAGCCGTGCACGGGCTCGAACAGCCCGGGCCCGCCGGCACCCAGCGAGGCGCTCGGGAGCATCCCGATCGACCCTGTGAGCATGGCCGCCTCGTCGCTCAGGATGTCGCCGAACAGGTTCTCGGTGAGGATCACGTCGAAGTCGCTGGGTCGTGAGATGAGCTGCATCGCCGCGTTGTCGACGAGCAGGTGGTCGAGCGGCGTGTCATGCTCGCCGCCCACCCGGGTGACGGTCTCCCGCCAGAGCCTCGAGGTCTCGAGGATGTTCGCCTTGTCCACGCTCGTCACCTTCCTGCGGGCGAGACGGAAGGCGACCCGGGCGATGCGATCGATCTCCTCCACGCTGTACGTGCAGGTGTCGTAGGCCTCGTCGCCCCGGCGGCCGCGCTCCCCGAAGTAGATGCCCCCGGTCAGCTCGCGCACGACCAGCAGGTCGGTCCCCTCGATCCGCTCGCGCCGTAGCGGGCTCGCCTCGATGAGGGCCGGGACGGGGCGGACAGGGCGCAGGTTGGCGAAGAGGCCGAGGCCCTTGCGCAGGCCGAGAAGCCCCTGCTCGGGCCGGGGGGCGCCCGGGTCGGTCGAGTCCCACTTGGGCCCTCCGACCGCCCCGAGGAGGACGGCGTCCGCCCGGCGGCACGCATCGAGGACCTGATCGGCGAGCGCGATGCCGTGCTCGTCGATCGAGGCGCCACCGACGAGGTGCTCCTCGAGCGCGAACTCGCCGATCCGCTCGAGCACGAGCTTCGCCGAGACCATGATCTCGGAACCGATCCCGTCTCCGGGGAGCAGGACGATCGTCGGTGTCATGCGGGCCTCCTGGCGTCGATGTCGAGTCGCACATAGTCGAGCTCGGAGACGCGCGCGGCGACGGCCTCCACGTAGGGCGCCCGCAGGTCCTCCGGCAGCCGCTCGAGGTGGTAGCCGAGGCAGACGGTCCGCAGATAGCCCGTCGGGTCCGGCGGGACCACGGGCCACGGCCTGAGCGAGCAGGCGACCTCCTCGAAGCCCGCCCGAAGCAGACGCTCCTCGGTCTCCTCCGGGCCGGCGAAGTTCCAGGGGCCGACCCAGCCCGCGAGGTGTCGCGCGTAGGGCTCCTCCTCGCCGACGGCGTTCGCGGCGTCGTGGAACGCCGCGACGTTGCCCCTTCCCCCGCACTGGGCGACGAGCCGGCCGCCGGGGCGGAGGGCGGCATGCATGCGGGCGAACAGCGCTTCGTGGTCGGGCACCCAGTGGAAGACCGCGTTCGAGAAGACCGCGTCGACGGGCTCCTCGAGCTCGAGGGCCGTGAGCTCCGCGTGGATCACGCGGACCCCGGGCAGGGCGGCGCGGGCGGCCTCGACCATCGACTCGGACTGGTCCACCGCGACGACCTCGCCGTCGGGGAGCCGCTCGACCAGCATGCGCGTGACGCGTCCGCTGCCGCATCCGGCATCGAGCACGCGCTCGTCGCCGCGGAGGGCGAGCCGGTCGAGCACAGCGTCGGCCCACGCCACCTGGGGGGCTGAGACACGGTCGTAGGTGGCCGCGTCCCAGTCGCGGCTCACAGCGCCGTCGTCACGGGGCCCGAGCGCTCCCGTTCCGCCTCGTAGGCCTCGATCGCATCGGCGCTCTGGAGCGTCAGGCCGATGTCGTCGAGGCCGTTCAGCAGCCGCCGCTTCGTCTCCTGGTCGATCTCGAAGCGCGCCTCACCGCCCGCGAAGGAGACGGTCTGCGCGTCGAGGTCGATGCGGGCCTCTCCCGCATCCATCAGCGCGCGAACCTCGTCGTCAGCGAGCACGACCGGCAGCAGTCCGATCTTGGTGCAGTTCGAGTAGAAGATGTCGGCGAAGCTCGGTGCCACCACGGCGGCGAAGCCGTAGTCCTGGAGCGCCCACGGGGCGTGCTCTCGGCTCGACCCGCAGCCGAAGTTCCTGCCCGCGGCGAGGATCGGCGCGGACGGCAGGTCCCAGCCCGGCTCCTTCGCCCAGTCGTGGAAGAGGAACTCCCCGAAGCCGGTCCGCTCGACGCGCTTGAGGAACTGCTTCGGGATGATCTGGTCGGTGTCGACGTCGGCGCGGTCCAGCACGGACACGCGGCCCTCGATGACCTGGACGGGGTTCATGACCAGCTCCTGATGTCGACGAAGCGTCCCTCGACGGCGGCGGCCGCCGCCATCTGCGGGCTGACGAGATGGGTGCGCCCGCCACGTCCCTGGCGGCCCTCGAAGTTGCGGTTCGAGGTCGAGGCGCAGCGCTCGCCCGGCGCGAGCGTGTCCGGGTTCATGCCCAGGCACATCGAGCAGCCCGCCGAGCGCCAGTCGAAGCCGGCGGCGCGGAACACCTCGTCGAGGCCCTCGGCCTCGGCCTGCGCCTTCACCATCTGGCTGCCGGGGACGACCATGGCGTCGACGCCGGAGGCGACCCTGCGGCCCTTGACCACCTCGGCGGCCGCGCGCAGGTCCCCGATGCGCGAGTTGGTGCAGGAGCCGATGAAGACGCGGTCGAGCCGTATCTCCGCGATCGGCGTTCCCGGCTCGAGGTCCATGTAGGCGAGCGCGCGCTCCTCGCTCTCGTCGCCCGGCTCCGGCACGGTGCCCGTGACGTCGGTGACCTGCGCCGGCGTGGTGCCCCAGGTGACCTGCGGCGAGATGGCGGACGCGTCGATCTCGACCTCCGTGTCGAAGGCCGCGCCCTCGTCGGTGGAGAGGCCGCGCCACTCCTCCGGCAGCTCCGCCGGAGCGCCCGCGCGGCCGAGGACCCACTCGAAGGTCGTCTCGTCGGGCGCGATCATCCCCGCCCGGCCGCCGCCCTCGATGGTCATGTTGCACACGGTCATGCGGCCCTCCATCGAGAGCTCCCGGATCGGCGCGCCCGCGTACTCGATCACGTGGCCGACGCCCCCGGAGGTGCCGATGCGCCCGATCGTGCCGAGCGCGAGGTCCTTGGCGGTCACGCCGAAGCCGAGCTCGCCGCTGTAGGAGATGCGCATCGAGCGCGGCTTCTGCTGCTGCAGCGTCTGCGTGGCGAGCACGTGCTCGACCTCGCTCGTGCCGATCCCGAAGGCGAGCGCCCCGAACGCGCCGTGGGTGGAGGTGTGCGAGTCGCCGCAGACGATCGTCATCCCCGGCTGGGTGACGCCCAGCTCGGGCCCGATCACATGGACGATGCCCTGGTTGGCGGAGCCGATCGAGTGGATCGGGATGCCGAACTCGCGGCAGTTGCGCTCGAGCGTCTCCACCTGCACGCGGCTTAGCTTGTCGCGGATCTGGGCCGCGGCGGTCGAGCCGTCGGTCGGCACGTTGTGATCGGCGGTCGCCAGCGTGCGGTCGGGCCGGCGCACGGTGCGGCCGGCTAGCCGCAGCCCGTCGAAGGCCTGGGGCGAGGTGACCTCGTGGACGAGGTGCAGGTCGATGTAGACGAGGCCCGGGGCGACCTCATGGGATTCCCAGATCTTGTCGAACAGGGTGCTCGGCATCGTCAGCTCCTTCTCAGGCCGGCGGCCACGACCGCCAGCAGGCGGGCGGGCTCTCCCCCGGGATTCTCGAAGTGGTGCGGAAGGTCGGCGTCGAAGGTGACCGCGTCGCCGGTGTCGAGATCGGACGCCTCGCCCGCGCACACGAGGCGCACGGCTCCCTGCAGGACGACGGCGGTCTCGCGACTGCCCGGCTCGTGCATCGGCGGGTCGCCCGGACCTCCGGTCGTGGCGCCGGCGTCCAGGGTGTGGACCGAGACCTCGGCCCGCTGCCCCGGGATCGGCGGCGTCAGGACCTCGTAACGGTGCCCGCGGCGCGCGCTGCCGCCGCTCATGCGCTGCGCCCTCCGCACGACCGTCACCCCCTCGGTCTCATCCAGGCGCAGAAGCTGCGAGAGGGAGAGCTCGAGCCCGGCCGCTATGCGACCGGCGACGGCGAGCGTGGGACTCGTCTCGCCGCGCTCGACCTGCGAGAGCATCGGCGCCGAGACCCCGCAGCGATCGGCGAGGTCGCGGAGGGACAGGCCCATGGCGTCCCGGAGCGCCCGGACCCGGGGCCCGATGTGGACGTGCGCGGCGACTGCCATCGCCTGTACGTTATCACGGACGCTCGTATGCTCGCTGGAGGAGGCCGCGCAACTCCTCGAGTCCGGGGGGATCGGGCGTGTTGCCGAGCTCCGCCCGTGCGAGCGCCGCCTCCGCCACCGCGTCGAGCGCCGCCTCGTCCGCGCCCACCTCGGCGAGGCTGACCGGCCCCGCGCGGCGGGTGAGCGCGGCGCAGGCGCCCGCCGCCATCGCGGGATCCCGCTCACCGGCGCCGAGCGCCTCCGCGAGCAGGCCGATCACGTCCGGCGCCCGCGTCGCCATCATCGCGATCACGTGGGGCAGCACGATTGCGTTGGTCTCGGCGTGTGGCGTGCCGGCGACCCGCACGAGCGTCTGGCAGACGACGTGGTGGACCGCATAGCCGGTGGCGCCGAGCGCCCAGCCCGAGAGTGTCGCGCCGAGCGCCAGGTCGCCCCGGCCGGGATCCTCCCCCTCGAACCCCCGTGCGATCAGCCCCGCGCCGCCGAGGGCCGCCATCTCGGCGACGGGGTTGCGGCCCGGCACGTAGAGCGCCTCCACGGCGTGCGCAAGCGCATTCATCGCCGTTGCCGCAAGGTCAGGCATCGGCTGCGAGGCCATCAGGGCGGGGTCGGCGATGACGAGAGAGGGGCGCACGAGCGGCACCCCGGTCACGCCGGCCGGCAGGCGGTGGATCCTGGTCAGCTCGGCCCCGGACAAGGTGGTGGGCAGCGCCGCGCACGGCAGACCGTCCGCGGCGGCGATCGCCTTCGCCGCGTCGACCACGCGGCCGCCTCCGAGTGCCACGAGGGGGTGGCCGCCGGCGGCGTCCCGCACGGACGCGGCCACATCCGGGACCTGGCCGGGTGGCACGTGGACGACCGAGTCCGCCGCGTCGCGCAGCCCCGGCGCCGCCGCCTCGGCCCGCTCGGTCGTCAGGAGCGCGAAGTCGTTGAAGCCACGCTCAGCCAGGAGCGCCGGCGCGTCAGCGGCGACACCCTCGCCGAAGCGGATCAGGCGCTCGGAGTCGACCCAGGTGAAGTCCTCGGACACCGGGCGCATTCAACCATCCAGTTTCGGCCGGGACCCGATCGGGCTCCCCCACCCCGCGCCGGCTTGCGGAGCCTTGTACCGGCTATGGCCGGTACAAGGCTCCGCGGATCGCTGTGGAGCGCGCGGGGGCGGCGGGTCAGGGGGCCGGCGCGGCGTATGTGCCCTCGAGGCGGTGCTCCGCGTCCGCGGCGGAGTCGCGCAGCGCGTTGTTCAGCGCGCGCAGGTAGGCCTTCCCGGAGGCCTCGAGGATGTCGGTCGACACACCCAGGCCGGTGGCGAGGCGACCGTCCACCTCGAGCAGCACGGTTACCTCGCCAAGAGCGTCCCGGCCACCGGTCACGGCGGACACGTGGAACTCCTTCAGCTTCGCGTCCTTCGCGGTGGCCGCGTTGAGCGCGCTGAAAAAGGCGTCCACGGGGCCGTCGCCTGTGAACTCGCCGTCCCGCACCTGGCCATCGGGCAGGCGCACCTCGACGCGGGCGATCGGGGAGCGCGTGGACGACGCCTCGACGTCGAACGAGACGATCTCGTACGCGTCGCTCGCCGCCTCGCGCATCTCGTCCGAGACGATCGCCTCGAGGTCGAGCGCGGTGACCTTCTTCTTCTTGTCCGCGATGTCCTTGAAGCGCTTGAACGCCGTGTTGAGCGCGGCCCCCTCGACCTGCAGGCCCAGCTCCTCCAGAGCCTTGCGCAGGGCGTGGCGCCCGGAGTGCTTGCCGAGCACGATCGAGTTCTTCTCGAGGCCGATCGTCGTGGCGTCCATGATCTCGTAGGTGGTGCGCTCCTTCAGCACGCCGTCCTGGTGGATGCCCGCCTCGTGCGCGAACGCGTTGCGCCCCACGATGGCCTTGTTCGGCTGCACCGGATAGCCGGTGAGGCGGGAGATGAGGCGGCTCGTGCGCGCGATCTCGGTCGTCTCGATGCCGGTCCACATGCCCAGGCTCGACTCGCGCGTGTGGAGCAGCATCACGATCTCCTCGAGCGAGGCGTTGCCCGCGCGCTCGCCGATGCCGTTGACCGCGCATTCGACCTGCCGGCAGCCCGCAGCCACGCCGGCCAGCGAGTTGGCGACCGCGAGCCCCAGGTCGTTGTGGCAGTGGACCGAGACGACGACGTTCGCGAGATCCGGGACGAGCTCGTAGAGGCGCCTGAACATGGCGCCGTACTCGTCGGGCATCGTGTAGCCGACCGTGTCCGGGACGTTGATCGTCGTGGCGCCCTCGTCGATCGCGATCTGGATCACCTCGGCCATGAACCCGACGTCGGATCGCGAGCCGTCCTCCGGCGAGAACTCGACGTCGTCGGTGAAGCCGCGCGCATGTGCGACCGCTGCCCGTGCCTGGGCCTTCACGTCCTCGCGGGTCGTCTGGAGCTTGCGCTCGATGTGGATGTCGCTCGTGGCGATGAAGGTGTGGATGCGCGGGCGCTCGGCGTCCTTGATCGCATTCCATGCGGCCTCGATGTCCTGCGCGCTCGTGCGCGCGAGACCGCAGATCACGGGGCCCTCGACCTCGCGGGCGATCGCCTGGACGGACTCGAAGTCCCCGGGCGAGGTGATCGGGAAGCCCGCCTCGATGATGTCCACGCCCAGCCGCGCGAGCTGGTGCGCGATCTCGACCTTCTCCTGCCTGTTGAGCGAGATGCCCGGGGACTGCTCGCCGTCCCGCAGGGTCGTGTCGAAGATCCGTACGCGGCCCTGCTCGTCTCTCTGCTCGCTCATGCCGTCTCCTTTCTCCTGACCTTCCGTTTTCTCCTCTGGTGTCGCGGCTTCGGCGGCCGCCCGCGCGCTATTCCCCCCGGAGGGGGAGGAGGAGAAGTCGGAGGTCGGACAGGTACGGCATTCAGGTCAAGCCTACAGGGTCAGAACGACCTTGCCGACGTTCTTGCGCTCCTGCAGGAAGCGGTGGGCATCCGGGCCCTGCTCGAGCGGGAAGGCCTGCGCGACGATCGGGCGCACGCGCCCCTCACCGACCCAGGCGGCGAGCGGCTCGATGAACTCGTCGAGCGATCCTTTCGAGTCCCAGAGCTTCAGCATGTTCAGGCCGATCACGGCCTTCGACTCGCTCGCGAGCTTGATCGGGTTGAAGCGCGGGGTCTCGGCGAGCGTGCGAAGCGCCGTCGGGATGCTGCGCTTGTCGCCCGAGACGAGCTGCGAGGCGCCGAACGGGACGAGCCTCCCGCCGGCGCGCAGCAACGAGAAGCTCTTCTTCCAGTTCCTTCCACCGAGGGCGTCCATGACCAGGTCGAGCGGCTGCTCCTCGCCTGAGATCCGCCTGACCTCGGTGACGAAGTCGTTCGCGCGGTAGTCGATCGGATGATCGACCCCGAAGCCGCGTATCGCGTCGTGCTTCGATGCCGACGCCGTCCCGTACACCTCGGCGCCCAGGATCTTCGCGATCTGGGTCGCGGCGATCCCCACGCCGCCGGCCGCCGCGTGCAGCAACACGCGCTCGCCCGCGTGGACCGCGCCGTAGCGGATCAGGCCTGCGTAGGCGGTGGCGTAGTTGACCGGGAAGGCGGCGCCTTCCTCGAAGCTCCAGTCGTCGGGGAGCGGCAGGAGCTGGGCCTCGGAGACGGCCACCTGCTCGGCGTAGGCGCCGAAGCGCGACCCTCCCATGACCCGCGCCCCAGTCCCCTCGACCTCGCCCGCGAACTCGTAGCCCACGACCGACGGCGGCTTCGGCGCGTCCGGGTAGAGGCCCATCCGCGCCATGACGTCGGCGAAGTTGACCCCCGCCGCGCGCACCCGCACGAGGACCTCGCCGTGGGCCGGCCGGGGATCCGGGCGCTCCTGGACCTTCAGGACATCCGGATTCCCGTGGGTTGTGATGACGAGCGCCCGCATTGCGGGCCGACCCTATCGTGCCGGGCTACTCGCCCCCGAGGAAGCGCAGGAAGATGTCCTCGATGCCGGCGCCGTTGACCTCGCCCCAGTCGCCCGTCGCCTGGGAGGTCCAGCCGACGTAGTTGGCGCGATTCGACGCCGCGGGGCGCACGTTCGCGCCGTTCAGCGGCTGCCCGCTCCCGTCCTCGCGGCGCTGCGATCCCCGGCTCTCGCGGGACACGTTCCCGCACTTGCGGCCGCGCGGGAAGTTCCAGTAGTAGACGTCACGGATCGAGCCGTTGGCGTCCGCGACCTGGATCCCGCTCGACTCGCGCAGGTTGGTGGCCTCGGAGTCGAACACGATGTTCTCGCCCGCCCCGGTCATCGCCGGGTTGTTGCTCGGGCCGCTGCCCTGGGCGTCGACGGCGCGGGAGCGCGGATTGCTGCTCGAGCACCCCTGCGAGTAGCTGACCATCTGCATGTGGTCCTTTGTGGGAGCCTTCCGCCGGTCGATCGTGCGGCGGAAGATGTCGCTGGTGCGCCCGTTGCGGTCCCGCGAGCCGACGCCCGTGCAGGCGTTGCGGGAGCAGAGGTTCGTGGCGGTCGACTCGAACGCGACGTAGGCGCCCCGGTCGTCCATCGTCGGGTTCTTGCTGCGGCCGTTGCCGCGCTGCCCCGCACGGTTGCGCGTGACGAGCATCTCGCGGCCGACGCGCTTGACCTTCGGCCGCCCGCGGTTGCGGAAGCGCGCGAAGCCCTGGTAGTAGATCTGGCCGCCGCGCTCGTACGCGACGCCCTTGCCGTCGGTCTGCTGGTCGGGATTGCGCCCGCGCGCGAGGCGCGCGGTGCGCCTGCGGACCAGGTCGCGGACGTACACGCGCCCGCGCGACTCGAAGGTGACGAATTCGCACTCGCCGTCGACGACGCCGTGCACGGCGTCGCTGTTGCTCGTGCTGACGAGGAGCGTGGCGTTGCGCCGCAGGTCGTAGAGGTACACGTCCCAGTCGCTCGAGCGGTCACTGCTGCTCAGGTTCGTGGCGCGCGACTGGAAGGTGACGCAGCGGGCCCGGTCGCCGGTCTGGCCCGAGATCGAGGGCTCGCGGCTCTCCCCGTCGGCCTGGCCGCCGCCGCTTGCCACGCTCGCGCGGATGAGCGTGCCGTTCAGGTCGCCCTCGCTCGGGTTGCGCGCGAGCACGAAGACATCGCGCACGCCGTTGGTGTCTCCCTGGACGAGGTTCGTCGCGGCGGAGTCGAAGCCGACGTACTCGACCAGGCGGTTGTCCTGGGAGAACGTCACGTTGTCGCTCGACCCGTCGGCGACGGGGGCCACCACCTGGGTGGAGCGCGTACCGCTGGTCTGCCCGATCGCAGCGGTCGCGATCGCCGCGGGGATCAGGAGGGTGAGGAGCGTGAGCCTGCGAGTCCGAGTAGTCATGTCCCCCAAACGTAGGGGACGGACCCAAGTTGCGGCCCGTCCCTGTCGTCTGGAGGACCCTCGCCCTACTCCCCGCCGAGGAAGCGGATGAACGCGTCCGGGATCAGCGGGCCGTTCGCCTCGCCGTGATCCCCGGCCTGCACGCTCAGGAAGCCGACGTAGTTCGCGCGGTTGGACGCCGCCGGCTTGATGCTGCCACCGTTGTAGGCCTGCCCGGTCGCCCGCTCCGCGCTCGAACGGCTCTCGCGCGAGACGTTGCCGGTCTTGCGGCCGCGTGGGAAGTTCCAGTAGTAGATGTCGCGGATCGCGCCGTTCGGGTCCGCGAGCTGGATGCCGGTCGACTCGCGCAGGTTGGCGGCCTCGGAGTCGAACACGATGTTCTCCCCGGCGCCGGTCATGGCGGGGTTGTTGCTCGGCCCGTCGCCCTGGGCGTCGACGGCGTGCGAGTAGCTCACCATCTGCATGCGGTCGCTGGTCGGGGCGCGCCGCGGGTCGATCGTGCGGCGGAAGACGTCGCTGACGGCCCCGTTTCGGTCCTCGGAGACCCCGGTGCAGACGCCGGTGCAGAGATTCGTGGCGGTGGACTCGAACGCCACGTAGAAGCCGTTGTCATCGGCCGAGGGATTGCTGCTCACGCCGTTGCCGGGCGCGCCGCTGCCGGCGGCGCTGACGAGCAGCTCACGGCCCTTTTTGACGACCACGGGCCCGCCCTTCTTCTTCGAGCGGAACTTCACGAAGAACTGCTGGTGGCGGATCTGGCCGCCGCGCTCGTATGCGACGCCCTTGCCGTTGGTCTGCTGGTCCGGGTTGGTCCCGCCGGCGAGGCGCGCCGTCTTGCGGTTCACGAGGTCGCGCACGTAGATGCGCCCGCGGGCCTCGAACGTGACGAGCTCGCACTCGCCGTCCACGACGGGATTGCGGGCGTCGGTCAGGCGCGGGCTGACGAGCGTCGTCCGGCGACGGCGGGTGTCGCGCAGGTAGATGTCGGAGTCGGGCGAGCGGTCGGCGCGGTCCAGGTTGGTCGCGCGCGACTCGAAGACGACGCAATGCGGGCGGCGCCTCTGGTCGCCGTCGATGGCGGGGTTGGTGCTGTCCCCGTTGCCCTGCGCCCCGGATGACGACACGCTCACGCGCTCGAGCGAGCCGTTCAGGTCGCCCTCGGCCGCGCCGCGGCGGAAGAGGAAGATGTCACGGACACCGTTGGTGTCGCCACCGACGAGGTTGGTCGCACCCGAGTCGTAGGCCATCATCTCCACCCGCCGGGCGTCCTGGCTGAAGGTCACGTTGTCGCTGCCCCCGTCGGCGGGAGCGCCCCCGGCCGGCGGGCTCACGATGCGGGTGTCGCGCACACCCTGGGCCCCGGCGATTGCGGGCACGGCGACGGCAAGGATCACTGCGGCGGCGCCGAGGGCGCGCGGGCGGGAGGTCTTCAACGAGTCCGTCTCCTGAGATGAGGGGAGGATGGGCCGCAGCCAGTATGGACGCGAAGTGCCCGCGGTGCCAACCGCGCGACTGTCCGAACGCGGTCTACTAGAGGTCGACGGCGCGCCCGTCGAAGAAGTCGTCGCGGCCGGCGATCTCGGCGATCAGGGCGGCGGGCACGGGGCCATCGGTGGTCACGGCCATGACCGCCTCGTCCGACTCCTCCGAGGCGCCGACGGCGGCGGAGCCGATGTTCACGCCGTGCTCGCCGAAGATCGTCCCGACGCGGCCGATCATCCCTGGCTGGTCGCGATAGCGGAAGAACGCGAAGTGCTCACCGATCTCGATGTTGAAGCTCTGCCCGTGGACGCCGACGAGGTGGGGCAGGTTCTTCGGCCCGAAGCCGGTGCCCGCGACCTCGACCTGATCGGCGCCGGCGGTGACCGCGACCCGCACGAGCTCGTTGAAGTCGTCGGAGTCCGGCTGCTTCGACTCTGCCACCACTATCCCCCGCTCCTCGGCCAGCGAGTGGGCGTTCACGAAGTTGACGGGCTCCTCGGTGTGCCCGCGGAGGAGCCCGTTGAGCACCGCCACCGTCAGGAGGCGCGTGTCGAAGTCCGAGAGGCGTCCCTCGTAGGCCACGTCGATGCGGTCGATCGACGAGCCCTCGGCGAGCCCGACGGCGATCCGGCCGAGCTGCTCGCAGAGCGGCAGGAAGGGCCCGAGCGCCTCCATGTCCTCGGGCCGGAGCCTCGGGATGTTCACGGCGTTCGTGACGAGGCCGCCCTCGAGCGCTGCCGCGACCTGCTCGGCGGTGATCACCCCTGCGCGGTCCTGCGCCTCCACGGTGGACGCGCCGAGGTGCGGCGTGACGATCACCTCGGGGCGTCCGAACAGCGGGTGCTCGGTGATGGGCTCCTGGGGGAAGACGTCGAGCGCCGCCCC
>DATMJO010000164.1:0-3971 GCA_035553855.1 Thermoleophilaceae bacterium | reverse complement strand
CCCACCGCCCCCGCGCCCTCGACGACCAGCTTCGAGCGCTCGAGGAGCAGGACCATCGCCTGCGCCACCTCGTCGTCGCCGACCGTGACGATCTCGTCCACGTGCTCGGCGATCAGCCGCCCCGTCAGCTCGCCGGGGCGCTTCACCGCGATCCCGTCGCAGATCGTCCCGCTGGCCCGCGCCTCCGCCTGGACGCCGACCACGCGAACGCCGGGGATCCGCTCCTTGAGCGCGACGGCGACGCCCGAGACGAGCCCGCCTCCCCCGATCGGCACGACCACCGTCCCCAGATCCGGGACCTGCGCGGCAAGCTCGACGCCGACGGTCGCCTGGCCCGCGATCACGTCCAGGTCGTCGAACGGGTGGACGAGCGTGAGCCCCTCCGCCTCCGAGGCCTCGAGCGCGGCCGCCGCCGCGTCGTCGTAGGCGCCCGGCACGAGCCGGACCTCGCCCCCGTAGCGCTCGACCGCCGCGACCTTCGAGAGCGGCGCGCCCGCGGGCATGTAGACCACCGCCCTGGCCCCCGCCCGCGTCGCCGCGAGCGAGACGGCCTGCGCGTGGTTGCCGGCGCTCGAGGCCACGACCCCGCGCCCGATGCCGCCGTCGCCCAGCACGGCGAGCTTGTTGTGCGCCCCGCGCACCTTGAAGGAGCCCGTGAGCTGCAGGCACTCGGCCTTCAGCACCACCCGCCCGCCGGCGATGCGCGACAGCTCGCCCGCCTCCAGCACGGGCGTCTCGCGCACGACGCCCCGGAGGCGCTCGCGGGCCGCCTCGACGGCGACCTCCATCAATCGGGAAGCGCGACGATCGCGTCGATCTCGACGTCCGCGCCCTTGGGCAGCGAGGCCACGCCGATGGCCACCCGGGCCGGCGGGTCCGCCGGGAAGAACTCCTCGTAGGCGCCGTTCACGGCGGCCCAGTCGCCCGCGAGGTCGGTGAGGTAGACGGTGCAGCGGACCGCGTCCTGCAGCGACGCGCCCGCCGCCTCGCACACCGCGGCGAGGCTCGCCAGGCAGCGGCGTGCCTGGGCCGCGGCGTCGCCCTCGATCAGCTCGCCGCTGTCGGGATCGAGCGGGATCTGCCCCGAGCAGAAGACGAGGCCGTTGGAGACGACCGCGTGGGAGTAGGGCCCCACTGCCGCGGGGGCGCCTGCGGCGGTGACGGTTCTGCGGTGATGGGTCATGCGCATCTGTGATGATGCCACCCGTGAGGGGTGCGGCGAGCGCGCGAGTCACGGCTGCCGAGACCGCCGACCTGCTCGGACGAGTCGAGCTGTTCTCGTCACTGTCACCGGACGAGCTGACGAGCCTCGCCGAGGTCGCGGTTCCGCGCAGCTACGACACCGGCGAGATCGTCTTCCGGTCGGGCGACCAGGGGGACACGTGCTACGTCCTGCGAAGCGGCGCCGTGAAGGTGACGCGGCGCCACCTCGACGGCCGCTCGATCACTCTTGCCGAGCTGCGCCCCGGGCAGATCTTCGGCGAGCTGGCGATGTTCAGCGGCGAGACCCGCTCCGCGACCGTCGAGGCGCTCGAGCCGGCGAGCGCGGTCGCGCTCCTGGCGGGGGACGTGCGCCGCACGATCGGCCGCCACCCGGAGATCGCGGTGAAGATGCTCGCCGGGCTCGCCGACCGCCTCCGCGACGCGAACGAGCGGATCGCGCGCCAGTCCTTCCAGACGGTCTCCGGGCGCGTGGCGAGCGTGCTCATCGGGCAGGTCAGCGCCCGCCAGGCGGAGGGGGCCGGCGAGACCGACATCCTGATCAAGGCCACCCAGGCGGACATCGCGCAGCTGGCCGGCTCGTCGCGCGAGAGCGCGAGCCGGTTCCTGGCGACTTTGGAGCGGGCGGGAGTGGTCACGTGCGGACGGGGGAAGGTTCTCGTCCATGACCCCACCGCTCTCCGGAACTACGTCTACTGACCAGGAGACGCGCCGGCTGCAGATGGTGGAGCGCCAGCTCCGCCGCCGCGGCATCGGCGACGAGCGCGTGCTGCGGGCGATGGCCGAGGTCCCGCGCGAGGAGTTCGTAGCGGAGCGCGATCGCGACTTCGCCTATCGCGACGGCGCGCTCGGCATCGAGGAGGGGCAGACGATCTCGCAGCCGTGGATCGTCGCCTTCATGACGATGGCGCTCGGCCTCCGCGGGGACGAGACCGTGCTCGAGGTCGGCACCGGTTCGGGCTACGGCGCGGCGGTGCTCTCGCGGGTCTGCCGCGAGGTCGTCTCGATCGAGCGGCACGCGGCGCTCGCCGCGAGGGCCGCCGCCACGCTCGAGCGCCTCGGCTACGACAACGTCGAGGTCCGCACGGGCGACGGCACGGCCGGCGCGCCCGACCGGGCGCCCTTCGGCGGGATCTCCGTGACGGCGGCCGCCAGCGGCGGCCCGCCGCCGGCGCTCGTCGCCCAGCTCGCTCCCGGGGCCGCGCTCGTCTGCCCGGTCCAGCGGGACGGCGGCGAGGCGCTCGTCCACTTCCTCGACGGGGAGACCACCCAGCTCGCGCCCGTGCGCTTCGTCCCGCTCGTCGAGGGCGAGGCGGAGCCGTGATCCGCGAGTACTCCGCCGGGGGCCTCGCGATCCGCATGGAGGCCGGGCGGGCGATGGTCGCCGCGGTGCGCGTGAAGGGCGGCACCGTGCTTGCGCTGCCCAAGGGCCACATCGACCCCGGCGAGACGGCCGAGCAGGCGGCGCTGCGGGAGGTCCGCGAGGAGGCCGGGGTGACCGCGGAGCTCGTAGAGGAGCTTCCCCCGGTGCGCTACTGGTACGTCCGCGACGGCAAGCGCGTGCGCAAGGAGGTGCGCTTCTTCCTGCTCGACTACCGCTCCGGCTCGGTGGAGGACCACGACGACGAGGTCGACTCGGCCGAGTGGATCCCCCTCGCCGACGCGCCCGCGCTGCTCACCTACAAGGGCGAGCGCGAGGTGGCCGGAGCCGCCCTGACCCGCCTGTCCGAACCCAGGTAGGCTGCCGCCGGTGTTCGTCCTGAACTTCTACTCGCCGGTCTTCATCGACCAGCTCAAGCGAGGTCGCAAGACGGCGACGATCCGGCTCGGGGACAAGAGCCGCAAGTACCGCAAGGGCGAGGTCGTGCTCGTGACGGTCGGCTTCCAGCACGCGCCGCGCGAGAAGATCTTCGAGGCGGTGATCGACTCCGTGGAGGTCAAGCGGGTCAAGGAGCTCTCGCCGCGCGACGTCGAGCACGACAATCCCGAGTTCCGCCGCCTCGACGAGACCGTGCACTTCCTGGAGCAGATCTACGGACGCGAGATCTCGGAAGACGACACGGTGACGGTGGTGCGGTTCTCGATGATCTCCGAACGGCACACCGAGATCTCCGAGCGCCTCCGCCCGGGCTCCGCGCCGCAGAACTGAGCCGAAAAGCACCTGTCGCTTGGCACTCTCCGTGCTAGAGTGCCAAGCCGCCGCCCTGGCCGCCCCGGCCGGCGCCGGCCACTCGAATCTGAGTCGTAATACAGGAGGTTTTTCGGACCATGAAGCTCAAGCCTCTCGAGGATCGCCTGATCGTTCAGGCGATCGACGAGGACGAAACGACGGCAAGCGGGATCGTCCTTCCGGACACCGCGAAGGAGAAGCCGCAGCGCGGCAAGGTCCTCGCCGTTGGAGACGGCAAGGTAGGCGACGACAACGAGCGCATCCCGCTCGATGTCTCCGAGGGCGACGTAGTCCTCTATTCGAAGTACGGCGGCACGGAGATCAAGGTGGACGGCGAGGACCTTCTCGTCCTGCGCCAGTCCGACGTGCTCGCCAAGGTCACCGGCTAGGTATCGGAGGAAACGGAAACCATGGCTCACAAGGAGCTCAAGTACGACCAGGAGGCCCGCGCGGCGCTCGAGGCCGGCGTCAACGCCGTAGCCAATGCCGTCAAGGTCACCCTCGGCCCCAAGGGCCGCTATGTGGTGCTCGACAAGAAGTTCGGCGCACCCACCATCACCAACGACGGCGTCACCATCGC
>DATMJO010000163.1:0-69628 GCA_035553855.1 Thermoleophilaceae bacterium | reverse complement strand
GGGCGTGGACCGCGGGGCGGGCCGGCAGCGGTAACGGGCGCGGCCCTCGGTCGGGTCACGGCCGCCCCCCGGGACCCGCGCGTGGGGCGGCTTCCGCCCGGGTTGGTATAGCGTCGCGCGCATGGCCGACACCGCTCTCGTCACCGGCGGCACCGGCTTTCTCGGCGGATGGTGCATCGCCAAGCTGCTCGAGGCGGGCCACGGCGTGCGGACCACCGTGCGCAACCTGCAGCGCGAGGGTGACGTGCGCGCCGCCCTCGGCGTCGCGGGCGTGGACCCGGGCTCGCGCCTCTCCGTGGTCGCCGCCGACCTGAGCGCCGACGACGGCTGGGGCGACGCGGTCGCCGGCTGCCGCTACGTGCTGCACGTCGCCTCGCCGTTCCCGCCCGTCCAGCCGAAGGACCCCGACGAGCTGATCGTCCCCGCGCGCGACGGCGCCCTGCGCGTTCTCCGCGCCTCGCTCGAGGCGGGGGTGGAGCGCGTCGTCATGACCTCGTCGGTCGCCGCCGTGCGCTCGGGGCGGGAGACCTCGGAGGCCGAGCCCTACACCGAGGCCGACTGGACCGACGGCGATGATCCGGCCCGCACGCCGTACGTCCGCTCCAAGACGCTCGCAGAGCAGGCCGCATGGAGCCACGTCCGCGAGGCCGGCGCCGAGCATCGCCTCGCCGTGGTCAATCCCGGCGCGATCATCGGCCCGTCGCTCAGCGATGACCATTCGTACTCGCTTCAATCGGTCCAGCGACTGCTCGACGGCATGCCGGCCGCGCCACGGCTCGGTTTCACCTTCGTGGACGTCCGTGACGTGGCCGACCTGCACGTGGCGGCGATGGACTCCAGGGCCGCCGGAGGTGAGCGTTTCATCGCGACCGACCGCTTCCTGTGGATGGGCGAGGTCGCGGCGATCCTGCGCGAGCGCCTCGGCGACGCCGCCGCGAAGGCCCCCAAGCGTGAGGCGCCGAACCTGCTCATCCGGGCGATCGCGCTGTTCGACCCGAGCGTTCGCTCGGTCGTCGGCGACCTCGGCACGAGGCCCTGGTACTCGAGCGAGAAGGCCCGCACGACCCTCGGCTGGACCACGCGGCCCGTGGAGGACTCGATCGAGGACTGCGCCCGCAGCCTCCTCTGAGGCGAACGGCGAGCCCCGGCGCCGAGGCACCGGGGCCCTCTTCTCGTTCGCGCTAGGCGGTCGGCGCGGGTGCGGCGGGCGGTGCCGGCTGTGCCGGTGCGGCGCCCGCCTGGGCCTCCAGGACCTTGTTCAGGTTGGACTGGAAGATGTAGACCCCGACCGGGCTGAGGAACAGCTGCAGCAGGAAGCCGAGCCCTGCCTCCATGCCCGGCTCACGCCCGGCCAGACTCTCGGCTGCGTTGAGGCGCTTCCACGTGTTGTAAATCGAGACGAACGGCGGAACGAGCACGAAGAGGCCGAGCGTGGTCGCTAGCAGTGAGTTCCCGGGGTTCGTACCCAGGTCCTCGGTGCCGTGCGCCTGGCCCATTGCGGCCATTTCCTTGTTCACCTTGAAGTACCAGACGAACCAGTAGATGCCGAACGTGATCAGCGTGAGGCCGACGACGCCCAGCGGGTTGCGGATGCGGGCGACTTCAGTGGTGCCGGCGATCCCAACGTCCTGAGCCAAGAGTTCTCCTTGGGTGGCAGTGACCTCGAACGGGCGCCCGAGGCATGAGGCATCGCCGAGGTTACATGCGGGCACGGCGTTCGGCGGGATGGTGGCTGAGCGCCTCTGGCATCGCGCGTTGACGAGAGCTACAGTCGTCACATGACCCAGATCGCACCAGCCAACGAGGAGGCGGTGGGCGCGTGGGACGGCGTCCTCTTCGACCGCTTCGTCCAGTTCAGGGAGATCCTCCTCGCGGGGATGACGCAGTTCGGCGAGGTCGCGCTCGCCGCCAACCCGCCGAGTCCCGGAGACCGTGCGCTCGACATCGGCTGCGGCTTCGGTGACACGGCGCAGGCCATTGCCGGGATGGTCGGGCCGCAGGGAACCGTGCTGGGCGTGGACGCCGCAGCGCGCTTCGTCGAGACGGCGAGGGAGGAGGCCGCCGCGGCCGGTGTCGAGAATGTCCGCTTCGAGGTGGCCGACGTGCAGGCGACGCCATTCGAGGGGGAGTTCGACTACGCGTTCTCGCGCTTCGGGACCATGTTCTTCGCGGCTCCGGTCGCGGCGCTTCGCAACGTCCGCGAGGCGCTCGTGCCGGGCGGGACGCTCACGATGGTCGTGTGGCGGCGCAAGCTCGACAACCCGTGGCTCCACCGTGCGGAGATCGCGGTCAAGGAGCTCGTCGAGCCCGACGAGGACAGCGACGAGCTCACGTGTGGGCCGGGTCCCTTCTCGATGGCCAACGCCGACACCGTGACCGACATCCTCGGCGGCGCCGGGTTCAGCGAGGCGCGGCTGATGCGCTGCGACCGGCCATACATGATCGGGCGGGACATGGACGAGGCGATCGCCCTCAATATGGCGCTCGGGCCCGCGGGTGAGGCGATCAGGCTCGCGGGCGCGCAGGCGGAGGAGGTCAGGCCGCAGATCGTCAAGGCGCTCCGGGAGCAGCTCGCCGATTGGGAGACGCCGGACGGCGTCGTCGGCGTGGCCTCGACCTGGGTCGTCACCGCACGTAACCCCGCCTGACTCCGGCGATCGTCAAGCTCTGCGCCGTGAACCGCACGGCGCTGCTCTGGGTGCTCGTCCTCTTCTTCGGCACGTCGCTGCTCTTCGGGAGCCTGCGCCGCCTCACGGAGGGCGAGTCGACCGCCGTCATCGCCGGCGTGCAGGTCGGCGCTCTCGTGCTCGTCGTGGTCGGGATCGTGCTGTACGTGCGCCGGACCCGCTGAGGCCTCTACTCCACGACGAGGCGCGCCGACTGCCCGTTGGCGTAGTGGCCTCGAAGCGGGCAGATCAGCGCGTAGTTCCCCGGGGCGAGGGTGACCTCGCGCTTGCGGGACTCGCCAGGCCGCAGGTGCCCCTCGGCCTGGTCGAGCGCGTGAGCGTGGTCGTGGATCTCTCCGAACACGACCTTGCCGGCGGCGGCGGGCACAGGGCCGGAGAGCCCACGCGGCAGATCGGCGGGGTCGACGTCGGTCTTCACGAGCAGCAGGTCATGGTCGACGAGACCGTCGTTGCGTTCGTCGAGCACGACGCGGCCGGCCGGAATCGGCTGCGCGGGCGCCTCGATTTCCCATTCGGTGAGGGTGATCGGGACCGATCCGTCTCGATTGACATCCGCCGGCGGGGTCGAGCCAGCTGACACCACGAGCACGGTCGCGGTCGCGAACGCGACGACGAGGGCCGTGGTCCCCGTGAGGGCCAGCCGGCGCCTCATTTGACGATCACCTGGCCCGTCATGCCCGGCCCGGAGTGGATCGTGCAGAAGTAGTCGTAGGTGCCGGGCTCGTCGAAGGTCTGGGAGAACTCTCCGTCGCTCTCGGCGAGCTGCCCGTCGTACTCGTCGCCGGGCTTCTCACGTGTGCCGGCGGTGACGGTGTGCACGGTCTCGTCGAGGTTGGTCCAGGTGACCTCGGTGCCCGCGTCGACCGTGATCGGGTCGGGCTGGAAGTTGAAGGTCTTGACCTCGACCGTCGCGGCAGCCGAGTCGGAGCCGCCGTCGTCGTCGCTACCGCAGCCCGCGACGAGCGCGGCGGCGGCGAGGGGGATGGCGAGGAATGTGCGTCTCATGGTCTTGGGTTCCTGGTGTCGGGGGTGAGGCGGGCGGTGCCGGGGAGGAGCAGCCACTCCTCCCCGGCACCTGTTCGCTCCGCTCTACTGCGAGCCGAACTTGTCGGGCATCTGCTCGACGATCGCGCCTGCGAGCACGTTGGCGGTGGCGGGCATGTGGCCGGCCGCCGCGCGGAGCAGGTCGAACGTCTCGGGGTCACCGGCGACTACGGCGTCGATCGTGTCGAACACCGAGTCGACGTGGGGGACGAGCTCCTCGGCAACCGCTTCCTTGGTCAGGTTGGGGTTGGCCGAGGCGATGAAGGCGCCGAACTCGGCGCGGTAGCCGTCCAGGTCGGCCCGGGCCTTGTCGGCCGCGGCGTCGTCCTTCCCGGCCCTGGCCTTCGTGTAGTCCACGAAGAAGCTGATGTGGTCGCGCCAGAGGGCGAGGAACTGCTCGCCCGCCTCGTCACCGTAGACCGAGCCGATGGCCTCGGAGAGGCCGACCGAGTTCGCGTCCAGCGTCGCGGCCGAGGCCTCGAACTCCTTCGAGTCCAGGCCGTTGCCGACACCCTGCGCGACGGCGGTACCGGCGAGATAGACATGCTCCTGGAGCAGAGCAGTCAGACCGGCGCGCAGCTCAGCCGCGCCCGAATCGGTTCCAGCCGCGGTGGCCTCCGTCTGGGAGCCGGTGGTTGAAGCCGTCTCATCGTTGTCGTCGTCGCCACAACCGGTCACGAGCGCTCCGGTGATGAGGAGCAGTGCGGCCAGGGCGGCGAGCATGGTGCGTCGCATTTGGAAGGTTCCTTTCCTAGGTGGACCGCGCCGGGAGGCGGCGCGGGATCGTCGGGGTCCTGCCTGCTATGCGCAGGCGGGTCCGGGCCGGATCACTAGGAGAGGGCGACGCGCAGGCGGGGAGGCGTTGTGGGAACCGTGCTTCCACGCACGGGCTCCTCGCTCACCATGACCTCGTCGGCGCCCGCGCCCAGGCCACCGGGGATCGCGGCCGCGCCGCGCCCGTTGCGGTCGACCGTGAAGAGCGTCGAGGGGACGATCCGCTTGCCGTGACGGATCCACACCTGGTAGACGCGGCCCGGCTTCGGGGGAGGCAAGCTCTCGACGATGAGCTCGGCGCTCGCTTCGTGTACGACGAGCTTCGCCTCGGCGCGGGGAGCGGCCGGCGTCGCGACTGCCGCCACGGTCGTGGCCCTGCTGCTCTCCCCGCCGTCCGTCACGAGCACGGCAACGCCCACCGCCACGGCTGCCGTTGCCGCCATGCCAGCGGCCGGCCGCAGGACGGGACGGAGCCGCGCCGCGGCTCCGCCGCGGCGCTCGGCGCGGGCGCGTCGCCTGAGCGCCCGCCCGAGGGACGCAGGGGGATCGAGCTGGGGGACGGCTTCGCCGAGTGCCTTGACCGAGACCTGAAGCCGGCGGTGGTCCTCCTGGCAGCGCGGACAGCCGTCGAGGTGGCGCTCGAAGTCGCGCCGCTCGCTGTCGCCGAGCGCCCCGAGGAGGTACGCGGCGAGATCGCCTTCGAAGCGGGAGTGGGTGTCGGTCGTCATGGCGAGGCCCCTACAAGTTGCCCTCTCATCTTCTCGAGCGCAAGCCGCATTCGGCCCTTTACGGTGCCGAGCGGCATGTCGAGCATCTCGGCGATCTCCGAGTGGCTGAAGCCGCCGAAGTAGGCCAGCTCGATCACACGTGCCTGGTCGTCCGGCAGCTCGCCGACCGCGCTCCGCAGCCGCTCCGCGGTGTCCCGCTCCTCGACCTGCTCGTCGGTGCGCTCGGGCGAGGCCCGCGTGGCGAGCACGTCATCGGGGTCGCGGTAGGCGTCGACCCGCTGGCTCGCCTCGCGGCGGATCATGTCCACGCCGCGATTCCGCACGATCGAGAGGATCCAGTTGCGGACGCTGCCGCGCGCGCGGTCGTAGCGTGCGCCCGTGCGCCAGAGCGACATGAACGCCTCCTGCGTCACGTCCTCGGCCCCGCGCGCGTTGCCGACCACGCGGAAGGCCAGCGAGTACGCCGCGGCGCCGTGGCGCTCGTAGACGAGGTCGAACGCGGCGGTGTCCTGCTGGGCCACGAGCGGCATCAGCTCCTCGTCGGCGAGCCGCTCGAGGTGCCGGCGCTTGATGCGGGGGAGGGCCATCGGGGTTACTACGGAGGGAAGCACAGGTCGGATCACCGCGGGTTCTCTCCCGGCTCACCCGTCCCCGCGGCCTGGGATGCTTCGCTCCCGTTGACCCTGCCCGAGACCACCACATCGATCTGCCCGGACTGCCGCGTTCCGGTTCCGGCCGAGGTCGCCGAGCGCGACGGCCGCGTGGTGATGCGCAAGACCTGCGCCGAGCACGGTGACTTCGAGTCGCTCGTCTACGGAGACGCCCGGCGCTACGAGGAGATCCAGAAGCACTCGAAGCCGGGCTCACGCCCGCTCGCGCTCCAGACCGAGGAGGTCGAGGGCTGCCCGACCGACTGCGGCATATGCCCCGCCCACGAGCAGCACTCGTGTCTCGGGATCATCGAGGTCAACACGGCCTGCAATCTGGACTGTCCCATCTGCTTCGCGGAGTCCGGCACCGGGCCGGCGCACGGCTCGGATGGAGGCTTCTCGCTCACGCTCGAGCAGGTCGAGCGGATGCTCGATGTCTTTGTCGAGGCCGAGGGCGAGCCCGAGTCGATCCAGTTCTCGGGCGGCGAGCCCTCGATCCACAAGGACATCCTGCCGATGCTCGCGGCCGCCAGGGAGCGCGGGATCAAGCTCGTGATGCTGAACACGAACGGGATCCGCCTCGCTCGTGACAAGCGCTTCGCGCCCGCGCTCGCCGAGCTCGGCGTCCACGTGTACCTCCAGTTCGACGGATTCAAGGACTCGACGCAAATGGCGATCCGGGGCCGCCTGCTCCAGCGGGAGAAGCAGGCCGCGCTCGATGCCTGCGCGGCGGCCGGGGTCAGCGTGTCGCTCGCGGCCGCGGTCGAGCGCGGGGTCAACGACGACGAGGTCGGCGCGATCGTGCGCTTCGGCGTCGAGCACCCCGCGGTCAACGGCGTGTTCGTCCAGCCGGTGACGCACGCCGGGCGCTTCCTCGACTTCGACCCGCTCGAGCGCCTGACGAACGTCGAGGCCATCCGCGCGATCTGCGACCAGCTGCCGGAGTGGTTCCGCGAGGACGACTTCGTGGCGGTCCCCTGCTGCGCACCGACCTGCCGCTCGGCGACCTACGCGCTCTACGACGGCGAGGACCTCGTGCCGCTCCCGCGGCTTGTCGACGTGGAGGACTACCTCGACTACGTCACCAACCGCGCGGTCCCGGACCTCGAGGTGCGGGCCGCGCTCGAGGGCCTGTTCTCCGCCTCGGCGGCCGGCGGCACGGGGCCGACGGGCGAGCGGCTGGAATGCGTCGCCTGCGGCGTGGGGCTGCCGCCGGAGCTGCAGGAGGTGGCCGCGATGGGCTTCATGGTCGTCGTCCAGGACTTCCAGGACCCCTACACCCTCGACGTCCGCAAGCTCCGCAAGTGCTGCGTCTCGGAGATCACGCCGGACGGCCGCCTGATCCCCTTCTGCGCGTACAACTCGGTCGGCTACCGCGAGCAGGTGCGCGCCGGCCTGGTCGCGGGGGCGAGGCAGTGAGCGGCGCGCCGGGCCGCGGCCCGCTGCTCGCCGGAGCCGAAGCGAAGGCATGCTGCGCGACCGCCTACGAGAGCGACGCGGCGCGCTGGCTCCTGGGCGACGTGCTTCACCCGGGCGGCCGCGACCTCACGCTGCGGGCGGCTTCCGTCGCGGGCCTGGCGGCCGGGGAGCGTGCGCTCGACATCGCGAGCGGGGCGGGCGTCACCGCCTGCCTGCTCGCCGCCGAGGCCGGTGTCGATGCCGTTGGCGTGGACTACGGCCGCGAGGCCGTCGCGCGGGCCCGCCGGCGAGCCGACGCCGCGGGCCTCGCCGCGCGCGTCTCGTTCGTCCAGGGTGACGCCGAGGCGCTCCCGCTGGCCGACGCGGGCTTCGACTTCGCGATCTGCGAATGCTCGATGTGCACCTTCCCGGACAAGGAGGCCGCGGCGAGCGAGATGGCGCGGGTGTTGCGCCCGGGCGGGCGCCTCGCGATCACCGACATGACGGCCCGCTTCGAGGATCTCCCCGAGGCCCTCCGCAACGCCGCCTCTCAGGTCGCCTGCGTCGCGGACGCCCTGCCTCTCGACGGCTACGTGGCGCTGCTCGAGCAAGCCGGCCTGCGGGTGACCGCGACAGAGGACCACTCGGACGCGCTCCGTTCGATGATCGACCGGGCGGAGGCCCGCCTGCGCGCGGCCCGAATCATCGGCGGGGCGCTCGCGCTCGGCGAGTACGCGGACAAGATCGAGCTCGGCATCGAGCTGTCGCGCTCGGCGCTGGCCGAGGTCGCCGCAGGCAGGCTCGGCTACAGCCTGCTGGTCGCCGAGCGCGCCTGAGGCGCCCGGCCCGTCAGCGCGGGCGGTCGAGCACCCGCATCAGCGCGAACAGCGGCCTGTAGAAGCGGCGCGCCCCCGTCGTGAAGTACTTCCGCCGCCACCAGTCGTCGGCGGCGCGCGCCGGCGCCTCGGTGAACGTCGGGTATGCGTGGACCATCTGCGACAGCTCGGCGACCTTGCCGCCGTCGCGGACGAGCCGCGCGGCCTCGGCGATGCTCTCGCCCGCGGCCTCGCCGCAGATCGTGGCGCCCAGCAGCCTGCCCCTGCGGTCGGCGACGAGCTTCGCGAAGCCGGTGGTGGCCGACGCGGTGATCGCTCGGTCCGAGCGCTCGAAGTCGTGGCGGAAGACGAGCGGGTCCCGGCCGAGACGGGCGCGCGCCTGCGCCTCGGACATGCCTACGCGGGCGACCTCCGGATCGGTGAACGTGACCCACGGGATCGCCTCGTGCTCGGTCTTCTGGCGCACGCGGAAGAGCGCGTTCGCCATCGCGAGCAGCCCGTGGTAGCCGGCGACGTGGGTGAAGAACAGGCCGCCGACCGCGTCGCCCGCCGCATAGATGTGGTCGCCGGTCGTCCGCAGGCGCCGGTCGACGCGGATCCAGCCGTGCTCGTCGGTCTCGACGCCTACGCGCTCCAGCCCGAGTCCGTCGGTCACCGGACGCCTGCCGGTGGCCGCTAGCAGGCGGTCGAACGGGACCTCGACGTCGCTCGCGGGCCCGCGCCCATGCAGCACGCCGGACTCGACCCGCACGGCCCGCGTGCCCGTGTGGACCCCCACGCCCTCGCCGGCCAGGCGCTCGCCGATGAGGAGGCCCGCCTCCGGCTCCTCGCGGGGCAGCAGCCGGTCGGCCATCTCGACGATCTGCACGCGGCTACCGAGGCGGGCGAAGGCCTGGCCCAGCTCGACACCGATCGGGCCCCCGCCGAGCACAGCCAGCCGCGGCGGCAGCTCCGTCAGCCCGAACACGTCCTCGTTGGTGAGGGGCGCGGCATCGGCGAGCCCCGGCACGGGGGGGAGCGCGGGGCGCGACCCGGTCGCGATGAGCGCGGCGCGAAAGCGCAGCTCCCGCCCGGCCGCGATCACGACCCCGGGACGGGCGAAGGCGGCTTCGCCCTCGACGAGCTCGACGCCCTCGGAGCGCAGGTGCTCGGGCGTGTCCTCCCTGCCCGCGGCCTCGATCGCGCCTCCCACGCGCTCCATGACCCGCGCGAAGTCGACCTCCGGATCGGCGGGCGTCAGGCCGAGCCGGCCGGCGTGACGCATGTCGTGCGCGAGGCGGGCCGAGGCGATCAGCGCCTTCGAGGGGATGCAGCCGGTGAACAGGCAGTCCCCGCCGGGGCGGTCGCGCTCGACCAGTGCGACCCGCGCGCCGAGGCCCGCGGCGGTCAGCGACGCCACGAGGCCGGCGCTTCCGCCGCCGATCACCACGAGATCCCAGGTACGAGCCACCCGAAAGGGCACGATAGCCACACGGTGAACCCGGGCAATGCAGGGCTACACTCCCTGCGGGGACTTCGTCCAGACGATCGGAGACTGCGGATGTGCGGAGAGCCTGGTGGGGCTCTGGCTGGCAGGGCGCTTGCAGGGGTCGCTCCCGGCGACCATTTCTGCGTGACCACCGCGTCCGAGGACGATCATCGGGAGGCGCTGATTCGCTTCGCCCGTGACGCGTGGGCGCGCGACGCGCGCTTGCTCTACCTCGCGCACACGACGGACGAGGGCACGGTCCGCTCCTGGCTCGACGATGCCGGCCTCGACAGCGCCTCACGGCTCGACGGCGGGGCGCTCGAGCTCGGCGCGGCCGCCGGGGCCTACGGCGACGGTGGCTTCGACCCCGAGCGCCAGATCGACGCCTTCGACGCCGAGCGCCGCCGCGCGCGTCAGGACGGCTACTCGGCCCTGGCCGTCATGGGCGAGATGAGCTGGATGCTCGACGCACCCGAGGACTTCGGCCGCGTCCTGGAGTACGAGCGCGGGCTGGGGCGGATCTTCGCCGGCGCCGACCTCGTCGGCGCGTGTCAGTTCGACCGCGACGTGTTCCCGGACGACGTGCTCGACGACCTCGTCGGCGCGCACGCCCACCGGATCTGGGCAGACGGCGCCGCGACGGCGGCGAGCCGGGGTCCCGTGACGGTCACCGAGCGCCATGGCGTGCCCGGGGTCGAGCTGTCGGGCGAGATCGACTTCGACACGGCGCCATACGTCGCGGCCCGCATCGCCGAGCACCTTCCGGGCGATGAGGACATAGTGATCGATGCGCGACGCCTTTCATTCATCGACCTCACGGGCTGCAGGATTCTCGTCCAGGCGTCGATGAAGCTCGAACAGGGCCGGTTCCTCGTGCTGCTCGACCCTCCCGACTACGTGCGTCGCCTCCTCTCCATTTGCGGCTGGCTCGACTGTCCGCAGCTCGCGGTGGTCTCGGGCGCGAACGGGCACGGGAGGGCGGACGGATGACGGCCATCGCGAGCGCTCACGACCACGACCACGAGCCCGGCTCGTTCGTCCACGGAGCCCTGATGTACGAGGGCGACGAGGGCTTCCTCGCCGGCACCGTGCCGTACATCCGCGACGGGCTCGAGCGCGACGAGGCCACGCTCGTCGTGGTCTCCGCGCGCAAGATCCGCATGCTCCGCGGGGAACTGGGCTCCGACGCGGACGCCGTCTCGTTCGCCGACATGGCCGAGGTCGGCGCGAATCCCGCCCGCATCATCCCGGCCTGGCGCGACTTCGCGGACGAGCATTCGCACAACGGCGGGATCAGGGGAATCGGCGAGCCGATCCATCCCGGCCGCGACCACGCGGAGATGGTCGAGTGCCACCGGCACGAGTCGCTCCTCAACGTGGCGTTCGCGGACACCGCGGCCTTCAACCTCCTCTGCCCATACGACGTCGCGGCGCTCGACCCTGAAGTGGTCGAGACGGCCCGCGCGACCCACCCGGTCGTCGTGGACGAGGGTGGCGCGTGCGAGAGCGACCGCTTCGCCGGTCTCAGCGCGATCGCCGCGCCCTTCGCCGCGCCTCTCCCGGAGCCCGCGGTCCGGCCCTTCTCGCTGGCGTTCGACATCGACGGGCTCGACCTCGTCCGGCGCGCCGTCGCCGTGCACGCCGCGAACGCCGGCATCGATTCCCAGCGCGGTGAAGACGTCGTGCTGGCCGCGAACGAGGTCGCGACCAACAGCGTGCGCTACGGCGGCGGCGGGGGTGAGCTCCGGATGTGGCGCGAGGACGGACGTCTCGTGCTGGAGATCGCGGACTCCGGCCGGATCGACGAGCCGCTCGCCGGCCGGGTGTGCCCCACCGGCGGGCAGATCGGAGGCCACGGTCTCTGGCTCGTCAACCAGGTCTGCGACCTCGTCCAGCTGCGCAGCTTCGAGTCGGGCAGCGTCGTGCGGCTGCACGTGCGCCTCGGCTGAGTCTCGGCCGTCGTCCCGTTTTCACGCCGGGCCGGCGCTCGCCGCAAGCTAGGCTGGCGGCCGTGGGCGAGCGCGCGAGCCACGAGGCCGGGACCTTCAGCTGGACCGACCTCGCGACCTCGACCCGTAGATGGACCCGGTAGGGCTGTTCGCGGTCGGGGCCGCGGTCCTCGCCGTCTCCGCGCTGCTCGCCGGGGTGATCGACCGGCTCCCGCTGTCGTTCCCGATGATCTTCCTCACGCTCGGGCTAGTGCTGGGCGAGGGCGCGACCGGCGCGGTCGAGATCCACCTGGAGGACGACGCGCTCCGCACGGTCGCGTTCGCCACGCTCGCGCTCGTCCTGTTCCTCGACGCGGTCAGCCTCGACCTGCGCCACGTCCGGCGCGAGTGGCTCGTTCCGGCCCTCACCCTCGGGCCGGGCGCGGCGATCGTGGTCGCGATCGTGGCCGTCACGGCAATGCTCGTGGCGGGCCTCGACCCCGTGCCGGCGTTCCTGCTCGGCGCCGCGCTCGCGTCCACGGACCCGGTCGTGCTGCGCGACGTCGTCGGGGACGAGCGGATCCCGAACTCGGTCCGCCGCGCCCTCACGGTCGAGGCCGGCACGAACGACGTCTTCGTGCTCCCCCCGGTCCTGGTACTGGCCGCCGTCGCCGCCGGCAACGTGGGGGGCGCGGCGGACTGGGCCTGGTTCGGAATCCAGCTCGTTCTCGTGGGACCGCTGCTCGGGGCCGCCGTGGGCCTCGCCGGGGCGGCGCTGATGCACGAGGTGGACGCGCGCAGGCCCGTCCGCCGCGAGTGGCAGGCCCTCTACGGCATCGCGCTGGTCCTGGGGGCCTTCAGCGCGGGTGAGACCTTCGGCGCCGATGGCTTTCTCGCCTCGTTCGCCGCCGGGGCGGCGGTCTCGCTGTCCAACAAGACGCTCTGCGACTGCTTCCTCGACTTCGGTGAGGTGATCGCCGAGCTGCTCATGCTCGTCTCCTTCGTCCTGTTCGGCATCGTGCTGTCGTCCGAGCTTGGCGCCGTGCCGGCGGGAGAGGGGCTGCTGCTCGCGGCGGTCGCCCTGCTCATCGCCCGCCCGCTCGCCCTCGGGTGGATGCTCTCGGTTCGCCACGTAGACATGAGCCGCGACGGCCGGGCCTTCATCGCCTGGTTCGGCCCGCGCGGCCTCAACTCGCTGCTCCTGATCCTGATCGCGGTGGAGGCGGGCGTCCCGAACGGGTCCGAGCTTTTCGGCCTCGCCGGGTTCGTGGTGCTCGTATCGGTCTTCCTGCACGGCACGACGGCTACGCCCTTCAGCGCCTGGTACGGGCGCCGGATCGAGGAGACCGTGCACCCCGAGGAGCGCGAGAGCACGGTCGGCGGCCTGCTCCGCCCGGATCCGGACCGCGCCCCGCGGGTCGGGGTCGCCGAGCTGGCGGAGCTCCTCGAGGGCCCGGAGCCGCCGGTCGTGGTCGATGTCCGCTCGCGCTCCGCCGTGCGCCGCGACCCGGACGGAATAGCGGGCGCCGTTCGCGTGCCCGCCGACCGGATCTCGGACTGGGCGCGCGACCAGGAGCGCGACCGCCTCATCGTGCTCTACTGCACCTGACTGAGCGAGGAGACGAGCGCCCGTGCGGCGTCGAAGCTCATCGTCATGGGGTTCCGGGCCGCGGCGCTCGAGGGCGGACTCGACGCGTGGCGGGAGCGCTACCCGGTCTCGGCGCCGGCCTGAGAGCTCCCACCGAGGAACGAGCGCAGGCGGGTGGCGACGAGGTCGGGCTGCTCGTCCACGATGAAGTGGCCGGCACTCGGGACGAGCTCTACCCGGAGGTCGTCGGCGTAGGGCTCGTACCCCTCCAGGTGGACCGGCCGGACCGCGGGGTCGCCGGTCCCGTGCAGGATCAGGGTGGGGGTGCGCAGCCGCATCGCCCGGTAGCGGCTCGACAGCGAGCGCGGCATGTCGGTCGTGATGAAGGAGCGGTAGACCCGCGATGCCGCCTCAGCGCGGGCGGGCTCGGCGAACTGGCCGAGGAAGGTGTCGGTCTCCGCGGGGTCCCACGGCATGCCAGCGCGCTGCGCGCGAGCCGAGTCCCAGGATGCGAGCCAGCGGCTGGTCCGGCTCCCGAGCCCCGGAAGGGCAAGCGGCACCTGGTAGGCGAACCGCCACAGCGTGAGCAGGCCGCGGGGCCCGTGGCCGGTGAAGGGGTGGGGGATGTTGAGCGCGACGAAGCGCTCCACCCGCTCGGGGGCGAGCAGGCAGACGAGGAAGCCGGTCCACCCACCCCAGTCGTGCCCCGCGAGCCGCACCCGGTCGAGCCCGAGGGCGTCGAGCAGGGCGATGACGTCGCGGGCGAGGGTCTCCTTGTCGTAGGAGGCCCGGGGGGCGTCCGACCAGCCGAACCCGCGCAGGTCGGGGCAGATCACCCGGTTGTCGGCGGCGAGCACCGGAATGACGTCGCGCCAGAGGTACCAGTGCTGAGGCCAGCCGTGGAGGAGCACGAGCGGCGGGCCCTCGCCCGCCTCGGCCACGTGGAGCGTGACCTCGCCCGCCCGCACCCGCGAATGGCGGACGCCGGGGACCTCGGGCATCGCCTGCCCTGACGCGCCACCATCGAGCTTCAAGAACATGAAGCATGGAGTGTACTCTTGGGAACCATGCCGCGCTCCTACACCCAGCACTGCGGGATCGCGGTCGCGCTCGATCTGGTCGGCGAGCGCTGGACCCTCCTCCTCGTGCGAGAGCTGGTGCCCGGCCCGCGCCGCTGGACCGACCTGCTCGAAGGGCTGCCGGGGATCGGCACGGGCCTGCTCGCCTCCCGCCTGCGTGAGCTCGAGTCGGAGGGGCTCGTCATGCGACGGACGCTCCCGCCGCCCGCCGCTTCGGTCGTCTACGAGCTGACCGGCGAGGGCCGCCTGCTCGAGCCCGTGCTCGAGGGCCTCGCGCGGTTCGGGATCCGGCGGCTCGGCGCACCGGCTCCGGGACGGGCCGTCAGGGCGCGCTGGATCGCGATGGCGATGAGGACCCTTCACGACGCGGACGCGGCGAGCGGGCCGCGCCGCGCGTACGAGTTCCGGCTCGACGGCGAGGTCTTCCACGCGGTGACGGGCGGCGGCGCCGTTCAGGTGGCCGACGGGCCCGCCGAGGAGCCCCACGTCGTGATCGAGGGGGACGCGGCGGCCTTCCTCGCCGCTGTGGGGGGCTCGGCGGGGGACCGCCTGCGGGTCTCGGGCAGCGCGGGCGACATCGCCCGCATGCGCCGGGTCTTCGCGCCGGCCGCCGGCGGGATGGCCCCGCGATGAGCGGCGAGGACTTCGCCGACCGGTTCGCCGCGTGGTGGCTGAGGCCGGACCCCGACACGCTCGGCGATCTGCTCGCCGCCGACGTCGTGCTGCGGCAGCCGCTCACCCCGGACACCCGCGGCCTGGACGCCGGCCGGCGATCGTTCCGCGCGCTCCTCGCGTTCCTGCCGGACCTGGCCGCGACGGTCGACCGGAGCGCCGCGGCGGGCGACGGGGTGCTGATCGAGTTCACCCTGCGCTGCACTCTCGGAGGGCGGGCGCTGGCCTGGCGCGCCGTCGACCGGTTCGAGCTCGGCGACGACGGCAAGGCGCTGCTGCGCGTCTCCTACTTCGATCCCCTCCCGCTGCTCGCGGCGGTCATAGGGCGCCCTCGCGCCTGGCCGGCCGTGGCACGTGCAGGCATGCGCCTGGCCCGGGACGCGAAGATGCCGGCATGAGCGCTGCCGCAGGGGGCAAGGTCGCGCTGATCACCGGCGGTGCGCGCGGGATCGGCGCCGACGCGGGCGAGCGCCTCGCGGGCCGCGGCTGGCGGGTCGCGCTGGTGGATCGCGAGCGCGAGGCGGTGGAGCGGCGCGCCGAAGCGATCGGCGAGCGCGCCATCGGCATCGCCGCCGACGTCACCGATCTCCGGGCGATGGAGGCTGCGGCCGCCGAGTGCGCGGAGCGCCTCGGCGGGATCGACGCGGTCGTCGCGAACGCCGGCGTGAACGGCGCCGCCGCTTCGGTGCGCAGGGTCGACCCCGCCGCCTTCGAGCAGGTGCTCGAGGTGAACCTGATGGGGGTCTGGCGGAGCGTCCGCGCGGCCCTTCCGCACGTGGTCGAGCGCCGGGGGTACGTCCTGGCGATCGCCTCCCTCGCCGCCGTCGCGCCGCTTCCCCTGTCCACCGCCTATGCGACGAGCAAGGCCGGGGTCGAGGCGTTCGCGCGCAACCTCCGGATGGAACTCGCCTACACCGGCACCGAGGTCGGCATCGGCTACTTCGGCTTCATCGACACGGTCCTCTCCAACACGGCCTCGTCGCACCCGCTGGCGCAGAAGGCACGGAGCGGCATTCCGGGCCCGCTGGCCAAGCGCTATCCGGTCGGGGTCGCGGGAGCGGCGGTCGCGCGCGGCGTCGAGGCGCGCTCGCGGCGGGTGTGCGCGCCGCGCTGGCTGCCCGCACTCCTCGCCCTGCGCGGGCTCACCTGGGGGCTCGACGCCCGCGGCGCGCGCCGGCCCGACCTCGTCGAGGCGTGCCGCATGGCGGATGCCGGGCCTGAATAGGCTTCGGTCCGTGAGCGAGGTCCTCGTTGAGCGCCGCGATGGCGTCGCGGTAATCAGCCTGAACGCGCCCGACCGGCGCAACGCGCTGACGCGCGAGATGGGAGAGGCGCTCGTCGCCGCGTGCGACGAGGTCGACGCCGACGCCGCCGTGGGCGCCGTCGTCGTCCGCGGCGAGGGCGGCTACTTCTGCGCGGGCGGCGACCGCGCCACGCTTGCCGCGGCCGGCCGCGATCCGTCCGCTCCCGCCGAGTACACCGGCCTCGGGGCGGTCTACCGCTCCTTCCAGCGCGTCGGCGAGCTGGAGCCGCCGACCGTGGCGGCGATCCGTGGCGGCGCGGTCGGCGCCGGCATGAACCTCGCGTTCGCCACCGACCTGCGCGTGGTGGCGAGCGAGGCGAAGCTCATCTCGGGGTTCCTGCCGATCGGGCTCCACCCCGGCGGCGGCCACGGCGTCCTGCTCGGCAGGACGGGCCAGCGCGAGGCCGCTGCGGCGCTCGCGCTCTTCGGCGAGCGGATCGACGGCGCGCGCGCGGCGGAGCTGGGGCTCGCCTGGGCCGCGGTGGACGACGGCGCCGTGGACGACACCGCCTTCGAGCTCGCATCCCGGCCGGCCAAGGACCCGGAGCTCGCGCGCCGCACCGCCCGCTCGCTGCGCACCGAGCTCGGACCGCCGGGACTTCCCTGGGCGGCAGCCCTCGAGCTCGAGCGCGCCTCGCAGATGTGGTCGATGCGCCGGAAGGAGCTGGCGGGCGACCAGTAGTGTGCTGAGTCGTTATTTCGTGCTGAAGCCGAACTTCCGACTCAGCACACTTAGCGGGCGTCGTCGGCGGCGAACGAGCCGCCGGAGCCCGACAGGCCGAGCCACGGCTCGGCGCCCGAGGCGGCGATGCGGAGCAGGTCGTTCTCGCGGCCGGTGCGGGGGGCGGCCGCGACCCTGCCCGCCGAGGCACAGGCGGCGGCCGCGCCGCTCTTCGGGCCCGCGGGGCCCACGACGCTCCACGAGCCGTCGGCGGTCGAGCGGCATGCCGCGGGCCGCGAGCCGGCGCAGTCGGCCGAGATCCAGCGGCCGTCGGCGCGCTGCGCGGCGCAGTCGCCGGTCCCGGGCTCGCCGTCGGCCCAGCTCCAGACCGTGGCCTCCAGGCGGCCGTCGCCGGGCAGGAGCTGGTCGAGGCCGGTGAGGTCCACGCCGCAAAGGGTCATCTCGCGGGCCTTCTGCGGGGTGATCCCCGAGGACGGGCCGAGGCTGCCGCCTGCGGGTGTCGTGCCGACCCAGGTGCGGTCCTCGTAGTAGCGGACGAGCTTGGCCTCGTAGGTGGGCCGGGTGAAGCCCCCGCAGGGAGCGGACCACGTGGATGAGTTCGACTCGACGTGCGGCTCGGCGGCACCTCCCCAGTCGAAGACGCGCTCGGCCCAGGGGCCGGCGCCGCAGCGGCCGACGATCAGGACCTGCTTGCCCGCCGCGCGGATGTCGTCACGCGCGATGTCGAGCGGGAGCGACTCGCAGCCGCCCGCCGGGGTCGCCGGCCGGTAGACGCGCTGGCCCAGCGTCGAGTCGATCGCGGCGGCTCCCGCCTGGTAGGCCGGTGCGCTCTGGAGATGGTCCTCGAGGTAGAGGAGGATGACCTCACCGGGATTCGCGTCGAGCCAGGCCTCGATGTCGGCGAGCACCTCGCCGAGCAGGCGCTCGGTGGAGCAGCCCGCGTGACCCTCGGAGCCGGGGCGGGCGTGGCAGACGACCGGGGCGAAGCCGGGCCCGCGCGCGCTCGGGAACCAGTGGACGTCGATCTCGAGGCTGCGCACCCCCATCCGCAGCTGGTCGGTCGTCGAGAGCTGCTGGTTCGAGTCGGTGTGAGAGATGGTCGGCAGCTCGGACGGGCTGTTGTAGGAGTTGTGCGTGCCGACCCAGGGCGCGTTGGACAGGGGCAGGTCGTCGGCGAGGGCGGACTGGAAGGCGAGGGCGCGATGCGTGAAGCCACCCTCGAAGGCGTCGACGGCGCCGCGGTCGACGCGCAGGCCGACGGGCGAGGCGCACTGGGAGTCGGTCGCGACGCCGGGCCGCCGGCACTCGGCGGACGCCCGCTCGGCAAGCTTCTCGACGCCCGTGCATAGCGAGTGGGATAGGCCCGCGGGCCGGCAGGGATCGCCGCCCGACTGCGCGGCCGCGCCGGCCGGCAGCAGCGCCGAGCCGAGAATCAACGTCAGGACGAGTCCCCGCCTCCCCACGTCCCAATCAACGCATGGAGGGCCGAAAGCTTGCGGATGTCATCCTCCGCGGATGCGCGCCCAGGCAGAGCTACCGCCCGGCCCGCGGCTCCCGCGGGTGGTCCAGACGCTCGGCTTCATGCTGGCCCCTGCCCCGTTCATCGACGGCTGCAGACGGCGCTACGGGGATGTCGTCACCTTTCGCACGCTTTTCGACCCGGGCTTCGTGATGCTCTTCCACCCGGACGCCGTGCGTCAGGTCTTCCGCGGGCCGCCTACCGTCCTGCGGGCCGGCGAGGCCAACGCCGTCCTGCGACCGGTCGTGGGCGCCCGCTCGCTGCTCCTGCTCGACACCGACGAGCATCTCAGGGAGAGGCGCCTGCTCCTGCCGCCGTTCCACGGTGAGCGCATGCGTGCGTACGAGGAGGTGATGCGCGAGGCGGCAGACCACGCGATCGAGTCATGGCCCGTGCGCAGGCCCTTCGCGCTCCTTCCCTCGATGCGGGGCCTGACGCTCGAGGTGATCATGCGTGCGGTGTTCGGGGTGGGCGAAGGCGCGTTCGAGGACGACCTGAAGCGCGGCCTCCGCGCGCTGATCGATCCGATCGGGAGCCGCGCGCGGCTCCTCGCCATGGTGCTCTCCGGCGGGCGGCTCGGCCCCGCGCGGATGGGCGACTTCGCCGAGCACCACCGGCATGTGGACGAGCTGATTCACGCCGAGATCGCGCGGCGGCGCGAGGAGCCCGGGCTCGCCGGCCGGGAGGACGTCCTCTCCATGCTCCTGCTCGCCCGCGACGAGGACGGGCGGCCGATGAGCGACGGCGAGCTGCGGGACGAGCTCGTCACCCTGCTCGTGGCCGGCCATGAGACCACCGCGACCGCCCTCGCGTGGGCGTTCGAGCTGCTGCTGCGCAACCCGCCGGCGCTCGCCCGCCTGCGGGCGTCGCTGGGCGACGGCGACGACGCCTATCTCGACGCGGTGATCAAGGAGACGCTGCGGCTGCGGCCCGTGATCGCGGGCATCGGGCGCACGGTCAGGGAGGAGCCGTTCGAGGTGGCCGGGCACGTGATCCCGCCGGGGACCGACATCAACCCGTCGATCGCGGGAATCCACCGGCGAGGCGACCTCTTCCCCGAGCCGCGCGCCTTCCGGCCGGAGCGCCACCTGGGGCCCGACGCCCCCGACACCTACACCTGGCTGCCGTTCGGCGGCGGCACGCGACGTTGCATCGGCGCGAGCTTCGCTACGTTCGAAATGCGGGTGGTCATCCGCCGGGTCCTCGAGCGCACCGACCTGGAGCCCCATGGCCGCCGGCCGGACCGCCGGGTGCGGCGCGGCGTGACGTTCGTCCCCAAGCGCGGCGTGACGGTGCGGCTGCCTCAGCCCGCGAGGCGATAGAAGCGGAAGAAGTCGTTCTCGATCCCGAGGACCTCGAAGCTCGCGAATCCGGCCGCCTTCGCCAGCTCAGCGACCGTCCCCGGCCGCAGCGCCGTTCCGAGCGCCGCGGAGGGCTGCTCCGCGAGCGACACGGGCAGGCAGTGGGTGACGCTCCAGCCGTACATGATCCGCTCCACCTCGTCACCCGGCGCCGTGAAGGATTCCGCCACGCGCTCGTCCGCGAGCAGCACGCTCCCGCCGGGTGCGAGCGCTGCGCGTAGCGCCTCGAGGACCTCGACGGGGCGCGACATGTCGTGCAGCGCCTCGAAGATGCAGACGAGGTCGTATGGGCCCGAAGCCGCGAGCTCGGAGGCGTCCGCGACCCTGAACTCGACGGCATCGCTCTGGCCTGCCGCGCGAGCGAGCGAGGCGGCATCCTCGATCGACGCGGGATCGAGGTCGATCCCCTCCACCCGCGCCCGCGGGTACGCGCTCGCGATCGCCAGCGTCGAGTGGCCCTGCCCGCAGCCGACGTCTGCGACGCGGGCGGGCTCGCCGTCGTCGCGGAGCCGCGCGTCGACCTCGGGCATGCTCGCGATCCACGCGGCGGTCTCGTTCACGAAGGCCGGGCGGTTGATGGCGCCCTGCCCGTCCCGGAAGTCCGCCCCGTAGCGCTCGTACGGCACCCCCTCGCCGCTGCGGTAGGCCTCGATGACGGCCGGCATCGCGCCCGCGATGCCCACGATCATCGGCCCGAACGGCGCGACATGCGCGGCGCTGTCGGCCACCGCCAGCACCTCCTCGTGTCCGGCGGGCAGCGAGAAGCGGCGGAGCTCCGGGTCGGCGTCCGCGTCGTCGACCTCGAGGATGCCCGCCACGGCCTGCTGCTCCAGCCACTCGCGTGTGTAGCGCGCGTCGATTCCCGCGCGCTCCGCGAGCTCGGCTTCGGTCGCCGGTCCGGCGACGAGCGCTTGGTAGAGCCCGAGGCGCCAGCCGATGTGCACGCTCAGGAGCTCCAGGGCGCCGACGGTGGCCTCGAACAGCCGCTCCGTCAGCGCGTCGCGGCGGGTCTCCGCCGTGGTCGCGGCGGGGGCGCTCACGACGCGCTCTCCACCGGGATGGGGTCCAGGTTCTCCACCTGCGTCTGCGCGGCCGCTGCGATGACGAGCGCTCTTCTGATGACCTCGGCCATCGGTGCCTCCTGAAACTCGGGTGCGACCAACCTACGCCCCCCCAGGAGCCGGCACATCGGGCGTTCACCCGATCTTTTCGGCATCCACGAGCCCGTGGCGCATCGCGAAGAGGGCGGCGCCCGCACGGGTCGAAACGCCGGCCTTGGCGTAGATGTGCTCGACGTGGGTCGCGACCGTCTTGCGGCTGATGTGGAGCGCCTCGGCCACGTCCCGGTTCCGGACGCCGGTGGCGAGCATGCGCAGCACCTCGACCTCCCTCGGGGTGAGCCCGGCGGGACCCGAACCGCGCCGGCGCGACGCATGGCCCCGGCCCGCCGCGGCGGCGAGCACGGCGTCGACCGCGTCTGCGTCGAGGCGCCCGGCCTTCGCCTCGGACCTCAGCAGCCTGTCCGCGTCCGCGGCGGCGGCCGGCGGCCGGTGGGCCCGGCGCTCCTGGACGGCACGGTGCACGTCCGCCGCCGCCAGGAGGCGCGCCGCCGCCGGCACGGCCGAGCCGGCCAGGCCGCGGTGGTAGCCCGATCCGTCCATGCGCTCGTGGTGGGCCGCCGCCAGCTCGCCGATCGCCGCGAGGACGGGCGGCCGGGCGAGCATGCGCTCGGTGAAGTACGTGTGGAGGCGCACCCGCTCCCACTCGCCCGGGGACAGCGGTCCGGGCTTGTCCCAGATCGTCGCCGACACGCCCGCCCGGCCCAGGTCCTGCAGCAGCGCAGCTCGCCTGACGGTGGCGGACTCGCCTTCACCGAGGCCGCTCGTCAGCGCCGCCGCGGAGGCGAGGTCGGCCACCGAGCGGGAGTGGCCCGCGAACTGGAGGCTCCTCAGGTCGCAGAAGTCGGCGATCGCCTCGAGCGCGTCGTCGAGGCGGTCCGCGGGAAGCCGGTCGCGCAGGCCGGGCTCCGACTCGATCAGCGCGGGCCAGTCGAGCTCATCGAGGCCGGCGAAGAGCTCGTCGCCGGCTTTCGCCAGCTCGGCCGCGAGGTCCGGGTCGAACTGCCTCCCGGAGCGCTCCCGGGCGACCTCCGCCACAGCTTCCGTGCCGCCGGACCTGTGGGCCACCTCGGTGATCTCCGCGATGTGGACGATCCGGGCGAGCGGCTCGATCGCGTCCCTCGAGGCCTCCGGGGGCAGCCCCTTGCCGTCCCAGCGGGCGAACGCGTGCTGGAGGGCGCGGCGCACCTCGCCGCCCAGGCCGAAGCGCTCCGCAAGGCCGCCGGTCGCCTGGCAATGGGCGAGCATCGCCCGCTGGATGCGGCCAGGGCCCGTGGCGACCAGTGCGGCGAGGGCGCGGGCCCGCTGGGCCGGAGGGCCCCCCGCCGCCGCCTGGCGCAGGAGGAAGCCGAGCATCGGGATGCCCGCCGTGTCCACGTCGTAGGTGGCGGCGCGGAACGCGATGTCGTCGCCGAACAGGTCGGCGAGCTCGCCGCCGTCCACCGTGCAGCCGACGAACGACAGCATCCCCACGTGGAAGAGTGCCGAGCGGCGCTCGGGCTCGAGGCCGGTGCGCTCGCCGATCCGGAGGGCGATCGCGGTGCTGCGGAGCACGTGCTCCAGCGGCTGGCCGAGCCCGAGGTCCGTGGCGAGCGACAGCGCGACGACGAGTTCCGCGAGCCGCACGCCGGAGTGCTGCTGGTCCTGGCTCAGGGCTCCCTCCCGGCGCCGTGACGGGCCTGGCAGTAGCGATCACGTGCGGCTGAGGTCTCGCCCAGGAGCGTGTAGGAGGTGGCAGCCTGCAGGATCCGAGCGCGGCTCTCCGCGTTGGTCTCGATGCGTGCGGCCACGAGCGCGCGCCGGGCGCCGGGCGGTGCCTCGATCAGCGCCTCCGCATTGCGGTAGGCCTCGGAGCGCCATGTGGCGATCAGTTCCGCGATATCCCCGGCGCTGAAGCCGAGCGCCGCGATCTCGAACTTCCCGATCGACGGGTCCAGGCGGTCCGAGGCCGCGGCGAGCATCGGGTCCTGCACATCCGCGAGCAGCTGGTTCACGCGATCGTAGTCCCGCCGCGCCGGCGCTCCCGCGGCGGTCTCCAGGCCGATCCGAGCGAGCGCGAAAGGGAGATCGCGGGAGATGTGGGCGTTCATTCCGAGGAGCATGTCCCCCAGCCCGGTGACCTGGCGGCGCTCGGCGGCATCGAGCGCGATCTGCCACGCGACCGGCACGCGCTCCCGCTCGCCGCGGGCGTGGGCGTCGAAGGCGTCGAAGTAGAGCTGCGCGAACACGGCGTCGAGGTGGTTCAGGTAGCGGGGGTTCTCGAAGATCCGAGCGCCGGTCTCGCCGACCCCCTCGGTCACGGTGAGGTACATGAACGCGAAGGCCGCGCGGTGGTCGCAGCGGGCCGCAAGCAGCTCGAAGCGCCGGCGCATCTCGCGGACGACCTCGTCGATGCAGCGCCGCTCGCCGCGGTCGCAGACGTTGGAGGAGTCCGGATCCTCGGGCCCACCGAGCCCGGACGCGATACCGCGCCAGCGCTCACCCCCGGCCTCCACCGAGACGCGGGGCCGCTGTTGGTCGGTCGCCTCGGCGCAGCCGGCGAGCAGCAGCGCGAGGCAGGCGAGCGTCGCTCCGGCCCGGAGCCTCATACCTCGGGCCTTCGCCGCCAGACCGCCGCGATCGCAGCCAGGATGCCCAGAAGCGTGAGGGCGAGGAGCGCGGCGGCGTTTTTGCTCCATGTGCGCCAGTCGTGGCGCCAGCGAGGCTCGCCGGGGCCCGGATCGGAGATTGCCCGGAGCACCGGCAGGGGGTCGTCGAGCCGCACCTGCGGCAGGTCGCGCGCGATCCTGTCGACGGATTGGAGGCGGTCCAGGTCGGTGGTGGACGCGGCGGCGGCGAAGGCCCACTGGGTGCCGGCCACCTCCTTGGCCTGCCGAAGGACGGGCTTGTCCACCAGGTCGGGAAAGAGCCCGCCCATCGCGAGCAGCATCTCGACGATCAGAACGACGGGAAGCACGGTCATCGCCCGGTCCACCGATCCCGCGAGCGCCGAGATCGCAAGCCCGAGTGCCATCCCCGCGAGGCCGGTAAGGGCCGCGGCGAGCATGAGCTCGCCGAGCGGCCAGCCGAGCATGCTTCCCTCGCGCGGGCCATCCTGGGCGAGGGTGGCGATTCCGGTCAGCGCGCCCGCCTGCAGCACGGTGACGGCGCCGAGCACGACGGCCTTGGACCACACGTACGCGGAGACCGAGAGCCCCGCGGCGCGCTCACGCTTCAGGATCGCAAGCTCCTTGACGATCTCCCGGATCGCGTTGGACGCCCCGAGCCAGGTGGCGCCGAGCACCACCACGAGCAGCACGAGCCCCGCGCGCGAGACCACCCGTAGCTCGCCCTCAGGCGCGGGGGCGAGCTCGCCGCCTGGCAGCGCGGCCAGCATGAGGATGCCCAGCAGCAAGGGCTGGGAAATGAGGAGGGCGAGGTTTCGCCGGTCACTCGCGAGCACCCGCGCGTAGCGTCTCGTGAGCATCCCGAACTGGCGAAACCAGCTGCGGGGAGTCACGAGCGACGGGAGGCGGCGGCGGTCGGCGGGCACCGGCGGCGGGCGCTCGCCCGACCCGCGCTGGATGTAGCGGTCGTGGTAGGGATGGGCGCCGAACGTGCCCGCCCAGTCGCGGTCGCTGCGTTGCCCCAGGTCTTGGAAGACCTCCTGGAAGTCCTCCCGGCCGAAGTAAGCGGGGGCGAGCTGCGCCGGGCCGAAATAGGCGGTTCGGCCGCCCGGTGCCAGGAACAGCACGCGGTCGCAGAGGCGGAGGCTCTCCACGCTGTGGGTGACCACGACGACCGTCCGGCCACCGTCGGCGAGCTCCCTGAGGAGCAGCATCAGGCTGCGCTCGTAGCCCGGATCGAGCCCCGAGGTCGGTTCATCGAGGAAGAGCAGGGAAGGCTTGGCTATCAGCTCGAGGCCGACGCACGCGCGCCGCCGCTGGCCGCCAGAGAGCGACGCGACCGTGGTCTCCGACACGTGGGCGAGGCCGAGCTCCTCCAGCACCTCGCGCACGCGGCCGTCCCGCTCCGCGGGCGGCACGTCGCCGGCGAAGCGCAGCTCGGCTGCGTAGGTGAGCGCCTCGCGGACGGTGAGCGGGAGGTGGACGATGTCCTCCTGGGGGACGAAGCCGATGCGGGTCCGCAGCTCCTCGTAGTCGGCGTACAGGTCTCGCCCCGAGTAGAGAACCTGGCCGGTCTGCGCGGGCCGGAAGCCGGTGAGCGCGTTCAGGAGGGTCGATTTCCCGGAGCCGGAGGGCCCGACCACGGCCATGAACGAGCTCTCGTCCAGCGTCAGGCTGACGTCGTCGAGCAGCACGGCTCCACCGGGCGCCCTGACGGTCAGCCCATGGGCCTCGAAGGTCACCCGGCCCTCGTCCACATACTCCTCGAGGTCGTCGTCGACGAGCCGGAACGAGTGGTGGCCGATAGTGACCACGTCCAGCGCCGCCAGGACGCGCGACTCGATCCGCCTGCCGTTCACATACGTCCCGTTGGGGGTGCCGAGGTCGGTGAGCTCCCACGCGCCATCGGGACGCCGCCGCATCTCGGCATGCCGGCGCGAAACCAGCGGGTCGTCGACGACCACGTCGTTCGATGCCTCTCGCCCGATCGTGACGCTCAGGCGGAGCGCTCGATGAACGCCGCTGGCCCGCCCGGGGAGGTGGTCGATTCCCGGCTGGATGGCCGGCAGACCGAGCAGCGTGTGCTGCCGCTCCTGCCCCGTCGGGTGGTCGTTCTCAGCCAACCCGCCCGCCAGTCTATGCGCGGCGCTCGCCGGTCAACCCGGATCGGCGGTACGGTAGGTCTGGTGATGCGCAACGGGGAGGGCGCAGGGGGCCCAGCACGTGTGGAGCGTTCGGCCGTGCCGGGCGCTCAGGTGGTCACGCTCGCGGGCGAGATCGACATGGCGGTCGGCGAGATCGTGGCCGGCGCCTTCAGGGAGGTCGTGGACGACGGCGACGGCCCGGTGCTCGTGGACCTCGCCTCCGTTTCCTTCATCGACTCGACCAGCCTGAAGCTGCTGTTGAACCTCCTGCGCCGGCTGACCCGGGCCGGGCGCAAGCTCGCGCTCGTCGCGCCGTCGCCGCATGTGAAGCGGCTGCTCGACCTGACCGCGCTCTCGTACACCTTCGCGATCTACGACGGGATGGAAGAGGCCGTGGCGGCCTGCGTTCCGGGCGAGGGCTGATCGGCGCGGTTCAGCCCCGGCGGTGCGGGTAGGTCGGACGGTGTGAGCGGCGTGACCGGCAGCGACATCCACCCCCGCATCGAGCAGCTCGTCGAGTCCGGGCGCGAGCAGGGCTGCGTGAACCTGTCCGACCTGAGCACCGCGGTGCACGAGCTGGGGCTCGAGGAGACGGACTTCCGCGACCTTCAGGACGAGATCGAGGCTCGCGGCCTCGACGTCACCGACGATTGTGGCCGCTCCGTCGAGCAGACGGCGTACTCGAACGGCGATCTGGCGGGCCAGACCACCGACGCTCTCGCGCTGCTGATGAACGAGATCCGCCGCCATCCCCTCCTCTCCCGGGAGGAGGAGGTCGAGCTGTCGAAGGCCGTGGAGCGCGGCGACCTCGCGGCGAAGGAGCGCATGGTGAACGCCAACCTCCGCCTCGTGGTGTCGATCGCGCGGAAGTACCAGGGCCACGACATGCCCCTGCTCGACCTGATCCAGGAGGGCGTGCTCGGGCTGATTCGCGCGGTCGAGAAGTTCGACCATCGCAAGGGCTTCAAGTTCTCCACGTACGCGACGTTCTGGGTCCGCGAGTCGATACAGCGCGCGCTCGCCAACCGCTCGCGGACGATTCGCATCCCGGTCCACATCGGGCAGCGCGAACGCAAGATCGAGCGTGCCCGCCGCGAGCTCGCTGCGGCGCTCGGGCGGGATCCGACCGACGAGGAGATCGCCGCCACGGCCGAGCTGACGCTGGAGGAGATCGAGGAGGCGCGCTCGACCGCCCGCGTCGTGACGAGCCTCGACAAGCCGGTCGGCGAGGAGGAGACCACCCTGGGGGAGCTCCTCCCGGGAGAGGACCCCGGTCCCGAGGAGGAGGTCGAGATCGGCCTTCGCAGTGACGCCGTCCGGCGGGCCCTGGAGCACCTGCCCGAGCGCCACCGGGAGGTCGTGCGCCTCAGGTTCGGCATCGAGGGCGAGGAGCCGACCCCGCTGCGCGAAGCCGGGCGCCGCCTGGGAATATCGGCGGAGGGTGTCCGCAAGCTCGAGCGCCAGGCGCTCGAGCGCCTCGCGACGTGCCGTGAGCTCGAGGGCCTGCGCGCAGCCTGACCGGGCGTGTCAGGGCCGGGCGCGGCGCCGCGACTCGGGGAATACCGCTCCGAATGGGGGGAAGTGGCGTTAAAGCTGCTCACTCCGGGTAAGCGGATTGATCCGTTGTTTAGGGGCGCCACGTAGAACCCCCCAGAACAGCTGTTCGCTACAATTCAGACTGTCGAAGTCGGAAATAGGCGCGAAAGCGCATGAAAGACGGAAATCACGATGGAAATAGTTAAAGACCCCCCCAAGCCCCAGGTGCACGAGCGCGACCCCGATGTCACGCTGGACGCCCTCCAGCTGCTCATCGACGCCTCGCTTCGCTACCCCCTGCTTACGCCGGCCGAGGAGGTCGCGCTCGCCCAGCGCATCGAGCGCGGCGACCTCGACGCCAAGGACCGCATGATCAACTCGAACCTCCGGCTCGTGGTGTCGAACGCCCGTCGCTACCAGGGCCAGGGCCTGCCGCTGGGCGATCTCGTCCAGGAGGGCATGCTCGGCCTGATCCGCGCAGTCGAGAAGTTCGACTGGCGCAAGGGCTTCCGCTTCTCCACCTACGCGACGCTCTGGATCCGCCAGGCGATCCAGCGCGGGCTCGCGAACACGGGCCGTTCGGTGCGCCTGCCGGTGCACGTCGGCCAGCGCGCGCGCAAGATCGCCCGCGCCGAGCGCGAGCTCGCCGCGAAGCTGGGGCGCGACCCGACGGTCGAGGAGATCGCGATCGCGACCGAGCTCGACGTCGAGGAGATCCTGGAGACCCGCATCGCCGACAGCACCATCGCGAGCCTCGACGCCCCCGTGGGCGAGGACGGCGACACCGCGCTCGGCGCCCTGCTGCCCACGGATCAGCGCTCGCCGGACGAGGAGGTCGCCGACAACCTCGAGACCCACGCGATCTGGCGTGCCGTCGCCGAGCTGCCCGAGGACGAGCGCAGCGTCATCCAGCTGCGCTTCGGCACCCACGGGCGCGAGCCGCAGAGCGTGCGCCAGGCCGGCCGGATGCTGCAGCTGCCCGAGAGTGACGTCCGGCGGCTCGAGGAACGTGCCCTCAGGCGCCTCTCGACGCGGTCGGACCTGGCGGCCCTGCGAGAGGCGGCGTAACCCCCGATGAGCGGAGGATCTCCGAGATGACATCCGATCGCGCACATGCATACGGCCGGGTCGTGAAGGCGCTCGGCGAGCTCTACCTCCGCGATGACGAGAAGGCCACGGTCCGCGAGGCTGCGGACGCCTTGCTCTTCACCGAGGACCTGGACTCCGACGACGAGGCACGCGCCTCGCTCGCCCGCCTGCGTGAGCTGGCGGACGACCTCGTGGACGGCGATCGCGTCGCGCCTGACGCCGCCGGCTCGCTGCTGGCCGACGTCGAGGATTGCGGGCCGCTCGCCGCTCCGGTCGCCTCGGCCTGACCGGTTAGGCCGGGAGGCTCAGGGGCGACGGCGACGAGCCCCGACGCTCCTCGAGCGCGCCCGCGACGGTCGCGGCATCCAGCTCAGGGGTCCAGCGGCGCTCGCGCTCGAGCTCGGCGTCGAAGTCGGCGTCCTCGCCGTGCAGGTAGCGCAGGTCGCGCCCCTGCAGGACCCGTACGAACGACTCGACCAGATAGGCGTCCAGCTGCTCGCCCGAGACGCGTCGCAGCTCGGCGATCGCGTCGTCCGCCGGCACCGGGTCGCGATAGGTGTCGCGGGCCGTCATGACGTCGTAGGTGTCGGCGATCGAGATGATCCGTGAGAGCACCGGGATGTCGTCGCCCTCGAGCCCGCGCGGATAGCCGCGGCCGTCGATCCGCTCGTGGTGGGCGAGGATGATGGCCGCGATCTCCTCGTAGCCGTCCACCTGGGCCACGACCTTCGCGCCCTCCTCGGGGTGGGTCTTGATCAGCGCCCAATCCTCGTCGCTGAGGCGCTCGTTGGCCTTGAGGATGCGGTCGGGCAGCACGAACTTGCCGATGTCGTGTAGCAGGGCGGCCCGGTGCACGGTGCGCTGGCGCTCCTCGGGAAGCCCGGCCGCGCGCGCGATCTCACGGGCGTAGCGGGCCACGGCGGCGCTGTGGCGGGCGGTCATCCGGTCGCGCAGGTCGAGGCTGCGCAGGAGCGCCTTCAGGAGGTCGGCCTGTGCCGTCGCGAGCTGCTCCGTGCGCTGCTCGAGCTGGCGGGCGCGGTCCTGGGAGACGAGCAGGGCGCCGAGCAGGTACTGGAAGGTCACAAGCACTATCCCGAAGAGCGCGATCACCGCGATGCCGCTGTGCTCGTACAGGAAGGTCGCCCCCACGGCGAGCAGGGCCGCGGCGAGCTCCGACGGAAGCACCGGGACGAAGATGGTGCGGAGGCTCTGCCCCACCGAGATGCCCTCGGTCATCCGGAGGTGAACCGCGACCAGAACGAAGTTCAGGGCGAGCGCCACCATGAACACCATGAAGACGAGGAGATAGAACGACATGTCGCCCGGGCCGAGGTTCCATCCGTCGCGGAGCTCCCGGAAGAGCGCGCCGCCCAGGAGCGGGAACCAGGCGTAGATCGCGATGTTGGCGCCGAAGTGGACGAGCGGCTCGCGCCAGCGGAGCCAACCGACGAGGATGATCGTGACCCCGACGAGAGCGGCGGGGGCGCCGCCGAGCAGGACCATCGCCAGGACGAGCGTGAGGAAGCTGCCTGAGATCTTGACCTCGCGCTCCTCGAGGTTCGAGCCGGAGAGGTCGCTCAGGATCCCCAGGAGCAGCAGCACTCCGAGCAGGGTGAGGTCCCAGTTCGCGAGGTCCGCGCGCTCGACCGCGAGGGCCACGGCGCCGCTCAGCGCGAGAAGTTGCACCGCCAGGACCCGCCGCGGAATCCCCGCCGTGTTCGAGCCTTCATCAAACACCCTGTCAACATCGGCTCTGAGCAGCCGAAACTTGAGTCCGGGCCTTGTGCCTGACGCTGCCTCAGGCCTGGCCGAAGGTGCGGCGCACGCGGTCGATCCGCTCGATCGCCTCTGCGGCCGGAGCGAGGTGGAGCTCGTCCTCGCCCGCCTCGATGCCCGAGGCGCGCGCGAGCTCGAGGACGAACGCCGCGATCTGCTCGGGCGACGGCGCGGGGTCCGGCGGCAGGGACTTGTCGACCGGCTGGAGGAAGTACTCGCCCTCGTCCAGGTCCATCACGAGGTGCCCGTCCTCCCGCATCTGCGCGACGTTGCGCCGCGTCGCGGGAGCCCGCCAGAGGCTCTGCTTCATGTTCGGGACGAAACCGACCGGGCGCGGCGAGCCGAGCACGGATGCGTGGAGGAGACCGGAGGCGTCGCCGCGGGCCACGAGTGAGAGCGTGTTGACGGTGGCCGGGATCACGATGAACATCTGGGCCCACTCGGGCAGCTCCGCGTGGGGGACCCGCACGCCGTCGCGCTCGTCCCAGAAGTCGGTCCAGACCTCGCAGCCCACGATCATCGAGACGATCTGCGGGTCGATGAAGCGCGACGCCGTGGGCGTGTGGATCACTCGGATCTCCTTCGCGACCGTCCCGCGGAACGCCTCGACGTAGTAGAGGAAGTCGTAGATGCCGAGTGTGCCCGTGATTCCCACGAGCAGCCGGTCGACGGGGAGGGCGCTCACGGCGCCGATGGTACGCGACACGGACGAGGGCGCCCCGGTGGGACGCCCTCGCGCACTTCGAACTGCACCGGTCAAATCAGCAAGCGCGGTAGCCCATGCCGACCCTCCTTGCCCAGATAGATGTCGAGTCCGATCGGGATCGCTCGCGGTCGACGAGCGGTGAGGGATCCCATTCGGTGCAGATGGAACGAGGGGCCCGCGAATAACTGACGGGGTGTCTGACGACTTGGCGCGTTCGCATTAGCGCCCCATCCGCGCCGTGGCCGGCGCCCGTCCAGAGCCGCTTCGGAGGTGTCGTTCTCCAGGCCGGTGCGCGGGTTCCGCGCCCGGCTGATCCTCAGAGGAAGGCGGGGCTCGGCAGATACGGGGCGAGGGGGCCGGGCTCCCCGCGCACGGCGGTCGGGCCGCTCGTCTCGAGCGCGAGACCGGCGTCCAGGGCCACCTCCATGGCCCAACCCTGATCGGCCGTGAGCGACAGGACCCCCGCCTCGAGGCCCTCCGGCGCGTGGGCGAGCGCGACCGCCAGCAACGAGCGTGCCGCCTCCTCGTCGAGCGCGGCCAGCAGCCTCGGGGAGCCGTCGGCGTGGACCACATAGCCGCGCTCAGGGACGACATGCAGGAGCGAGCCCGCTTCGACCAGGTGCGGCAGGTCGTCCCCGTGGGCGGCGCCACGGATCTCACGGTCGACTCTGGCCGCCATCTCGAAGTCGCCGCTCATACCCTGTCGCACGGGTGCCTCGGGCTCGAGACGGGCGGCGTCCACGGGGCCGAACGCCGCAAGCGCGGGCAGCAGCCGGAAGCCCGCTCGCGAGTAGAGCCGCAGGGCCCGTGGATCCTGCGATGACATCACGATCTGCCCGCGCGTCCCGTGGCCGTAGGCGAGCGCACGGTCGAGCAGGGCGCCCCCGACGCCGTTGCCCTGCACGCCCGGGTCCACGGCGAAGAGCGACAGGCCCCATATGCCCTCGCGCACGATGGCCATGGCCATCCCGCGGATCCGCCGGCCCTCGCAGGCGACCCACGCGCCGCCGGGGTCGCTGTCGAGGAGGTGGAGCAGGCGCTCCACCCCCCGGCGCCAGCGCAGCGGTGGCGGCTCGGTCGAGGCGGGCCAGCGCTCGCCGCGCGCCTCGAATGCGGCCTGCCCGGCGGCCCACGCGTCCTCGGCGTCCGCTCTCCTCATCGGGCGGAGTTCCACTGACGCGTAGCGTATGCGCCGGTCGCGCTACATTGCTCACCGTGTCGGGTGAGGTGGGCGACATCGTCGAGGGCGACGGCTACGCCGTCGGCCACATCGACGCCATGGGGGAGGGCTACGGCTTCCGCAAGATCCGGAAGGCGCTCGGCGTGGATGCGTTCGGGATCAACGCGATCGTGCTCCCGCCCGGGTACGAGACCGGCCGGCATTACCACGAGGTCCAGGAGGAGACCTACTTCGTCCACCAGGGGACGATCCGGATGACCTTCAACGACGGCGACGAGCACGTGCTGGGCCCCGGCGCCGTAGCCAGGGTCGACGCGGCCACGGTCCGCAAGGTCGCCAACGCGGGGGACGGCGACGCGGTCTATGTCGTCGCCGGCGGCAAGGACGGCTACATCGGCCGTGACGGGCAGCTCCCCGAGGGCGAGGAAAGCCGCTTCGGGTCGGGCAAAGACGCCGCGCAGGAAGGCTGAGCGGCGGCCACAACGGCTTCGCCCCATCCGCGAGGCCTCCGCCGCTGGGCACCGCGCGGTCCCGCCCGACCGGGACCGCTGAGCGTCAGGAGAGGCTCGTCCAGACGGTCTTCAGCTCGAGGTAGGCGTCGAGGTTCGCGTGGCCCATCTCGCGGCCGATGCCCGACGCCTTGTAGCCGCCGAACGGGGCGGCCGGGTCCGACGGGCCCCAGACGTTGATGTAGACGGAGCCTGCCTTGAGCTTCGCCGCGAGCTTGTGCGCGTTGCCCACATCACGCGTCCAGACGCCGGCCACGAGCCCGTAGTCGGTGTCGTTCGCGCGCGCGGCCACCTCATCGAGGTCGTCGTACGGCATCGCCACGAGCACCGGCCCGAAGATCTCCTCGCGCGCGATACGCATCTCGTCGCTCGCATCGGTGAAGATCGTCGGGGCGACGAAGTAGCCGCCGTTCGCGCCCTCGGGCGCGCCGCCGCCGCAGACGACGCGCGCGCCCTCCTCGCGCCCCGACTCGATGTAGGCGAGGACGCGCTCCTCCTGCTCCTTCGAGACGAGCGGGCCGAACTGGACGCCCTTCTCGAGGCCGGGGCCGACCCGTGCCTTCGAGGCCGCCTCCGACAGGCCGGAGACGACCTCGTCGAACTGGTCGCGGTGGACGAAGAGCCGCGAGCCCGCGTTGCACGCCTGGCCGGTGTTGTAGTAGATCGCCTGAAAAGACCCGGCGACGGCCGCGCGCAGGTCGGCGTCCGGCAGGATGATGTTGGGCGACTTGCCCCCTAGCTCGAGCGTGACGCGCTTGAGCATGCGGCCGCAGGTCTCGCCGATCCGGCGCCCGATCTCGGTCGAGCCCGTGAAGGCGATCTTGGCCACCCCCGGGTGCTCGACGATGGCGGCGCCCGTCGACCCGTCTCCGGTAAGCACGTTCACCGTGCCCGCCGGGAGGCCGGCCTCGCCGATCAGCTCCGCGAGGCGCAGCGCGGTCAGCGGCGTCTGCTCCGCCGGCTTCAGCACGACGGTGCAGCCCGCGGCCAGCGCGGGGGCCAGCTTCCATGCCGCCATGAGCAGGGGGAAGTTCCATGGGATGATCTGGCCGCAGACGCCGACCGGCTCCTTGCGCGTGTAGACGAACGCGTCGGGCCAGGACACGGGGATCGTCTCGCCCTCGATCTTGGTGGGCCAGCCGGCGTAGTACTGGAGATGCTGAATGGCGAGCCTCACGTCGACCATCCGCGCGTACTTGACCGGCTTGCCGTTGTCGAGCGCCTCGAGCTCGGCGAGCTCGTCGCCGTGCTCCTCGATCAGCTCCGCGAGCCGGTGCATGAGCAGGCCGCGCTGATGGGCGGGCAACTCCGACCAGGCGCCGCCGAGGGCCTGCTGCGCCGCCTCGACGGCGCGGTCGACGTCCTCCGCGCCCGCCTGGGCGACCTGCATGATCGGCTCGCCCGTCGAGGGGTCGAGCGTCTCGAACGAGCCGCCCGCCGCCGGGGCGGTCCACTCGCCGCCGATGAACAGGCGGCCCGGGCCGCGTTCGAGGAACCCCCGCGCCGGCTCCGAGAGCCCATCGATGGTGGCCGTGGTCATGTCACCTCCTCCCTCACGGGGTCATCACGATCTTCAGGGCCTCGCGGCGGTCGTATGTCGCGTACGCCTCGGCGGCGTCGCCGAGGCCCATGTGGTGGGTGACGAGCGGGCGCGGGTCGAGCACGCCGCTCGCAAGGAGCTCGAGGACCGGGTCCACGTGCCGGATCACGTTGGCGAGGCCCGCCTTCACGGTGAGCGACTTGATGAAGGCCAGGCCCATGTGGACGTCGGCGTGCTCGGCGTACACGCCGATCGCGACGACGGCGCCCTGCTTGCGGGCGGCGCGGATCGCGGAGTCGAGGGCGGCCGGGTGCCCCACCGCGTCGATCGCGAGGTCCACGCCGCGTCCGTCGGTGGCGGCCTTGATGGCGCCGCGGGGGTCGCCGACCTCCAGGTGCACGGCGTCCGCGCCGAAGGACGCGGCGACCGCGAGGCGGTCCTCGACCGAGTCGACGGCGATGACCCTTGCGGCGCCCGCCGCGCGCGCAGCCTGGACGGCGCAGAGGCCGACCGGGCCGAGCCCGAAGACCGCGACCGTGTCGCCCGGGCGCATGCCGCCCTCGGTGACGGCGTGGTAGCCGGTCCCCATGACATCGCCCGCGAACAGGGCGACGTCATCGTGCATGCCCTCCGGGACGCGCCTGAGCGTCAGGTTCGCCGTCGGGACGAGCACGTACTCCGCCTGCGCTCCCTGGATCGAGCCCATCGTGGCGCCGTGCCCGAAGACCCCGCCCGAGTCGCACTTGTGGAACCAGCCGTGGCGGCAGAAGAAGCACGTTCCGCAGGCGGTGCAGAAGCAGCCGAGCACGCGGTCGCCCTCGGACACGGTGGTCACGCCGTCGCCCGCGGACACGACCGTTCCGACGAACTCGTGGCCGATCGTGAAGCCGGGCTCGATCTTGACCCTACCGTGGTAGATGTGGAGGTCGCTGCCGCAGACGCCGGTGGCCTCGACCCGCACGACGGCCTGCTGCGGGCCATCCACCTCGGGCTCGGGCTTGTCGTCGAGGCGCACCTCGCCGGGGGCCTGGAACGTGACGGCCTTCACGGCCGGGGAGCCTAGATGGTCGCGGCCGCGAGGCCGCGCCCGCGGAGCGGTCAGGCGGGCGATGGGGCGTATGCTCACCCTCAGCACAGTCGAGGAGAGGTAAGCCATTGGCGTCGAAGTCGGTTCTCATCACGGGCTGCTCCACGGGTATCGGGCGGGCCACCGCGGAGCACCTCGCGGCGCGGGGCCGCACCGTCTACGCGACGGCCCGCAAGCTCGAGGACATCGCCGATCTCGAGGCGAAGGGTTGCCGGCTGTTGCGGCTCGACGTGACCGACGAGGCGTCGATGGCGGCGGCCGTCGGGGCGGTCGAGTCGGCGGAGGGCGCGGTCGGCGCGCTCGTGAACAACGCGGGCTACAGCCAGTCCGGCGCCGTCGAGACCGTGCAGATGGACTCGGTTCGCCGCCAGTTCGAGACGAATGTCTTCGGCCTGATGCGGATGTGCCAGCTCGTGCTGCCGGGCATGCGCGAGGCGGGCGCGGGCCGGATCGTCAACGTCTCCTCGATGGGCGGCAAGCTCGTCTTCCCGGGCGGGGGCGTCTACCACGCCACGAAGCACGCGGTCGAGGCGCTCTCGGATGCCCTGCGCTTCGAGGTCGCCGGCTTCGGCGTGGACGTCGTGATCATCGAGCCCGGCCTCATCCTCACGAACTTCGGCGAGGCCGCCGTCGCGAGCTTCGAGGGCACCGAGAACACCGGTCCCTACGCGGAGTTCAACGGCGCGGTCGCGAAGGTCACGGCCAGCGCGTACGACGGGCCGATGGCGAAGCTCGGCGGCGGACCCGAAACCGTGGCGAAGGCCATCGAGAAGGCGATCACGAAGCGCCGGCCGAAGACGCGCTACACGGTCACGGCGTCCGCCAAGCTCACGCTGGGGATGCGCAAGGTCGTCCCGGACCGCGGCTGGGACGCGATGATGAAGTCGAACTTCCCACGCCCGGGCTGAGGCGGGGCGCGGCGTGCTCTAGGGCGAGCCCGCGGCGGCCTCCGACCCGCGCAGCAGGCCACCCAGGCGCTCCAGCGCTCCCGGAGCGAGCCGGTAGTAGACGTAGGTGCCGCGCTTCTCGCGCTCCACTATGCCAGCCTCGGCGAGCTGCTTGAGGTGGTAGGAGACGGTCGGCTGCGCGAGGCCGAGCTCGGGGACCATCGCGCAGACGCAGACGGCATCGTCGGCGTCCGCCAGGATGCTCAGCACCTTGAGCCGGTGACGGTCGGCGACCGAGCGAAACAGCCGCTCGAGCTCCTCCGCCTGGCCGTCGGAGAGCCGGGCATGGCCCACCGGGACGCAGCAGTCGACGAGGGTCTGCTTCGAAGGCATGCCCCAAGGATATCGACCGGATTCGATGCGATACGCTCGCCGCGGGATGGAACGGCTGACGCCGAGCGACGCCTCCTTCCTGGCGCAGGAGCGCTCGGGGGCGCACATGCACATCGGCGGCATCCTCCTCTTCGACGGTGGGGCGCCCGCGCATGACGAGCTGGCGGCGCACGTGGAGTCGAGGCTCCACCTGGTTCCCCGCTACCGCCAGAAGCTCGCGTTCCCCCGCTTCGAGATGGGAAGGCCGCTCTGGGTGGACGACCCCCGCTTCAACATCGGCTACCACGTGCGCACCACCGCCCTTCCGCGACCGGGCTCGCTCGACCAGCTCCGCGCGCTCGCCGGCAGGGTCTTCTCGCAGCGGCTCGACCGCTCGAAGCCCCTGTGGGAGATGTGGCTCGTCCACGGCGTGGACGGCGGCCGCTGCGCGCTCGTCTCGAAGGTCCATCACTCGGTGGTCGACGGCCTCGCCGGTGTCGACCTGACCACAGTGCTCCTCGACGCCGGCGAGGCGGGCGCGGACGTGGTGCCCGAGCCGCGCGAATGGAACCCGGGCCCCGAGCCGACCCAGGCCCAGCTCGTCGCCGAGGCCGTCAAGGGCATCCTGCACCGCCCCGAGCGCGTCGCGAGCGCGGCGCTTCAGGCGGTCCGCTCCCCCGGCCGATCGCTCGCGCGCGCCGCGGAGGCGGGAGAGGCGCTGGGCCAGGTCGCCTGGTCGGCGATCAACCGCGCGCCCGAGACGCCCCTCAACGTGCCGACCGGCCCGCATCGCCGTGTGCACTGGGTCGGCGCCTCGCTGGAGGATCTCAAGCGGCCGAAGGACGACTTCGGCGGCTCCCTCAACGATGTCTACATCGCCTGCGTGGCGGGGGCGCTGCGCCGCTGGCTGCGCCGCAGGCATGTCCGCACCGAGGGGCTCGACCTGCGGGCGGGCGTGCCGGTATCGGTCCGCCCCCCGGACGGGGCGCCGCTCGGGAGCCATGTCCGCATGACGATCGCGCCGCTCCCCGTGTATGCGGAGCGGCCCGTGGAGCGGCTCAGCATCGTGGCTCAGGCGACCCGGGGGCTGCGCGACTCGAAGCAGGCACTCGGGGCACAGGTGCTCACGAACCTCCAGGACTTCGCGCCGCCGACGATCTTCGCGCAGGCCTCGCGGGTCGCGTTCTCGAGCCGCGCCCACAACCTGCTGGTCACGAACGTGCCCGGGCCGCAATTCGCGCTCCGCCTGCTCGGGCGCCGCCTGCGGGAGATCGTGCCGGTCCCGTTCCTGTCCCCCGGCCACGCGCTCGCCATCGCGATGATGAGCTACGACGGGCGCGTGTCCATCGGGCTCATGTCCGACCCGGACGCGATCGGCGAGCTCGAGGAGCTCGGCGCGGACCTCGAGCACGCCATCGCCGAGATGGCGGCGGTGTCCGGCGGTTAGTCCTCCGTCCGGACGGGCACGGGGATCGCCATGGCCCCCACCGCGATCCTCGACATAGACGGCACGCTCGTCGACACGAACTACCAGCACGCCCTGGCCTGGTATCGGGCGTTCCGGGAGCACGGGATCGTCGTGCCCGTGTGGCGGGTCCACCGCCACATCGGGATGGGCGGCGACCAGCTGGTCGCCGCGCTCGCAGGCGACGAGGCCGAGCGGGATCTGGGCGACGCGATCCGCGAGAGCGAGAGCGAGGCCTACGCCGAGCTGATCGGTGAGGTCGAGCCGCTCGACGGCGCGCGCGAGCTGATCGCCGAGCTGAAGCGGCGGGGCCATGCCGTCGTCCTCGCCAGCTCCGCGAAGGAAGGCGAGGTCGAGCATTACGTCGACCTCCTCGGAGCCCGGGACCTCGCGGACGCCTGGACCACCTCCGCGGACGTGGACGCCACGAAGCCTGCTCCCGACCTGGTGCGATCGGCCCTCGAGAAGGCGGGGGAGGGTGATGGCGCGTTCATGGTCGGCGACTCGGTCTGGGACTGCGAGGCCGCCGCGCGCGCCGGGATAGCGACCGACGCTGTGCTCACGGGCGGGTTCGGCGAGGACGAGCTGCGCGCCGCCGGGGCGCGCTCGGTCCACGAGTCGGCTCGTTCGCTGCTGGAGTCCCTGTGACCCGCGAGACCGGCGGCACGCCGACGGAGCCCTTCGACTACTGGCTCCTGAACGCCGGGTTCGCCGTCGCGATGGGATCCCTGGGGGCCCATGCGCGCGCCCACCCGGAGCGGGTGGAGGAGGCCCTGCGTCCGGGCGACATGCCGCTCGTGGCGGCCGCGACCTTCGCCCTCGCCAAGGTGGTCGCGCGCGAGCGGATCGCCGTCTGGCTGCGCGAGCCCTTCGTGGAGCGAGCCGGGGAGGGTCGGCGACCGCGCGGCACCCGGCTGCGGTATGCCGTCGGCGAGCTCTTGACCTGCACCCGCTGCATGGGCGCCTGGAGCGCGCTCTCGATCGTCGGCCTCCGCATCGTCTCGCCGCCGGCGGGGCGGGTTGTGACGGGCGTTCTGGCGGCGTCGGCCGCCAACGACTTCCTGCAGTTGGGTTTCAGGCTCGCCACGGACCGTGCTGATGCCACACCGTCCGGTTAGACTTCTGACAAACATGCGGTCGCCACCGGTTGACACGCCGGACCGCCGGGAAACCCTTTCATGAGGGCCGGCGAGGCAGCCGGCGCTTGCGTCCCAGGCCCGGCACACGACACGGAGGAGGTGGAGTCGCATGAAGACCGAGAGTCCCGTCGCGCCTGCAGCCGAGCGGAACGCCGTCGGCACGTCCGGCGGGCTCCACGCGCGCGCCCGTGGAGACCTCGAACTGCTCGAGCGCTATCACCGCCACGGTGACGAGCGCGCCCGCGACGAGCTCGTCGAGCGCATGCTTCCGGTCGTCCGCCAACTCGCCCGCCGCTACCAGCGCGGGTCCGAGCAGCTCGACGACCTCGTCCAGGTGGGATCGCTCGGGCTCGTAAAGGCGATCGAGCGCTTCGACATCGATCGCGGCTCGCCCTTCATGCGCTACGCGGTGCCGACCGTCCTCGGCGAGATCAAGCGCCACTTTCGTGACACCGGATGGGCGGCGCACGTCCCGCGCGGAATGCAGGAGCGCGTGATGGAGGTCAAGCGGGCGATCGAGGACCTCTCCTCGACGCTCGGCCGCTCGCCTTCGCCCGCGGAGATCGCCGAGCGCATCGACATGGACCGCGAGGACGTGCTCGACGCGATGGAGGCGGCGACCGCCTATGCCGCGGTCTCGCTCGACGCGCCGCGGCCCGGCGACGACGGCGAGCGCGAGAGCTATGCCGAGTCGATCGGAGACGACGACGAGCAGTACGAGTTCGTCGAGGACCTCGCGACGGTCATGCCGGCGCTCGACGTCCTCCCGCAGCGGGAGCGGCTCATCGTCCAGCTTCGCTTCGTCGACGACCTCACCCAGTCGGAGATCGCCGAGCGCATCGGCGTGTCCCAGATGCATGTGTCTCGCCTGCTGCGGCGGGCCCTCGCGCGGGTCCGGACCGTGGCCGCCGCCGAGCGGCGGCCACGCAGGGCCGCATAGGTCCTGGCGGTGACAGGACGCGGGCCGTAAGGTGCCCGTGATGGGGGCGCGCAGGCCCGACATCGGCGGGCACGCTCCGCTCCCGCCGCGAGCGGTCCGCCCGTGGGTGGCCGCGGCCCTTGCGTCGGTCGCGATCTTCACGGCGATCGACCTCGCGGTCGCCGGGACCGTCGTGATCGCCGGGGTCCTCGTGGGACCGTTCCTGGCGGCCAGGGCGGGGAGGACCGAAACACTCGCGCTCGCGCTGATCGCCGTCACGGCGGCGATCGCGACCGGCCTGACGACCGCGTCGTTCGAGAGCGACCAGCGCCTGGCAAGCACGCTCATCGCGGTCGTAGGGTCGCTGATCGCGGTCTGGACCGCCGGCCTTCGCGAGGCCCGCGAGGTCGCGATCGGAGCGCTGGAAGTCCAACACGCGGTCGCCCGCGTCGCCGCCGCCGCGGGCGCCGAGGACGCTGCGCCGCGCATGCTCGCCGCGATAGGGCCGCTCGTGGGGGGCGAGATCGGCGAGCTCTGGGAACCCGGGGGGGACGGGGAGCTGCACCGCACGGCGTTCTGGAGCGCCGCCGGGGAGCCCGAGGCGGTTCGGGTTGAGGCGACGCTTGCGATGGGCGAGGGGATCCCCGGTCGGGTGCTCGCCACCGGGCGCCCGCTCGTCGTCGCCGACATCCAGCGCGACCCGATCGTGGTGCGGCGGGACGAAGCTGCCCGCGCGGGCCTCCACTCGGCGATCGCGTTCCCTGCCATGAGCGGGAGTGACGTCATCGCGGTCGTCCTGTTCCTCTCGCGCGAGCCGCACAAGACGGATCCGGATCTGCTCGACCAGCTCGAGACGGTGGGAGTCCAGCTCGGCCAGTACCTGGAGGTCAAGCATGCGGCCGTCGAGGTTCGCCAGAGCCGGGACCGGCTCGATGCGATCCTCGGGAGTCTCGCCGACGGCGTGACGGTTCAGACCCGGACCGGGGAGATCGTCTACGCGAACGAGGCGGTGGCGCGCACGCTCGGGTTCGAGACCGTTGACGAGGTGGTCTCGGCTCCGCCGTCGGCGATCGTCGAGCGCTTCGAGATCTTCGACGAGGACGGCGCCCCCCTCGCCGTCGAGCGGCTGCCCGCCAGGCGGGCATTCCGGGGGGAGGCGGCCGAGCCGATGGTGCTGCGCTTCCGGGTCCGGGCGACCGGGGAGGAGCGCTGGGCGATCGTCAAGAGCACGCCGCTCGCCGACAACGGCGACGACGTGGCGATGGCGGTCAACATCTTCGAGGACATAACCGACCTGAAGCGGGGCGAGATCTCGCAGCGCTTCCTCGCCGAGAGCGGACGGCTGCTCGCCGCGTCCCTCGACTACGAGGAGACCCTCCGGGCGGTCGCCCGCCTCGCTGTCCCGAGCTATGCGGACTGGTGCGCCGTCGACCTCGTAGAAGACTCGCACGTCGAGCGGGTCGCGATCGCCCACGCCGACCCGGAGCGACTCGCCTTCGCGGCCGAGTTGCAAAGCCGCTATCCACCGGACCCGCATGCCGAGATCGGCGTGCCGCAGGTCGCGCGGAGCGGCGTCGCCGAGCTCTACCCCGAGATCCCGGACGAGTTGCTCGAAGCCACGGCCCATGACGAGGTTCACCTCGAGCTGATCCGCTCGATCGGGCTCTGCTCCGCGATGATCGTGCCGATCCCCGGGCGGAACGGCAACCTGGGCGCTATGACCTTCGTCAACGCCGAGAACCGCCGCTCCTTCGACGAGCGCGACCTGGCGCTCGCCGAGGAGGTGGGCCGGCGTGCGGGCACGGCGATCCAGAACGCGCGCCTGTACGGGGAGCGTGCCGAGATCGCCCGCACCCTCCAGGACAGCCTGCTGCCGCCGCACCTGCCGGAGATCCCGGGTGTCGAGATCGCCGCGCGCTACCACGCCGCGGGGGAGGGGATCCAGGTCGGGGGTGACTTCTACGACCTCTTCCCCCTCGCGGACGGCAGCTGGGCGGTGATCATCGGTGACGTCTGCGGGAAGGGCTCGGCCGCGGCCGCGATCACCGCGCTCGCCCGCTACACGCTTCGTGCCGCCGCGATGCGCGAGCGCGATCCAGGCCGCATCCTCGCGACGCTGAACGAGGCGCTGCTCAGGCAGCGCGACGACCGGCAGTTCTGCACGGTCGCGTACGCGGCGCTCAAGCCGGGCGACGGCGTGGCCGACCTTGTCGTCGCGCGCGGCGGCCACCCGCAGCCGTACGTGGTCCGCGCCGACGGCAGGGTGGAGCCGGTCGGCGCTCGAGGCACGCTGCTCGGCGTCGTCCCCGATCCGGAGTTCCGGGCCGAGGCGGTTCGCCTGGGTCCCGGCGACTCCCTGCTCCTCTACACCGACGGGGTGACAGAGGCGCGTGTGGACGGCGAGCTGTTCGGGAACGACCGCCTGATGGAGGTCGCATCGCGCGCTGCGGGGCTCGGCGCCGCCGAGCTGGCGCGGCGCGTCGAGGAGGCCGCCACGTCGGCCGATCTGCGCGACGACGCCGCGATCCTCGCCGTCCGCGTCGAGACCCGCGAGGACCCGCCCCCCGCGACGGTGGCGGAGCGTGGGACCGTCGTGGAGGTGGGTCTGCCGGCCGAGCCGGGTGCGGTGGCCGAGGCGCGCGCCGCGCTCGGGGATCTCGCAGGGGCCCTTCCCGAGCACAAGCTCGATGACCTCCGCCTGCTGGTCAGCGAGGTCGTGACGAACGCCCTCCGTCACGGCGACGCGGCGGGGCGGGGGTCGATCCCCTTCGTGGCCCGGCTCGACGAGAGCCTGCTCAGGGTCGAGGTCTCGGACGCGGGCCCCGGGTTCGACCCGGCGTCGCGGCCGGCGCGATCCGCCGATGCGAAGGGGGGGTTCGGCCTCACGCTCGTGTCGCGCCTGGCGAGCCGCTGGGGCTGCCTGCCGGGACGGGGCGATGCGAGGGGCTCGACGGTGTGGTTCGAGTTCGACCTGGCTACCTAGACCGGAGGCTCGTCCGCGAACTGGAGCCGGTCCGCGAGGCCGACGATCTCGAACACCCTGTGGACGGCCTCCGGCCCGCGGACGATCACGAAGCTGGTTCCCTCGGCGCGTGCCGCCTCGTCGGTTCTCACGACCAGGCGCAGCCCCGTGGAGTCCATGAAGCTGAGGCCACGCAGATCCAGGACCAGGAGGTCGAGGCCCTCCGACTGGAGTGCCTCGATCTGCTCCTCGACCCGCGCAGCGCTCGAGATGTCGAGCTCACCCTGGAGCTCGACGCGCGCGCGGCGGTCGCTGTTCTCCACATTCAGGTCAAGTAGGGCCATCGGCTGGAATCGTAGCTTTGCCGGGCGTCGTCAGCGGCGCGAGGAGATTCGCACGCGAAGGTACTCGCACGGACCGGCCGGGCCGATGCCCCGATCCACCTCCACGCCGTCCGCGAGGCGCTCGAGGACGCCTCCGAAGGCCGGCAGCGTGCTCTCGTCGAGAAGGGCCTGGCCTCCGCCCCGGGTGAGCGGGCCGACCAGGAGGCGGAGATCGCCTGCGCCGTCCTCCGCCGCGACCCTCACCCGGCCGTCGACGCTGTGCGCGCCTGCGTGCGCGGCGAGCGTCTCGGCGACGAGCACGGCGTCGGAGAGCCGGTCCATCGTGAAGCCGCACTGCGCCGCCATCATCGCGAGCACGCGCCGGAGCGCCGGGGAGTGCCCGCTGTCGGTGACGGCCTCAGCCCGGGGAAGATCGCGGAAGCGCGCCTCCACGCGGGTGCCGCCGCCCTTGGCCTCGCGCACGTCGACGTCGTCGGCCACCGCCCGGATCAGCGACAGGCCGAAACCGATCTCGGCGTCGTGCCCCTCGCCCGTCACGCCCGTCCCGTCGTCGGAGATCGTCAGGACGACGCCGCCCGAGTCGCGCAGGAGCACGACCTCGATCCGGCCAACTTCGCCGTCGGGCCACGCATGCATGAGCGCGTTCGTCGCCGCCTCGGTCGCTGCGAGCTTCACGTCCTCGGCCCCGGCGGGATGGATGCCGAGCGCCTCGGCCATGCCGCCGACGAACTGCCTGATCACCGCGACGCCTGGGTCGCCCGCGGTGAGCCTGAGGGTCGCGGCATCCCGGCTGTCGCCCAGGAGCAGCTCGACCGTCCCGACATTTTCGTCCTGCGACACCATTCACCGCTCATTCCCGCGCATCCCGCGCGACCAACACGCAATTCAACTAGGGTCACCGCCGTGACGGAGCGCCGTACGCGTGAGGCCGACGTCGCCGTGGTCGGCGCCGGCCTCGCAGGGCTCGCCGCGGCAAGGGCCGTGGAGGCCGCAGGGGCCACTGTGGTGTTGGTCGAGGCGCGCGACCGCGTAGGCGGGCGCACCCTCAACGAGCCCATCGGCGACGGCAAGGTCGTGGAGGTCGGAGGCCAGTGGATCGGCCCGACGCAGGACCGCCTTGCGGAGCTGGCGCGAGAGCTCGGAGTGGAGACCTATCCCACGTGGACGGCGGGCGAGAACCTCGTCGAGTGGTCGGGCTCGAAGCGGCGCTACCGGGGCACGATCCCGAAGCTCGGCCCGCACGTGCTCGCCGACATCGCCCAGGCTCAGGCGCGCCTCGGCCGCCTGGCGCGGAAGGTGCCGCCGGAGGCGCCGTGGGAGGCGCCCGGGGCGGAGCGCCTCGACGGGCAGACGGCCGCGAGCTGGATGCGCAGAGGCCTCGTCACGCGCGGAGCGCGTGATCTCCTGCGGCTCGGGATCGAGGCGGTCTGGGCGATAGAGCCGGAGGATCTCTCCCTGCTCCACATGCTCTTCTACATCCGCTCGGCCGGCGGCTTCGACATCCTGCTGGACACCGAAGGCGGCGCCCAGCAGGATCGCTTCCACGGCGGCTCGCAGCTCATCTCGATCCGGATGGCCGAGCGGCTCGGCGAGGACAGGATCGAGCTCGAGCAGCCGGTACGGCGGATCCGCTGGTCGGGCTCGGCCGTCGAGCTCGAGTGCGACGGCCTCGACGTGCGGGCTCGGCGCGCGGTCCTCGCGATGCCCCCGGTGATCACGGCGCGCATCGCCTATGACCCGCCGCTCCCCGGCTATCGCGACGGCATGACGCAGCGGATGCCGCAGGGCTCGGTGATCAAGTGCATGGCGATCTACGACGAGCCGTTCTGGCGCTCCGAGGGGCTCTCGGGTCAGGCGCTGAGCGATGTGGGCCCGGCGAAGCTGACCTACGACAACTCCCCCCCGGACGGCTCTCCCGGGGTGATCCTCGGCTTTCTCGAGGGCAAGCACGCCCGCGAGCTCGGCAGGGCCGACCCGTCCGTGCGGCGCGAGGCGGTGGTCGGCGGGTTCGCGCGGCTGTTCGGGCCTCGAGCGGCCAAGCCGGAGCGCTTCGTCGAGCGCAACTGGGCCGACGAGGAATGGACGAGGGGTTGCTACGGCTGCGCGTTCTCGACCGGCGGCTGGACCGCCTACGGCCGTGCCCTGCGGGAGCCGATCGGACCGCTGCACTGGGCTGGGGCGGAAACGGCCGTCGTCTGGAACGGCTATATGGACGGGGCGGTGAGCTCCGGGGAGCATGCGGCCGCGGAGGCGCTCGCGGCGCTCGCCTGACGGTGGACGACGCCTTTCGCGCCGCGCTCGCGGAGGCCGGGGGCGCATCTGCGCCCAGGGGCGCGACCGCCCAGCTCCGCCGCCTGCTCGCCGAGCGGCTCGCAGCCGACACGGAGGAACTGCAGCTCAACCGCTCCGGCAGCCGCGAGAGACCGGTCGTCGCGGTCATCGCCGAGGCTGCTCACAACGGGCGGCCGGGCCTGCTCGGCGTCGCGCCGGTGGAGGAACGGCTGCGCGCGGATCCCGCCCGAGCGAGCGAGCGTGCCTGGCTCTTCACGGCGGCGCTCGTGTACGCGCTGGCGATCGGCGCTGACGCCCAGCCGGACCCGGGACCGGTCATGCTGGCCGGAAGCCTCGACGGCCATCTCACGCTCTGGCTCCCGGCCCAGGAGCCGCTCCCCGATCTCGCGGTGGAGGCGTTCGCCGAGGCCGTCGCCGGCATCGACCGCCTGCGCGCGGCGGCGGTGGCGGTCGGGCCCCCGCTCGTGGAGGGCGTCGCCGACCTGCGGGCGCCCCCCGGCAGGCCCGCACCGCTCGCGGTCGCCGAGGCGGTGGCGCGCGCGGGGGGCAATCCCGCCGACCCCGCCTCGGTCGAGGAGCATGCCGACGCGCTCGACGCGATGCTCGGCGCGCCGGCGACGGCGCGGCCCCACGCCGACCCGGTCCCGGAGCGCCGGATCGCCCGGCGCATCCTGCAGCGGCTCGCGGGTATGGGGAAATGGGGCGGCTACCACACCGAGTTCCGGCACCTCGCACGCGGTTTCGAGGGCAACGACCGGGCGCTCGCCCTCGACATCGGCGAGCGCCTGGTGGTCGCGGGCCTGCTCGCCGCGAAGCAGAGCGTCGGCCAGCACCACGTGTTCCTCGATCCGCGCCGAGCGGCGGACATCTGGGCGCTGATCGACGAGGGAGTGTCGCCACCCGGACTCGATCTCTCCTGACGGTTTCCGCTGCCGCTCATCGGGAACTCGTCCGTCGTACACGGCTACGACAAGGAGGCCGAGATGAGCATCATCGACAAGATCACGGGCCGCGCCAAGAAGGCGGCAGGCGACCTGGCCGACGACCCCTCGCTGCGGCGGGAGGGTGCGAAGGAGGAGCGCAAGGGGGAGGCGAAGGAGAACCTCGCCCGGGCCGAGGAGCGCGTCGAGGACGAGGCCGCCCGCGTCGCCGACCTGGAGCGCGAGACCTGATGTCCGAGGAGCCTCCGGCCGAGTCCGACCAGCTCCCGGAGGAGGGCCCTCCCGGGCAGGTCGTCGACGACACCGGCGCGGACCGCGACTCCGGCAGCGCGGGCGGCGCCGGGGGCGAGGGGCACGGGACCGGGCATCCCGACCACGACCCGCCCGGGGCCGCAGACGGCGAGGAGGGAGAGGGATGAGCGAGGCCGCAAGGCGGGCGCCGAAGGAGAAACCCGCAAATACGACCATGGGCCCGCGACGGCGTCGGGCGCGCGTGCTTCACTGGCCGGGTGCTCGCACAGAACCCGCACCTGCGCGGTCCGGTCCCGGGTGTGTGCCCGCTGGGCGAGTGCGACGGGACCGGTTTCCTGATCGACGACGCGGACGAGGCGGTGCCGTGCCGCTGCCGGCCCCAGCGGGTCGCGGCCGCCCGCAGCCGCAGCCTGTCCAGCACGATCCCGGAGCGCTTCCGCCACGTCGGCTTCGACCGCCACCCGGTCAAGGACATGGACCGCGAGATCGTCAGCGAGGTGCGCCGCTACTGCCGCGCGGTCGACGAGCGGCTCGCGGAGGGACGCGGGCTCCTCTTCTTCGGCTCCACCGGGACCGGCAAGACCACGCTCGCGATGCTCGTGGCCCAGGAGGCCATGCGCGCCGGGCGCAGCGTTGCGGTCTATGACGCGCCCCAGCTCATGCGCCGGATCCACGCGACCTACTCGGACCCGAACGTGACCGTCCACGCGCTGATGGACCAGCTCGAGGCGGTCGAGCTGCTGGTGCTCGACGACGCGGCGGTCGCACGTCAGAGCGACTGGGTGCTCGAGCAGCTCTACTCGGTCATCAACGGCCGCTACCAGTCGCGCAGGGCGCTCATCGTCACGGCCGACGTCGAGGACCCGCAGAAGCTCGGCGACCACATCGGCGGGCGCTCCGCCTCGCGCCTGTTCGAGACCTGCACGCTGGTCCCCATGTTCGGGCCCGACCAGCGCATCGCCGGCGCCCCGGACTGACGCGCGGGGTTGCCGCCTCGCAGCGGCGTCGTCATGCTCCCGCGCCAGGCGACGACGAGGAGAGAAGATGCTCGAGGGGCTGATGCAGCACGACTTCCCGCTGACCACCCAGACGGTTCTGCGGCGGATGCGGACGGTGGGGGCGGCGGGCCGCGCGGTCACGCTCGAGGGCGACGGCGTGAGCTCCGCGTCCTATGCGGAGGTCGGGTCGCGGATCGACCGCCTCTGCGCGGCGCTCGCCGGCCTCGGCGTCGGGCCCGGCGACCGCGTCGCCACGTTCTCGTGGAACAACCAGCAGCACCTCGAGCTGTACCTGGGCGTGCCCTGCATGGGCGCCGTGCTCCACACGCTGAACATCCGGCTCTTTCCCGAGCAGCTCACCTATGTGGCGAACCACGCCGAGGACAAGGTCGTCGTGGTCGACGGTTCGCTCGTGCCGCTCATCGCCAAGGTGGCGGGCAGCTTCGAGACGGTCGAGCACTGGGTCGTGATCGGCGACGCCGACGCGTCGGCCCTGCCGGGCGAGGTGCTGCGCTACGAGGATCTGCTCGCCGGGGCGCCCGCGGGCTTCGCCTACCCGGACCTCGATGACCGTACCGCGGCTGGCCTCTGCTACACGAGCGGCACCACGGGCAACCCGAAGGGCGTCCTCTACTCGCACCGCTCGAACGTCCTCCACTCGCTCGCATCGTGCCTCGCCGACACGCTCGGGATCGGGGCGGACGACCGCGTGCTGCCGGTGGTCCCGATGTTCCACGCCAACGCCTGGGGGCTGCCGTACGCCTGCGGCTTCACCGGGGCGAGCCTCGTGATGCCGGGCCGCTTCCTCCAGGGTGAGCCGCTCGCGAAGCTGATCGAGTCGGAGCGGGTCACCGTCGCCGCCGGCGTGCCGACGATCTGGATGGACATGCTGCGCTACGCCGACGAGGCGAAGCCCGACCTCTCGAGCCTGCGCGTGGTGATCTGCGGCGGCGCCGCAGTGCCGCTGTCGCTCATGCAGGCATTCGAGGAGCGCCACGGCGTCAAGATCGTCCAGGCCTGGGGCATGACCGAGATGAGCCCGCTGGGCTCGGTGGCGGCGCCGCCCGCGGACGCCGAAGGGGAGGAGCACTGGGACTACCGCTCGCGCGCGGGCCGGCTGGTTCCGCTCGTCGAGGCCCGGCTCGTGGACGACGACGGCGCCGAGGTCGCGTGGGACGGCGAGTCGACCGGCGAGCTCCAGGTTCGCGGCCCGTGGGTGGCGTCGTCCTACTACGAGGATCCCTCGGACGCCGACAAGTTCGACTCGGGCTGGCTGCGGACGGGCGACATCGCGGCGATCGACGACCGCGGGTTCGTGCGCATCACCGACCGCGCGAAGGACGTGATCAAGTCGGGCGGCGAGTGGATCTCGTCCGTCGACCTCGAGAACGAGCTGATGGCGCACCCCGACGTCGTCGAGGCCGCCGTGATCGCGAAGCCGGACGAGCGCTGGACCGAGCGCCCGCTGGCGTGCGTGGTGCTGCGGGAGGGCTGCGCGTGCAGCGCGGATGACCTCTGCGCGCACCTACGGGACCGCGTCGCGAAGTGGTGGGTGCCGGACGAGTACGCCTTCATCGACGAGGTGCCGAAGACGAGCGTCGGCAAGTTCGACAAGAAGGTCCTGCGCGCGCGCCTGTCGGACGGCGATCTGGGCGAGCGCGTCACGGTCGAGGTGGCCTCCGCGCGCTGAGCGTGTGTGACCCCGCCGTGGGCGGGTATGCGAGGGGTCATGCCCCGAGCGATCTGGTCAGGCGCCATCTCCTTCGGCCTCGTCAACGTGCCGGTGCGCATGTACAGCGCGATCTCCGAGCACAAGCTCCACTTCAACTACGTCCACGTCAAGGACGGCTCGCCGATCGGCTACGCGAAGTACTGCAAGGAGGAGGGCAAGTCCGTCGACGACTCCGAGGTGGCGCGCGCCTTCGACTGGAACGGCGAGTACGTGGTCATGGCCGACGAGGACTTCGAGCGGGCGCAGGAGGACGGCTACCGCACCATCGACATCAAGGACTTCGTGGACGTCTCGGAGATCGACCCGGTCTACTTCGAGCGCACCTACCACCTCGGCCCGGCCGAGGGGGGCGAGAAGGTGTACGCGCTGCTCGTGCGAGCGATGGAGGAGTCGGGCCGCGCCGCGATCGCGAAGTACGTCATGCGCGATCGCCAGCACCTGGGCTGCCTCCGCGTCCGCGACGGCGCGCTGGCGCTCGAGAAGATGTACTTCCACGACGAGATTCGCGACGCGGGGGACGTCGCCCCCGACGCCCCGCGGATCGAGAAGGCCGAGCTCGACCTCGCCAAGGACCTGATCGAGCGCCTGGCGGGAAGCTTCGAGCCCGAGAAATACCACGACACCTACCGGGACACGCTCTGCGAGGTGATCCGCGAGAAGCGCGAGACGGGCGAGGTCAAGAGCGCCCCCAGGCCCGAGAAGCCGAAGCAGGCACCCGATCTGATGGCGGCCCTCAAGGCCTCGCTCGACGGCGGCGGCAACGGCGCCGGCGGCTCGGAGGCGCTGGAGGCCTTCACGAAGGCCGAGCTGTACGAGCGGGCAAAGAAGGCGGACATCCCCGGGCGCGCCGACATGACCAAGGACGAGCTCGTCGAGGCGCTGGCGTGAGCGTCGAGCTCGGCTACGCGCTCTCGAGCGAGGAGCACCGCCCGCTCGACCTGGTCCGGAACGCCGCGCTCGCCGAGGAGGCGGGCTTCGGCTACGCCCTCATCTCCGACCACTTCCATCCCTGGACCGACCGCCAGGGCCAGAGCCCGTTCGTGTGGTCGGTGATCGGCGGGATAGCTCAGGCGACCGAGCGCCTCCGGCTGGGCACAGGGGTCACCTGTCCCACGGTCCGGGTCCACCCCGCCATCATCGCTCAGGCGGCCGCGACTTCGGCCGCGATGATGCCCGGGCGCTTCTTCCTGGGGGTCGGAACGGGGGAGGCCCTCAACGAGCACATCCTCGGCGATCCCTGGCCGCCCGCGGAGATCCGCCGGGAGATGCTCGAGGAGGCCGTCGAGGTGATTCGCGAGCTCTGGAGCGGGCGCGTCGTCACGCATCGCGGCCGCCACTACACGATCGAGAACGCGCGCATCTACACGCTTCCCGATGAGCCTCCTCCGATCGCCGTGGCGGCGTCCGGCCCGGAGGCGGCCAAGCTGGCGGGCCGGATCGGCGACGCCTTCGTCGGGGTCTCCCCGAGCCCGGAGCTCCCGGAGCTGTTCGCGTCCTGTGGCGGGGAGGGCAAGCCGCGCTACGGCCAGGTGATGGCGTGCTGGGCCGAGAGCGAGGCCGAGGGCAGGCGCGTGGCTCGCGAATGGTGGCCGAACGCCGCGCTCTCGGGCGAACTCGGTCAGGTGCTGCCGCAGCCGGCGCACTACGAACAGGCGACCCAGGACGTCACCGAGGACCAGCTCGCGGAGGTCGTGGCGTGCGGCCCCGACCCGGGCGTCCACCTCGAGATGATCCGGCGCTTCGCCGACGCGGGCTTCGACCACGTCTACGTCCACCAGATCGGACCCGACCAGGAGGGCTTCCTGCGCTTCTACGAGCGCGAGATCCTGCCTCGCGTCCCCAGCCTCGAGGCCGCCGGCACCCTGTGAAGGTGGTCGTCACAGGGGCCTCGGGAAACGTGGGGACGAGCGTCCTCGCGGCGCTCGCCCTGGAGCCCGCGGTGGAGCAGGTCGTCGGGGTCTGCCGCCGGCTTCCGCAGATCAGGCTGCCGAAGGTCGGCTGGGCGCTCGCCGATGTCGCCGGCGACGATCTCGCGCCGCACTTCAGGGACGCGGACGCGGTCGTGCACCTGGCCTGGCTGATCCAGCCCTCGCGTGACCGCGAGGTCACACGCCGGACCAATGTCGACGGCAGCCGCCGCGTCTTCGAGGCCGTGGCCGCCGCCTCGGTGCCCGTTCTCGTCCATGCCTCGTCGGTCGGCGCCTACTCGCCGGGGCCGAAGGACCGCTTCGTGGACGAGAGCTGGCCCACGGAGGGCATCGAGACCTCGTTCTACAGCCGCGACAAGGCCGAGGTGGAACGGATCCTCGACCGCTTCGAGCGCGAGCACCCCCGCGTGCGATGCGTGCGACTGCGGCCCGGATTGATCTTCAAGCGCGAGGCCGCGAGCGAGATCCGCCGCCTCTTCGCCGGGCCGTTCCTCCCGTCACAGCTCGTCCGGCCGGGTCTCATCCCGCTCGTGCCCGACGTGGAGCGCCTCCGCTTCCAGGCCGTGCATTCGCTCGACGTGGGAGAGGCATACCGCCTCGCCCTGGTCCGCGATGTCCGCGGCGCCTTCAACGTCGCCGCGGATCCCGTGCTCGACCCCGAGGTCCTCGGGCGCCTGCTCGGCGCGCGCCCGGTCCGGACTCCGGCGGCCGCGTTGCGTGGCGCCGCGGCCGCCGCCTGGCGCCTACGCATGACACCGACGCCGGAGGGCTGGCTCGATCTTGCGCTCGGGGTCCCGCTGATGGATACGGGGCGCGCTCGCGCCGAGCTCGGCTGGAGCCCGGCGCGCGACGCGGGCAGCGCCCTGCTCGAGCTGCTGGAGGGGATCCGCGAGGGGGCTGGGCTCGACACGCCGCCACTCAGGCCGGGTGGCGAGGGCCCCGGGCGCGTGAGCGAGATCCTCGGCGGAGTCGGCGCCCGCGACTGACGGCCGCGGGACCGTCCAGGTCACCGGCCGATACGGGATCATCCGGGCATCCTCGACGCGGTCGTCATCGGAGCGGGGCACAACGGCCTCGTCGCCGCTGCCTATCTCGCGTGCGCCGGCCTCGCCGTCGAGGTCCACGAGCGCAGGGAGATCGCGGGCGGCGCCTGCGTGACCGAGGAGCTGTGGCCGGGGGTCCGCGCCTCCCCCGGCGCGTACACGCTGTCGCTTTTGCGGGCAAAGATCATGCGCGACCTGCGGCTGGCCGACCACGGCCTCAGGGTCGAGGTGCACGAGCCCTACCTCTTCGCCCCGTTCCCGGACGGTCGCAAGGTCGTCACCTGGTCCGACCGGAGGCGCACGGTCGAGCAGATCGCCGCCGACTGGTCCCGTGAGGATGCGGACGGCTACGCGGCCTTCGCCACGCGCTGGGCGCGCGCCGCGGAGCGCGCGCGGCCGCTCATGCTCGAGCCCGCCGACCGCTCTCGCTGGCTCGATGCCGTAGGGCCCGGGATCCTCGAGGGGGCGATCGCGGACGAGCTCGCGGCGATCCCGAGCGAGCAGGTGCGGGTCCCGCTCGCGATGCAGGGCCTGATCGGGACGCTGGCCGCGCCGGAGGACCCCGGGACCGCGTTCGTCGGCTTCTACCACGACCTCGGTGAGGCCGCAGGGCCGGCCGGCGCCTGGGGGTACGCACGCGGAGGGATGGGGTCGGTCACGGCATCCCTGAGGGCCGCCGCCGAGGCGAACGGGGCCGTCGTGCGCCTCGACTCCCCGGTCGAGTCGGTGCTCGTCGAGGAAGGAACCGCGTGCGGCGTGGTCGTCGCGGGCGGGGCAGAGGTCCGGGCGCGCGCGGTGCTCTCCAATGCCGACCCCGTGCGCACCGCGTCACTCGCCGGGCTGCGGAACGGGAACGGCTGGCGTCAGCGCGGACCCGTGGTGAAGGTCATGCTGCTGCTCGACGGGCTCCCCGACTTCACGGCGTGGCCGGGTCCCGCTCCATGGGAGGGCACGATCGACATCGGCTACTCGATGGGCGACCTGTCCCGCGCCGCCCACGATGCTCGCGCGGGCCGCCCCGCGGAACGGCCCTGGATCGAGGCCGCCTGCCAGACGGCGGCGGACCCGACGCTGGCGCCGCCCGGCCGCCACGTGCTCTCGCTCTTCTGCCAGTGCTTCCCGGCGGACGCAGACGCCGACGCCGCGGCCGACGCGGCGATCGCGCGCTTCGCGGAGGTGTGCCCCGGGCTCCCCGATCGGATCCTGGACCGGCTCGCGCTCGGACCGCGAGAGCTCGAACGGCGCTTCGGCATCACGGGCGGCCACATCTTCCACGGCGAGATGCTTCCGGGCCAGCTGCTCGAGGAGCGCCACGGCCCGCGCCGCTTCGGGGGGATCGACGGGCTCTACCTCGCGGGCTCCGGCGCTCACCCCGGCGGCGCCGTCACCGGCGCGCCCGGATACCTGGCCGCCCGGGCCGTGCTCGAGGATCAGCGGTCGCGCTTGCGGCGGAAGACCTCGCCCGAGAGCGAGTCGACCCGGTCGAGGAACAGCAGCCCGTCCAGGTGATCGATCCGGTCCCGCATCCCGCGCCACCCGCTTCAGCACGGGAGTGCGGGAAGCGCAGGACGCGGCGGACCACCTAGAGCGCGTCCTGCTCCAGCGGCCGGATCGTGACCTCGACGCCCTGGGTCTCGCCCACCATCTCGAGCGCGGTCTCGAGCGCGTCCGGGACCATCGCCTCGGGAACGGCGACCTCGAGCATCATCACGTACAGCGGGCCGCCCTCGTCGTCGCCGGGAAGAAGGCGGGTGTTCAGGTCGGTGATGTTCACGCCGCGATCGCCGAGCGCGGAGGCGACTGCGTGGACGATCCCGGGGTGGTCGACGCCGTGGACGGTCACCACATGGGTGGCCTCCGGCTGGGCGGGATCGAGCTCCGACAGCTCGCGAACGTCGATCGACTCGAGCCCGACCCGCTTGCCCGCTTCCCGCAGAGCGTCGGAGAGCGCGGCCGGGTCCACCGCGGGCGGGCCGGATACGACGAGCATCGTGGTGAAGTGGCCACGGAGGATCGTCATCTGCGAGTCCTCGATGTTGAGCCCGTGATCGAGCAGCACCTCGGTGACCGCCGCGACGATGCCCGGGCGGTCGACCCCCACCGCCATCACGGCAAGCTGGCTCACGGGCCGAGGATAGTCTCCGCGCCCCGTGGCCCGCTGTTTCGTAACGCGCTCGATCCCCGGCCCGGCGCTGGAGCGGCTGGCGGCCGAGCACGAGGTGGACGTCTGGCCCGGGCGCCTGATGCCGAAGCGCAGCCAGCTGCTGGCGCGGGCGGCGGAGGCCGACGGGCTTCTCTCGATGCTCACGGATCGCATCGACCGCGACCTGATCGAGGCCTGCCCCCGGCTCGTGGCGATCTCCAACTACGCCGTCGGCTGGGACAACGTGGACATCGCGGCGGCCAGCGCGCGCGGCATCCCGGTCGGCCACACCCCCGACGTCCTGACCGAGACGACGGCCGACTTCGCCTTCGCGCTGATGCTCGCCGCCGCGCGGCGGGTCGTGGAGGCCGACGCGCACGTCCGCCGCGGCGCCTGGATGACCTGGGAGCCCGGCCTGCTCCTCGGCCACGACGTCCACGGAGCGACGCTCGGGATCGTCGGCATGGGCCGCATCGGCAGCGCGGTGGCGCGCCGGGCGGAGGGCTTCGGGATGAAGGTGATCCACACCGGCCGCGAGGGCGGGGTGCCGCTCGCGGAGCTGTGCGGTCGCTCGGACTTCGTCTCGCTCCACGTCCCGCTCACCCCAGAGACGCGCGGGCTCATCGGTGAGGCGGAGTTGCGCGCGATGCGCCCCACCGCGATCCTCGTGAACACGGCGCGAGGTCCCGTGGTCGATCCGGCGGCCCTCGGGCGCGCGCTGCGCGGCGGCTGGATCGCGGGCGCCGCGCTCGACGTGACCGACCCCGAGCCGCTGCCGGCGTCCCACCCGCTGCTCGAGGCGCCCGGGCTGGTGGTCGCTCCGCATGTGGCGAGCGCCTCCCACGGAGCCCGCGCGGCGATGGCCGAGCGCGCCGTCGACAACCTGCTCAGCGGGCTTCGCGGAGACCCGATGCCCCACTGTGTCAACCCAAAGGCACATGGTCAGGCGCGCGACGAGGGCTGAGGTCGACCCGATCGCGGCGATGCTCACCCGGGCGTTCGAGGACGACCCCGTGATGCGCTGGCTGTTCCCGGATGCTCCGCGCATGCGCGGCTTCTTCTCGTCACGGGCCAGAGGGCTGGTGCGCCAGGACGAGGTCTGGACGACCGATGACCTGGCGGGAGCGGCGCTCTGGGCCGAGCCCGGGCGCTGGCGCCTCGGGCCGCTGGAGACGGTCGCGCTCGCCGTGCGCTTCCTGTTCGCTTTCGGGCGTCGCCTGCCCGCGGTCATGGAGGGGCTCGAGCGCGTCGAGAACGCTCACCCCGATCCGCCGCACTATTACCTGGCCGTGCTGGGCACGGAGCCTTCGCGGCAGGGGGAGGGGATCGGGTCGGCGCTGCTCGAGCCGGTGCTCGAGATCTGCGACGAGGACGAGATCGGCGCCTACCTGGAGTCGTCGAAGGAGCGCAACATCGACTACTACGCGCGCTTCGGCTTCCGCGTCATCGGCGAGGTCGAGATGCCCGGCGGACCGTGCGTGTGGCCCATGTGGCGCGACCCCCGCTGAGCGCTACCCGCCGAGCACTTTGATCACGAGCCGCTTCGGCCGGCCGCCGTCGAACTCCGTGTAGAAGATCGCCTGCCAGGGCCCCAGGTCGAGGCGGCCGTCCGTGACCGGCACCACGACCTGATGGTGGACCAGCAGGTTCTTCAGGTGGGCGTCGCCGTTGTCCTCGCCGCCGCGATGGTGGCGGTAGTCGCCCGGATCAGGGGAGAGGCCGCGCGCGACGTCGTTGGCGGGCTCCTTCCAGGAGGGCGGCGCGAGCTTGTCGAGCCACTCGAGCGCGTCGGCCTGGATGCCCGGCTCGTCGTCGTTGATCCAGACGCCGGCGGTGATGTGCATCGCCGAGACGAGTGCCATGCCCTCGGCGATCCCCGCCTCGTCGACGGCCCGCTGGACGTCGTCTGTGATGCGGACGAACTCGCGCCGTTCGCGGGTCTCGAAGGTCCTGTAGACGGTGTGCGACTTCATGCGGAAGACTCCTTCGCCGTGGATCTCGGCCTGAAGCAAAGCGCGTGCGTCGTGACGGGGGCGAGCCGGGGCATCGGCCTCGCCACCGCGCGCGCCCTCGCGGCCGAGGGGGCGAGGGTGCTGCTGGTGGCGCGCGACGAGCAGCGCCTCGCGGAGGCCGCCGCCTCCTGCGACGGCGCCGAGTGGCTCTCGCTCGACGTGACCGTGCCCGACGCCGGGGAGCGCGTCGTCGCGGAATGCGAGCGGCGCTTCGGCGGGATCGACGTGCTGGTGAACAACGCCGGCACCGCGACGATCCGATCCATCGACGAGCTGGCGGACGCCGACTGGTACGCCCAGTGGGAGATCCACGTGATGGCCCCGATGCGCCTGATGCGGGCCGCCGCCCCGCGCATGGCCGAGCGCGGGCGTGGACGGATCGTGAACGTGACGAGCGCCTCGGGCAAGCGGCCGTCCCAGCGCTACGCCGACTACTCGGTCTCGAAGGCGGCGCAGCTCTCCCTCTCGCGCACCTTCGCGGACGCCTGGGCGGCGAGGGGCGTGCTAGTCAACGCCGTGGCGCCGGGTCCCCTCGACGGGTCCCTCTGGCGTCGGGAGGGCGGCCTGGCCGACCAGATCGCCGAGCGGCAGGGCACGACGGCGGACGAGGCGATCGCGGACGCCGCCGCGAAGATCCCGCTCGGGCGGATGGGGACCGAGGAGGAGGCCGCGGCGGTGATCTGCTTCCTCTGCTCGGAGCTCGCCTCGAACGTGGCGGGCGCCGCCTGGTCGGTCGACGGCGGCGCGGTGGCGCAGATCATCTGAGCGGGCCCGCCGCCCGCGTCCCTATCGTCCCGGCCGTGGACGACCTGGCCTACCGCATCCGCCGCTCCGACCGGGCGCGACGCGCCCGGATCGTGGTCGACGCCGACGGCGTCGAGGTCGTCGTCCCGAAGCGGATGGCGCTGCGGCAGGTCGAGCCCTTCGTCCGCGAGAAGCGGCCCTGGATCGAGCGCACCCTGCGGCGCATGGAGGAGGCCCGCGGCGAGCGCCCGGAACTGCGCGACGGCGGCTGGGCGCCCTATCTCGGTGAGCGGCTGGCCCTCGTCGTCCGGGTCGAGCCGGGCCGGACGCGACCGCATGTGCGCCGCTCCGGCGAGAGCCTCCACGTCTTCGCCGGCGCGCCGGGGGAGGAGGCGGTGCGCGACGCGCTGGAGCGCTGGTACCGGCGCCGCGCGCGCGCCGAGGTGGCCTCCCGCCTCGATGCCGCGTGCGCCCGCGCCGGAACGTCGTACACGCGCCTCTCGATCCGAGGACAGCGCACGCGCTGGGCCAGCTGCTCGCAGGCGGGCGCGATGAACTTCAACCACCGCCTGTTGCTCGCGCCCCCCGAGATCCTCGACTACGTGGTCGAGCACGAGGTGGCCCACCTCGAGGTGCTCGACCACTCGGCGCGCTTCTGGGCGCTCGTGGCGGCGCGCTGCCCTGCCTACCGCGAGCGCGAGCGCTGGCTGCGCGACCACGGCCCGTCGCTTCGGCTCTGATGGTGGTGCGCGGCCCTACGCTCTCGCTGCGACTCGCACGTGAGCCCGACGCCGAGGCCCTGCTCGAGCTGGGCTCCGACCCGGAGGTCACGCGCTGGTTCTCGTGGGGGCCCTACCGCGAGATAGGCGAGCCGCTCGGCTACATCGACTCGCTCGCCCATCAGCGCGAGCGCGGCGAGCGGCTCGAGTTCCTGATCGCGGGCGCGGACGACCGGCCGATCGGCGTGACGGGCCTCGCGGACTTCTCCTCACGCGACCGCCGGGCGACGGTCGGCACCTGGCTCGGGCGCGCTCACTGGGGTACCGGCGCGAACCGCGAGTCGAAGGCGCTCGTGCTGGCGCTCGCCTTCCGCGAGCTGGGCCTCGAGCGCGTCACGGCGCTCGCGAGCCCCGACAACGAGCGGAGCCTGGCCGCGCTCGAGCGGATCGGCTTCCTCCGCGAGGGCTGCCTGCGCCGCTGGCAGCTCCATCGCGGCGAGCCGCGCGACTGCGTGATCCTGGGGCTGCTGCGCGACGAGTGGGAGGCCTCGGGCCTGGCCGAGGTCGAGATCTCCTTCGAGGGCGAGGCCCCGGGGGCGTTCTACTCCCAGCGGAAGTAGCGCACGGCGAGCAGCATGCCCGCCGCCGCCCAGGCGCCGACCGCGGCGAGCGCCGCCGCGTTGTCGACCAGCCCGGTGCCGTCGACGATCGCTCCGGAGAGCCCGTCGACAAGGTGCTTCAGCGGGAGCGCCTGCGCGGCCGCGTCCAGCACGGGGGGAAGCGAGTCGGCCGAGTAGAAGACGCCGGAGATGAAGATCACGGGCAGGAAGACCGCGTTGACGTACGCGGGCGCCGAGTCGAAGTTCGGGATCGCGTGGGAGAAGGCGACGCCGAGCGAGCCGAAGCAGACGACGCCCAGCGCGGTGAACACCGCAAGCGAGAGCAGCTCTTTCGGCCAGGGCACGTCGTAGAGGAGGTTGCCGATCGCCACCACGAGCGCCACCTGGACGACCGCGTTCACGGCGGCGTTCGCCAGCAGGCCGCCGAGATAGGCGGGAGCGGGGAGGGGGGTCCCGCGCATCCGCTTCAGGACGCCCTGCTCGCGCAGGTAGGTGAGGTTGAAGGCGAGCGCGGTGAAGGTGGTGGCCATCACGCCCATCCCGGCGATCCCGGGGATCAGGACCTCCAGCTCGTCCGCGTCGCCCGCGAACGCGCTCGCGACGAGCAGCAGAAGGATCAACGGCAGCAGGAAGTTGAAGAAGGCCGCGCTCGGGTTGCGCCAGAACAGGCGGCGCTCGAAGCGGAACTGGCGCCAGAGGAGGCCGGCGGTCGTCATGTCCGCTCGTCCTCCTCGGTCAGCTCGAGGTAGACCTCCTCGAGGGTGGGGCGGCTGACCGTCAGGCCCCGGAGCTGCTCACCGCGGGCGAGCGCGTCGCCCGTGAGGCGGTGGAGCAGGTCCGTCGGGTCGTCGGTCTCGAGCTCCACGCGGCGCCCGGCGGACTCGTAGCTCACGCGGTAGCGGCCGGGGGTGGCGGACAGCTCGTCGGGGCGGCCCTCGGCCACGATCACGCCGTCCTTGACGATCGCGACGCGGTCGGACAGCGCCTGGGCCTCGTCGAGGTAGTGGGTCGTAAGGAGCACCGTCTTGCCGAGGTCGCGGAGCTTGCGCACCACGCCCCAGGCGGTCCGCCGCGCCGCCGGGTCGAATCCGGTGGTCGGCTCGTCCAGGAAGACCAGCTCGGGATCACCGACCAGCGCGAGCGCCAAGTCGAGGCGGCGCCGCTGGCCCCCCGACAGATCGCTCACGCGCGCGCCCGCCTTCTCCTCGAGGCCCACCAGCGAGATCGTCTCCTCGGCGCCGCGCGGGCGCGGGTACACGCCGGCGAAGTGCGTGACGGCCTCCCGCACGGTCGCCCGCGGATAGAACCCGGCGCTCTGGAGCACGATTCCGACCCGCTCCTGGAGCCGCGGGTCGCGCCGCTCGGGGTCGAAGCCCAGGACGCGCACATCGCCGCCGGTGCGCTCGCGGTAGCCCTCGAGGATCTCCACCGTCGTGGTCTTGCCCGCGCCGTTGGGGCCGAGCAGGCCGAAGACCTCGCCGCGCCCCACGGCGAACGAGATCCCGCGCACGGCCTCGACCGCGCCGTAGCTCTTGGTGAGGCCCGAGACCTCGATCGCGACATCGCTCACTCCGGGCACTATGCCAACCTGGGGCCGTGACGCAGACCCCCGCCGAGGCCGTGGCAGCGATGAGGATCGACGCGCCGACCAGGGGCAACCGCCGGCTCGAGCGGTTTCTGGAGGCCGTCAACGGCGACGAGCAGGTGAAGGCCTGGTGGCATGCCCAGAACGTGATGGCCACCCGTCTCGGGATGTCGGACCACGGCTGGGTCCATGTCCGCATCGTCCTCAACATCGCGCTGCGCCTGTCCCGCCTGCTTGCGAAGGCGGGCGTCGAGCCCGCGCTCGTCACCGACCACGGTATGAAGGCCCGCGACGCAGAGGTGGCGATCGCGGGCGCGTGCCTGCTCCACGACGCCGGCATGTCGATCCACCGCGCCGACCACGAGGCCTACAGCCTGTTCATGGCGCAGGCGAAGCTCCCGCAGCTGCTCGAGGGGGTCTACGACGAGCCGGAGCGCTCGATCGTCGTCGCCGAGTCGCTCCACGCGATCATCGGCCACCGCCGCCGCGGCGACCCGATGACGGTGGAGGCCGGGATCGTGCGCGTCGCGGACGCGCTCGACATGGCGGAGGGGCGCTCGCGCGTCCCGTTCGAGCAGGGCCGGCCGAACATCCACTCGCTATCGGCGGTCGCGATCGACAGCGTGACGATCGACGCGGGGGAGGAGAAGGCCGTGCGCATAGCGATCGACATGAACAACTCCTCGGGCCTGTTCCAGGTCGATGAGCTGCTGGCCACGAAGCTGCGGGGCTCGGGCATCGAGGACCACGTCGAGGTGATCGCGCGGATCGACGCCGAGCACGAGAAGCGGCTCGTGCCTGTCTTCAGGATCTGACGGAAGGCTCCGGCGGGCAGGCGCGGCCCCACGCGGCGACGAGCGGAGGGCCGAGGAAGGTCACGCCGGGGTCGTCGAGGCGCGCGTGCCACTCCGCGAGGTCGCCCTCATCCGCGTGCCCTCGAGCCAGGAGGTCCGCGCGGAGCTTCTCGGTCGTGTGGCGGTACATCGCCGTCAGCTCGGAGCCGCCCTGGAAGACGCGCTGGATCGGCTCGGCCTGGATGTGCGCGAGCCCGGCGCGGCGCAGGAGCGACGGGAGCTTGCGGCCCAGCCGCGTGTCGCAGCCGGCTTCCGTGAGCAGCGCGCGGATGCCGGCCGTCACGCGCACGTCCGCCTCGCTCGGCGGCCAGGCGGCGCCGTCCTCGGGCCAGTCCACGGCGATCGCGAGCAGCGTGCCGCCCCGCCGCAGGCCCGGGAGCATGTTGTCGATCGCGGGCGGCGCAGCCCCGGCCATCACGAAGCGGGAGTAGACGAGGTCGAAGTTGCCGGCTGGCAGCGCCTGGGTGAGGACGTCGAGTCGCTCCACCCGCGCATTGCGGCGGTCCAGGCCGTCCAGCAGGCTCACGTCCGAGTCCACGGCGAGGACCTCGCCGTCCACGCCGACGCGGTCGGCGAGCCAGCGCGCGATCGAGCCCCTGCCGGCCCCGACCGCGGCGACGCTCCAGCCCCTGCGGACGCCGATCCGCTCGAGGATCGCCCTCGTCGGTGAATCGAACAGCGCCTCGAGACCCGCGAGCCGCTCGTGCTCCACGGTGGCCGGACCAGTCAAAATTCGCAGCTCCCTCCTCGAACTGAGGGGCGCAACCTACGCCCGCGCGCCACGGGCGCTAGGTGAGATGGATCACAGATCGCCGGTGACGGCCGCGACGACGGCGTCGAGCGAGGGCTGGAAGCGGTCTTCGGGGACCGCCACCTCGAGGCGGCGGTCGGAGGCGCTCCAGGCGAACTCGAAGAACGAGCAGCACTCCCGCTCGCGGCGCGCAAGATCGAGCACCAGCTCCTCGTCCACATCGGGGCCGAAGGCGATCTCCGCAGCGCGCGGGCGCCGCTCGACCGATTCGACGGCCGGAGCCAGACGCCCCGCGAGACGGGCGCGGGCCTCGAGCTCCGTGCCCGAGAGAGCGCAACCTATGACGTTCAGGCGCTTCATCGATCTGGTTCGATGAATGCTAGCGAATGCGCGAGCGCGCCTTGCTGCGGCCGGTCCGCTCCCAGAACTCGCGGTCGGCCTCGCCCAGCTTCGTGGCGGGCGGGTCGCCGAACCACCACTCGCGTGAGATCCGGTGCCAGTTGCGGGTTGCCCGCAGCTGGCCGAGCACGGCGACGACGCCGGCCTCCAGCCGGCGGAGCATCAGGTCTTCGGCGGGGAGGGCGGCGCGGCGCATCACGTCGAGGTTGCCGCCACGCGGGTCCGCCCCGGCGGCCATCACCCCGCGCACGTACTCGGGGTCGATCGTGAACTCGCGGTCCTCGAGGTACCAGCCGGCCAGCGAGTAGATCGTGTCCAGCAGCCGCTCGGCCTCGATGCCGTCGGGCCTCTTGAGGTAGCCGAGCTCCACGAGCTGACTCTTGTAGGCGTCGGCGTCGCGCTCGCTCGCGGCCTTGATGATCTGCAGGAAGCGCCCGCCCTGGGCGCCCCTGTGCTCCTTCGAGGCGCCGAAGTCGATGAACACCACGCGGCCGTCGTCCCGCAGCAGGTAGTTGCCCGGGTGGGGGTCGGCGTTGAATACCCCGAGGTGGTGGATCGACCCGTAGTAGAAGCGGTGCACGATCTCGCCGAAGCGGTCGCGCTCGGCCTGCGGAAGCTCCCTGATCTCGGCGAAGCGGATGCCCTCGGCCCAGCCGGACACGAGCACGCGCGGGCGCGAAAGCTCGGTCATGACCTCCGGGACGTGGATGAAGGGGTGGCCGCGGTAGGCGCGCGCGAACAGGCGCTGCACCTGTGCCTCGTGCTCGAAGTCGAGCTCCTCCATCATGCGCTCGCGGATCTCACGGGCGATCGCGCGCGCGTCGAGGCCGGGGGAGATGGCCTTCACGAGCGCGACGATCGCGCCGGCGTTCTGCATGTCGGCCCTGATCGCCTCGGCGACGCCCGGGTACTGGACCTTCACGGCGACCTCGCGCCCGTCCGGCAGGCGCCCGCGGTGGACCTGCCCGATCGAGGCGGCGGCCACGGGCTCCTCCGAGAGCTCGTCGAAGACGGACTCGGGCGGCTCGCCGAGGTCCTCCGAGAGCACGCCGCGCACCTGCTTCCAGGACATGGGCGGGGCGGAGTCCCGCAGCGACGCGAGCTTCTCCTGGTAGAGCGGGCGGAACTCGTCGGGGACGAAGTCGAGCTCGAGGAAGGAGGCGAGCTGGCCGACCTTCATGGCAGCGCCCTTCATCGTGCCGAGCAGCTCGACCATGCGCTCGGCGGCCTCGAGATGGCGGCGCTCGAGCCTCGCCTGCGAGCGGTCGGAGCCGCGCAGGCGGTTTGCCGCGGTCGCGCCGGCGATCCGGGCGCCCTGACCGCCGAGCGCCGCCGACACCTTTGCGGAGCGGCGCGCCCTGCCCTTCGGGATCTCGGGCTCGTCCGTCAGGCGCCGGCCCCGGCGCCGCCGCGCCCCTCACCGGCGGCGAAGCGCGCGGCGCCCTTCCAGGCGACCTCGAGCAGCGGCGTGCCGTTTCGCTTTTCGCGCTCGAGGCCGTCCTCGAAGGTCATGCCGATGCCCTCGATCGCGGCGAGGCGGTCGGCGAGCATCGTCTCCTGCGGGAAGCGCGCGAGTGCCTCGGCCAGCTCCAGCGAGCGCTCGAGCGGGTCGGCCACGATCTCGTTGACGAGCCCCATCGCGTGCGCCTCGGCCGCGGGCATCATACGGCCGGTCAGGATGATGTCGAGCGCGCGCCCGAGACCCACGATGCGCGGCAGCCTCTGCGTGCCGCCGTCGATAAGCGGGACGCCGAAGCGGCGCTCCGGGAAGCCGAGCGTCGATCCCTCGCTCGCGATCCGCAGGTCGCACCAGAGCGCAAGCTCGAGCCCGCCGGCGAGGCACCAGCCCTCGATCGCGGCGATCGTGGGCTTCGGCGAGATCAGGCGGGTGAAGCCGAGCGGGCCCTCGGGGGTGTCGAGGCGCGGGCCGAGCGACTCGATCGCCTTCAGGTCGGCGCCCGCGCAGAAGGCGACGCCGCCCGCGCCGGTGAGGATCAGGACGCGCGCGTCGTCGTCTGCGACGAAGTCCCGGTAGCCCTGCGCGAGCGCGTCGGCCGTCTCGCCGTCGACGGCGTTGCGCCGCTCGGGCCGGTCGATCGTCAGCACCGCCGCAGCGCCGCGGCGCTCGTAGCTCACGGGGCCGGGCATGGAGGTGGAGGGCTACCAGCCCTCGCGCTGGCGGAGCTTCGCGGCTTTCTGCTCCTGCTTGCGCTTGTCCAGCAGGTGCTGGGCGATCGAGCCGAGGATCACGACCAGCGTGAAGAAGACGACGACGCCGAGCGAGAAGAAGGTCACGACCTTGTCGTCGGTCTCGCCGGCGAGACCCTCGCCGTTCGGCTTGGCGAGCGCCGGGGCGGCGGTCGCGAGGAGCAGGATCAGCGAGAGGACGGCGGTCCGCATGGGCCGGGATGGTACCGGTTAGAGTCGCCGTTGCCGTGCCGGACTCCGACCTGTTCGCCATCATCGAGATCCCCAAGGGGAGCCGGAACAAGTACGAGTTCGACCACGAGACGCACCGGATCAAGCTCGACCGGTTTCTCTTCTCCTCGGTCGTGTACCCGACGGACTACGGCTTCTTCCCGGACACGCTGTCGCTCGACACCGACCCGCTCGACGCGATGGTCTGCGTGTCGGAGCCCACCTTCCCAGGCTGCCTGATCGAGGTGAAGCCGATCGCGCTCTTCCGGATGGAGGACGACATGGGGGTGGACGACAAGGTGCTGTGCGTCCCCGTGAACGACCCGGGCTGGAACGCGCTCGACTCGCTCGAGGACATCTCGAAGCAGTTGCGGGACGAGATCTCCCACTTCTTCTCGATCTACAAGGACCTCGAGCGCAAGAAGGTCAAGGTCGACGGCTGGTACTCCCGCGAGGACGCGCTCGCCGAGATCGAGGCGTCCCGCAGGCGCTTCGCGGAGGCGCAGGCGCAGCGCGACTAGGGTTCCCCGGCCGTGTCCATCCTCGAGGCGATAGTCCTCGGGATCGTCCAGGGGCTCACAGAGTTCCTGCCGATCTCGAGCACCGGCCATCTCCGGATCGTCCCGGCCTTCGCGGGGTGGGAGGACCCCGGCGCCGCCTTCACCGCGGTCACGCAGCTCGGGACGATGCTCGCGGTGCTCGTCTACTTCCGCCAGGACCTGTGGCGGATCGCGGTCGCGTGGACGGCGAGCCTGCGCGACCCGTCGCGCCGCGGCGAGCTGGACGCGCGGCTCGGCTGGTATTTGATCATCGGCACGATCCCGATCGGGATCTTCGGGCTCGCCTTCCAGGACCAGATCGAGGACGGCGCGCGCGACCTCTACCTGATCGCTATCGCCCTGATCGCGCTCGGGCTGCTGCTCCTTCTCTCGGAGCGCGTGTCGAAGCGCGACCGGGACATCCGCTCTGTCGGGCTGCGCGACGCCGTCGCGATCGGGTTCGCCCAGGCGGCCGCGCTCGTGCCGGGCGTGTCCCGCTCCGGGGCGACGATCACGGCCGGTCTCTTCCTTGGCTTCGAGCGGGCGGCGGCGGCGCGCTTCTCGTTCCTCTTGTCGGTCCCGGCCGTCGTGCTGAGCGGGCTGTTCCAGCTTCCCGACGCGGTCAGCGGCCACGACACCTCGGTCGCGGGGGTCGCCGTGGCGACGCTGCTCGCGTTCGTATCGGGCTACGCGTCGATCGCGTTCCTGCTGCGCTTCCTCGTGACGCACTCGACCGCCGTGTTCGTCGTCTACCGCGTCGCGCTGGGCACGCTCGTGCTCGCGCTCGTGGGCTCCGGCGCGATCTCGTAGGGCGTCCCGGCGGGGCGCCGGATTACCCTTTCTGCCGTGACGTTCGCGCGCAACCTCGGGATCGTCGCCCTGATCGCCCTCGTGATCGTGCTGATCCCGGGCGGGGGCGCGGGGCTCGAGGTCTTCCTCGCCGCCCTCTCGATCGCGTTCTTCACGGCGATAGCGCTGCTCGGCATCCGCCTCTACCGCGAGCACCGCTTCACGCTCGAGTCGCTCACCGACCGCCAGCGAATCGTGCTCTACGGGTCGTTCGCCGCGATCCTCTGGGCGTTCACGGCGGCCTCGCGCCTGTTCGGCTACGGCGGCGGCGGCGCGCTCCTGTGGGTCGGCCTTCTGGCCGGCGCCTCCTACGGCCTCTTCTGGGTCTACCGGACCTCGCGCGAGTACTGAGGTCCGGCCGAGCGCTGAAACAGTGCCAGGCACTGTTTCACCCTGTCCTCGGCGGCGACCATGCAGTTGGGGGTCGCATGGCGTGCTGTTCTGCATAGTCGTCCGGGCGATACGGCTTCGTCACCCGCCCGTCGCGCGCCCGTAACGCGCGGAACCCGGCCCTCACGCGCTCCCCGCGATCCTCGGGCGCATGCCCCTCACGCGCGTCACGGGCCCGGAGGCTGGGCAGGCGTCGGTCGAGTTCGTCGCCTCGATTCCCGCGCTCATCGCGGGCGCCCTGATCGTCTGGCAACTCGCGCTCGCGGGGCACGCGCTCTGGCTCGTGGGCAACGCGGCGCGGGTGGCCGCCCGGGCCGACCTCGTCGGTCGCGACCCCCGCGCCGCGGCGCGCAGCGCGTTGCCGCGGGGCATGGAGCGCGGTCTGCGGGTCGAGCGGCGCGACGGAGCGGTGCGTGTGCGCCTGCGGGTGCCGTTCGTCCACCCGCGCTGGCGGTCGCCGGTGAGCGTCTCCGCCGAGGCCTCGCTGGGAGGCGGCGGATGAATCCCTCGCTGCGGTCGCGCGCCGGCGGGCCCGCCGCGGGCGCTCTGGGAGGCAGCCGATGAGTTCCTCGCCGCAGTCGCGCGCCGGTCGGCCCCCGGCCGGCGCAGGTGAGCGCGGACAGGCGACCGTCGAGGCGGTCGGCGCGCTCCCGGCTCTCGTCCTCGTGGGGCTCGCGCTGATGCAACTGCTCGCCGTCGGCTATTCGAAGTCGCTCGCGGCGGCGGCGGCCGAGGCCGGAGCGCTCGCCGTGGCGGCGGGGGGCGACGCCGAGCGCGCGGCGCGCCGCGCGGTGCCTGGCTGGTCACGCGCCCGGATGCGAGTCAGCGAGTCCGGCGGAACGGTGCGTATCCGGATGCGCCCGCCGGCTCCGATCGACGCAGTCGCACGCACCCTGGAGGTCTCGGAGTCGGCGCACGTGGAGGCGCCGTGAGTGAGCGAGCCGCGACGCGAGCGACCCCGCCATCGGTCCTCTCGACCCTTCTGGCGCGGGCCGAGGCCTTCCTGCTCGAGCCTGCGCAGGAGGCATCCGCGCCGCCTTCGTTGCAGTCATGCGGGCCGGCCGTCCCGCCGGTCGTCGCCGTCTGCGGCCTCCGGGCGAGAACGGGCGCGACCACGGTGGCGCGCGCGCTCGGCGTCGAGCTCGCGCGGCTCGATCCGGGCGGCGCCGCGGCGGTCTCGGCCGAGAGCGCCCCGGCCGGGCTCCCGCTGGGAACCGCGGCCGCCGCGCGCCTGGCCCGGGCGGCGAGCACTCGCGGCGGGCTCGACGCGCGAGCGAGCGGGCGGCTCTGCCTCGTCGGGCCGGCGGGGCCGGCGGAGGCCGAGCGTGCCCTGGCGGGGCTCGCGCCGCTCGTGATCGACGCGGGCCCTGTCACGCAGGCGGCGCCGGCCGCCTCGCTCGCGACGGCGGTCGTGCTCGTGGCAGGCGAGACCGACGAGCCGGCGCTCGCGGCGGTCCTGGCGGAGCGGCTGGCGCGGGTCGGCCCGCGCCCGCTCGTGGTCCTGAACGGCGGCGGATCGGTGGGCGAGCGCTGGGGCGGCCGGTCGGACGTGGCACTTCCGCGCTCGCGCGGTTGTGCGCGCCTGGCTGCCGCGGGCAGGCCGGGAACCGGTCCGTTTACCGAGGCCGTGGCTCGTCTCGCTTCCCTCTGTGAGCGGTAGCCAAGTGCCACCTCACGACGCACATGCGAGCGGGTCGGAGTCGAGAGCTGCGCCAGAAGCCTCAGCCGCTACCTCGAACGGGTCAAGCGCGGTCAGGTTTGGTCGGATGCGCGGGCCCTGAGGTTGCTGTCCGACGCGGAGGCTGCGGTCTGTGGTTCACAGTAGCTGTGGTCCTGTGGTACTGTCGCGGCGTGAAGAACATCACGGTTTCGGTGCCTGACGAGGTCTACCGCGAGGCGCGGATCCGCGCCGCCGAGCGGGGGAGCTCGGTGAGCGCGCTCGTCTCCGAGTACCTGAGCTCGCTCTCCGAGCGAAGCATGGACCTGGCGCGGGCGAGAGGCCAGTGGTACGAGATCGCGGCCGGGATCAAGAGCTTCAGCGGCGGCGACCGGATCTCGCGCGATGAGCTGCACGACCGTGCCGTTCGCTGACACGAACGTCCTCCTGTATGCGATCTCCAGCGCGCCGGAGGAGCGGGACAAAGCGAGCCGCGCGAATGCCATCCTCGACGCCGGGGATGTGGCGCTGTCGGTCCAGGTCCTTCAGGAGTTCTACGTGCAGGCGACGCGTGAGAGTCGGCCGGACCGGATCTCCCATGAGCAGGCGGCAAGACTCGTCGAGTCCCTCCTCGTCTTCCCCGTCGCAGATATCACCACCGCGGTAATGCTGGGGGCCATGACGACCCGGCAGCGGTTCGGGATCTCCTACTGGGACGCGGCGATCGTGGAGGCTGCCCGCTCGCTCGGATGCGACGTCGTCCTCTCCGAGGATCTGAGCGACAGTCAGGACTACGCCGGCATCCGGGTCGAGAATCCTTTCCGCAACCCGTGAGCCAGGATCGGCGGAACACGGTCGAGTCCGTGTAGAGCGCACCACAGGGGCTGAGCGCCTCGTCCCGATCAACCGGCCCCGCGCAGCGCCTCCGCTCCGTGCTCTTTACGCACGCTTGCGGTACGCGTGACGCTCGTGACTGCCTCGCGCATCGCGGCACGCGACCGTGGTGGGCATGCGCACGCGTCTCCATCGGCTCCCTGCGGAGGAGGGCGGGCAGGCCCTGATGTTGCTGCTGGGTGTCGTGGCGGCGGTGCTGGTCGGCGCGCTGGTTCTGGGCGGGATCGGCAACGCGCTGGGGGCGAAGTCGAAGCATCAGCGTGCTGCCGATCTGGCGGCGGTCTCGGCCGCGGCGGCGATGAGCGACGCCTACCCGCGGCTGTTCGAGCCGGCGTACCTGGAGCCGGGGGTGGCGAACCCGCGGCACCTGCCGGTGGGGGAGTACCTGGCGCTCGCGCGGCGGGTGGCGGTGCGCACAGCGCGCCGCAACGGCGTGCCGATCGATCCGGAGGACGTGTCGTTCCCCGAGCGGGGGTCGTTCGCGCCGGTGCGGGTGGCGGTGCACGTGCGCGGCGAGCTGCCGCTACCGGAGCCGCTCGCCGAGGGGCGCGCGCCGGTGCCGGTCAGGGCGCGCGCGGCGGCGGAGCTCGTCCCCTCCGCGGGCGGCGGCCTCGGCATGCCGCCGTACGCAAGCGGCGGCGGCTACTCCGGCCCGCTCGCCTACCGCATGGGCAAGCCGATGCGCCCCGACGTGGCGGAGGCGTTCGACCGCTTGGCGGCCGCCGCTCGCAGCGAAGCAGGCCTCCACCTGTCGATCAACAGCGCCTTCCGC
>DATMJO010000162.1:0-6848 GCA_035553855.1 Thermoleophilaceae bacterium | reverse complement strand
GCTCAGCACCGCGGCGTCGGCGGTCTGCGGCTGGACCGGGGCGCCGGGCGCTCCCCGCTCGTGGGCGAGGACCGAGCGCGAGCCGACCATGCAGTCGTACTGGTCGAACGCCCAGCGCTTGCTCGCGATGTTGGGGGCGGCGAGCAGCGCCGTCAGGGTGTCCGCGGCCGAGGCGCCGTCGCCGATGCGTGCGGGTGGGGGCGGGTAGAGCCCCGCCTCGGGCGGAGCGGGGTCCAGGTCGTAGGCGGGGCAGTCGTCGACCAGCGGGCCGACCGGGATGTCGCCCACCACCTCGCCGTCGCGGAGCACTCGCAGCCGGCCGTTGGCGGTGACCTCGCCGATCGGCGTGGCCCGCACCTCGAGGCGCGCGCAGACCGCGAGCACGTCGTCGAGCAGGCCCGGCTCGACCACGCAGAGCATCCGCTCCTGGGACTCCGAGACCATCACCTCGAACGCCTCCATCCCCTCCTCGCGGAGCGGCACGAGGCCGACGTCGAGATCGATCCCGACCTGGCCCTTCGACGCCATCTCGGACGAGCTGGACGTAAGCCCGGCGGCGACGAGATCCTGGAGCGAGGCGAGCAGCTCGCGGTCGAGCAGCTCGAGACAGCACTCGACGAGCTTCGACTCCTCGAAGGGATCGCCGATCTGGACGCTGGGGCGCTTCGCCTCGTCGCCCTCGCCGAGCTCGGCCGAGGCGAGCACCGACGCGCCGCCGATCCCGTCGCGCCCCGTCGAGGCGCCGAACAGCACGAGTACGTTCCCGACACCCGTCGCGGCGCTGCGCATGATCGCGTCGGCGCGCGCGAGGCCGAGCGCCATGGCGTTGACCAGACAGTTCTGCTCGTAGGGCGCCTCGAAGTAGACCTCGCCGCCGACCGTCGGCACGCCGATCGAGTTGCCGTAGTGGCCGATCCCGCCGACGGCGTGGTCGAGCAGGTAGCGCGAGCGGCGCGAGTCGAGCTCGCCGAAGCGCAGCGAGTCGAGGATCGCGATCGGGCGCGCGCCGACCGCGAACACGTCGCGGAGGATGCCGCCGACCCCGGTGGCGGCTCCCTGGAAGGGCTCGACGGCGCTCGGGTGGTTGTGCGACTCGACCTTGAAGGCGATCGCGAGCCCGTCGCCCACGTCGACCGCGCCCGCGTTCTCGCCCGGACCCATCAGCAGGTGCGGCCCCTCCGTGGGCAGCTTCGAGAGCAGGCGCCGCGAATGCTTGTAGCCGCAGTGCTCCGACCACATGAGCGAGAACATCGCGAGCTCCACGTCGTTCGGCTCGCGCCCGAGCTTCTCGACGATCAGGTCGTACTCCGCGTCGGTCAGGCCGAGATCGCGGTGCTTGGCCACGGTCTGGCTCACGCCGGGACTGCGGCGGCGAGGGACTCGAACAGGCGGCCCCCGTCGGCGGATCCGGTCAGCGGGTCCACGGCATGCTCGGGATGGGGCATCAGGCCCAGCACGTTGCCCGCCTCGTTGGCGACCCCGGCGACGTCCCCGAGCGAGCCGTTCGGGTTCTGGCCGGGCGCGTAGCGCAGCGCGACCTGCCCGCTCGCCTCCACGCTCGCCGCCACGTCGGGCGGCGCCCACCAGCGCCCGGTCGTGTGCTTCACCGGGATGGAGAGCCGCTCCCCCTCCGCGCACGCGCGGGTGAAGGCGGTGCCGGCGCGCTCGACCACGATCTCCACACGCCGGCAGAGGAAGCGGAGGCCGGTGTTCGGCAGCAGCGCGCCGGGCAGGAGCCCCGCCTCGCAGAGCACCTGGAAGCCGTTGCAGATCCCGAGCACGGGCCCGCCGCCGCGCGCAAAGCGGGCGACCTCGCCCATCACCGGCGAGAAGCGCGCGATCGCCCCCACGCGCAGGTAATCGCCGTATGAGAAGCCGCCGGGGACGACGACGGCGTCTACGCCCCGCAGGTCGGCGTCGCCGTGCCAGAGAAGCTCCGCGTCGCCGTAGCGCGCGCAGGCCTGGAGCGCGTCGACCTCGTCGCAGCTCCCGGGGAACCTGACGACGCCGAACTTCACGCAGCCGCGGGGTCGAGCTCGACGATCTCGTAGTCCTCTATCAGCGGGTTGGCGAGCAGCTTCTCGCACATCTCCGCCACCTGCGAGACGTCATCGACCTCGAGTTCCACGAGCCGGCCCACCCGCACGTGCCCGACTCCCTCGAAGCCGAGCGCGGGGAGCGCACGCTCCACCGTCTGGCCCTGGGGATCGAGGATGCCCTCCTTCGGCCGGATGAGCACCCGGGCCCGGGTCACTCCGAGCCGCTCCGCTCGAGCCAGGCCGAGAACGGCTCGCCCGTGATGAGCTCGTAGGCCTCGACGTAGCGCTCGCGCGTGCCCGCGACGACCTCGTCGGGGATGGCCGGCGCCGGCGGGGACTTGTCCCAGCCCGACGACGAGGCCCAGTCGCGCACGTACTGCTTGTCGAAGGAGGGCTGGGAGCGGCCGGGCTCGTAGGTGTCGGCCGGCCAGAAGCGGGAGGAGTCGGGGGTGAGCACCTCGTCGCCGAGCACGATCCGGCCCCGGGAGTCGCGCCCGAACTCGAACTTGGTGTCGGCCAGGATGATCCCCCGCTCGCGCGCGTGGTCGGCGGCGCGCCGGTATACGGCGATCGAGAGCTCGCGGAGCTCCTCGAGCAGTCCGCGGTCGCCGATGATCTCCGCGGCGCGGTCGAAGTCCACGTTCTCGTCGTGGTCGCCGACCTCGGCCTTGGTGGCGGGCGTGAAGATCGGCTCCGGGAGCTGCTCGGACTCCTCGAGGCCCGCGGGAAGCTCGACGCCGCAGACCGCGCCGGTGGCCTGGTAGTCCTTCCAGCCCGAGCCGGTGATGTAGCCGCGCACGACGCACTCGACGGGGACCATCTCGAGGCGCTCGACGAGCAGTGCCCTCCCGCGATGCTCCGCCGGCACGTCGTCGCTGAAGGAGATGACATGGTTCGGCACGATGTCGGCGGTCTTCTCGAACCAGAAGATCGAGACGCCGGTGAGCACCTTCCCCTTGTCGGGGATGGGCGTCGGATGCACGACGTCGTAGGTCGAGATCCGGTCGGAGGCCACCATCAGCAGCCGGCCCTCGCCGGCTTCGTAGATGTCCCTGACCTTGCCCTGTGCGACTAGGTCGTTCACCGGGCCGAGGCTAGCAAGGGAGCCCGTCGTCCAAGGGGTCCGCGCAGAGGCGCCGCCTGCCGACAATCCCGCATTGTCCGGCATTGACCGGGGCGCTCCCGGCCGGGAGCCTTCCGCGGGTGTCCGAGCGCCTCATGCTCCCCGCCGCCCTGGCCACGGTCTACCTGGTGTGGGGCTCGACCTACCTCGCGATCCGGGTGATGGTCGAGACGATCCCGCCGTTTCTCGGCGCCGGGATTCGCTTCGTCATAGCCGGGGCCGTGTTCTGGGCGCTTCTCGCCGCGCGGCGGGGGCTGGGCGCCATGCGCGTCGGCCCCTCGGAGATCGCGGGCGCGGCGCTGGTGGGCGTGCTCCTGCTCGCGGGCGGCAACGGCCTCGTGACGCTCGCCGAGAAGGAGGTCCCCTCCGGCCTCGCCGCGCTGCTCGTCGGCTCGGTCCCCCTCTGGGTCGTGCTGCTGCGCAGGCTGGCACGCGAGCGTGTGTCCGCCACGACGCTCGCCGCGGTGGCCGTGGGCTTCGGCGGGCTCGCCCTGCTGCTCCTGCCGGCGGACCGGCCCGACGACGCCCCGCTGGGAGGTTCGCTGCTCGTCGTGCTCGCGGCGGCGCTCTGGGCGCTCGGGTCGTTCTGGTCTCGCTCCCCGCGGGTCTCGCTTCCCGGGGACGCGTTCCTCTCGACCTCCATCCAGATGCTGATCGGAGGGGCCTTCATGCTCGCCGTCGGCCTCATCGCAGGCGAGGCCGGCGAGGCCGACCTCGGGGCGATCAGCGCGGATTCGGCGCTCGCCTTCGGCTACCTCGTCGTCATCGGCAGCCTGCTCGCGTTCACCGCCTACGTCTGGCTCCTGCAGAACGCGCCGATCTCCATCGTCGCCACCTACGCCTACGTCAACCCGATCATCGCCGTGTTCCTCGGCTGGGCGATCCTCAGCGAGGAGGTCACGCCGCTGGTGATCGCCGCGGCCGGCGTCATCGTGGCGTCGGTGGCGAGCGTAGTACGCGAGGAGTCGCGGCCCTCGGCACCGGACCCGGGAGCGGAGCCGGCGGTCGAGGCCGAGCCCGCGGCGGCGCTCAGCGAGCGCTGACACACGCAGGTGGCAGGGACCTCAATTTCACCCCGTGAATGAAGGGTGCCAGGGACGTTTTTTTCCTCGTTCGCAGGGCGTGGGGCCCGGCGCGGTCCAGGCGGGGCTCAGCCCAGCGAGTCGAGCCGCTTCACCAGGTCGTCTGCGTAGCGGACGAACGCCGAGGCGTCGAAGACCGCGTCCAGATCCAGGTCCGGCGCGGCCTCGGCCAGCAGATCGCGGAAGGGGATGGCCTCGTCCCAGGCGCGCTGGGCGTTCGCCTGGACCACCCGGTATGCCTCGTCGCGGCTGAGCCCCGACTCGACGAGCGCGAGCAGCGCCCGCTGGGAGTAGAGCGCACCATGGGTCGCGTCCAGGTTGGCGCGCATCCGCTCCGGGTGCACCGTCATCTCGCCCGCCACGCGGGTCGCGAGGTGATGGCCGTAGTCGAGCAGCGCCGTGGCGTCCGGAAGGACGACCCGCTCGACCGACGAGTGGGAGATGTCGCGCTCGTGCCACAGCGCGACGTTCTCGAGCCCCGCCTGCGCGTAGCCCCGCAGCAGGCGCGCGATCCCCGTGAGCCGCTCGCAGACGATCGGGTTGCGCTTGTGCGGCATGGCGGACGAGCCCTTCTGACCGGCCCGGAACGGCTCCTCGACCTCGCGCACCTCTGTGCGCTGGAGATGGCGGATCTCCGTCGCGAAGCGCTCGAGGCCCGCGCCCGCGCATGCCACGGCCGACAGGAGCTCGGCGTGGCGGTCGCGCGCCACGACCTGGGTCGAGACGTCCTCGCGTCGCAGGCCGAGCCTTGCGAGCACGGCCTCCTCGATCTCCGGGCCGTTGGCCGCGTAGGTGCCCACGGCGCCCGAGAGGGCGCCGACCGAGGCCTGCTCCACCGCCGCCGTGAGCCGGCGGAGGTTGCGGTCGGCCTCGAACGCGAAGCCCGCGAGCTTCACGCCGAACGTGGTCGGCTCGGCGTGGACGCCGTGCGTGCGGCCCACGCAGAGCGTCCCGCTGTGCTCGCGCGCCTGCCGCACGAGCGTGTCGCGGTAGCCGCGGGCACCCGCCACGAGGATCTCTCCGGCGGCCGCGAGCTGCAGTCCGAGCGCGGTGTCGAGCACGTCCGAGGAGGTCAGCCCGTGATGGAACCAACGACCGGCCGGCCCGACCGATCCCGCCACCACGTCCACGAACGCGGCGACGTCGTGGTCGGTGACCCGCTCGCGCTCCTTGACCTCCTCCACCGTGAAGGCCGCCTTCCCCCGGATCTCGGCCGCGTCCCCGGCCGGAACGACCCCGGCCTCCGACAGCGCGTCGACCACGGCAAGTTCGACCTCGAGCCAGGTATCGAGCTTCCGCTGCTCGGACCAGACCGACGCCATCTCCGGCCGCGTGTAGCGCTCGATCACGCGGCGAGGATGCGCGCGGCGAGCACCGCCGCGTTCTTGGCGTTGTCCACGCCCACCGTCGCCACCGGCACCCCGGGAGGCATCTGCACGATCGAGAGCAGTGCGTCGAGCCCGCCGGAGACCGACATGCGGCTCGTGAGCGGCACGCCGATGACCGGCAGGTCGGTGTGCGCCGCCACTACCCCGGGCAGCGCGGCGGCCAGGCCGGCGCCCGCGATGATCACGCGGAGTCCGCGGCTGCGGGCCTCCTTGGAGTACTCCGCCACGAGATCCGGGGAGCGGTGCGCGCTCATCACCTGGATCTCGTGGGCGATGCCCCTCGACTCCAGCTCGGAGGCCGCCTTCTTCATCACCTCCATGTCGCTGTCGGAACCCATCACGATCCCGACCAGCGGACCGTCCCCCGTGGCGAACTCGGCCGCCTCGGCCTGCGTCTCTGTCACCGGCTCATTCATGCGTTCACACGCTCCACTGCTCGGGCCGCGATGTCGCGGCGAATCTGCTTGCCATCGAACTCGATCCGGTCTGCCGCGCCGTACGCGCGCTCGCGCGCCGCGCCCGGGCTCGACCCGAGGCCGGTCACGTTAAGGACGCGGCCTCCTGCGGTCACGATTGTCCCATCCCGCTCGGCGGTGCCCGCGTGCAGGATCTCGACGTCGATCGAGTCGATCCGGTCGAGCCCGCTGATCGCCTGCCCGCTGGAGGAGGACTCGGGGTAGCCACGCGAGGCGAGCACCACCGTGACGGCCCAGTCCGGCGACCACTCGAGCTCGATCCCCTCGAGGCCCCCGGGGCGGGCCGAGCGCTCGAGCACGTCGAGCAGGTCGGAGCGGAGCCGCGGCAGGACGGCCTGGGTCTCGGGGTCGCCGAAGCGGCAGTTGTACTCGAGCACCCGCGGACCGGCCGCGGTCATCATCAGCCCCGCGTAGAGGACGCCGTGGTAGGGCGTGCCGGCGCGGCGCAACTCGTCGACGATCGGCTGGTGCACCGCCAGCGAGAGCGCCTTCGCCTTCGCGTCGTCAAAGGTCGGCACGGGCGAGTAGCTGCCCATCCCTCCGGTGTTCGGCCCCTCGTCCCCGTCGAAGATGCGCTTGTAGTCCTGGGCCGGGGCCATGGGGACCGCGCGCTCGCCGTCGCAGAGCGCCAGAAGCGACAGCTCCTCTCCTTCCAGGAACTCCTCGATCACCACGTCGGTCTCGCCGAAGCGGCGCTCGCCGAAGAACGTCTCGACCGCGGCGCGGGCCTCGCCCTCGTC
>DATMJO010000161.1:0-20128 GCA_035553855.1 Thermoleophilaceae bacterium | reverse complement strand
AGCCAGGACCTCGCGGGACGCGTCTCCGACTACATGATCTTCCGACGCGACCTCGCCCGCCGCGAAACGCGCCGCGTCTGCGCTCGCGGGAACGACGACGCCGAGAACCCGGCGATCAGCGCAGGCGGCCACCACGTCGCGTTCGAGTCGCGCGCCACGAACCTCGCTCCCGACCGCAACCTCCAGACCGACGTCTACTGGTGCGACATGTTCACCGGCGAGGTCCGCCGCGTTTCGGACCCGCTCCAGGACACCGTGAACACCTCGGGCACCTCGCTCGACCCGTCGATCTCCGCCGACGGGCGCTATGTCGCCTTCACGAGCGACGCGGGCGGACTCGTCCCCGGCGACGGCGAGCGGGCGGGGGTCTACTGGCGCGACCTCCAGTCCGGAGAGACCCGGATCGTCGACGTGCCGGCGGGCGCGACCGCATCGAACGGGAATGGCACGAACCCCCGCATCTCCCCCGACGGCCGCTTCGTCGCGTTCGACTCCGACGCGACCGACCTCCCGGGCGGCGACCTGAACGGGCGCACGATCGACGTCTTCCTCAAGGACGTGACCGACGGCAAGGTGACGCTCGTCTCGAACGCCGCCGACGGCGCTCCCGCGAACGGCGACTCCACGGCCGACTCGATCTCGTTCGACGGCCAGGCGATCGGGTTCAGCTCGAACGCCTCGAACCTCGTTCCCGGCGACGGCAACGGCCGCGCCGACGTCTTCGTCCGCTACCTCGCGGCCGGCACGCTCCTGCGCGCCTCCACCCGCCCCGACGGCAGCGAGGCGGGCGGCCCCTCGAGCGGCGGCGCGCTCTCCCAGGACGGGCGCTTCGTCGCCTTCTCCTCGCGCGCCACCGACCTCGTGCCCGGAACGCCGCCCAGCGCCCGCGCCCGGGTCTACCGAAAGGACGTGCTGACCGGTGCGCTCGAGGCGGCGACCGTCGGCATCGACCTGCCTCCCCGCTCCCTCATCGGTGAGCCGTTCGGGACGCCGCTTCGCCGCAAGGCGCGGCTCGTCGCCGGGACCGTGCAGGACGACGGCCGCGTCAGCCGCGTCGAGGTCGCGGTCGGGCGCCGCCGTGGGCGTGCCTGCGAGTGGCTGGGGCGCCGCGGCAAGCTGCGGCGCGGCTCCTGCGCGCGGCCGCTCCACCTGCGCGCCCGCGTCGTCAACGACCTCCGCTTCACCCTCCGCATCGGCCGGCTGCTGCCCCGCGGCGTCTGGACGATCCGCTCGCGCGCCTATGACGACGACGGGACGGTCGAGGCGCCCCGCCCAGGCCAGAACGTCGTGAGCGTCCGCTTCCGATGAGGCGCCTCGCCCTCGCGCTGGCGCTCTGCGGGGCTCTCCCCGCCCACGCCTCGGCCCGGGTCGAGGGCTCCGGCTCGGCCAGCGGCCGCCTCACCCCGGCCGCGGTCGCCGCCGGGCTGACGGACGCCCAACTGGCCGGCCAGCGCGTGCTGTTCGCCTACGCCGGCAGGCGCGCCCCCGCCGCGCTCGTGCGCCGCATCCGCCGCGGCGAGGCGGCCGGGGTGATCATCTTCTCGCGCAACGTCGGGACTGCCGCCGCGCTTCGCCGCGAGATGCGGCGGCTCCAGCGCATACCGCGCCCGCCCGGCCTGGATGTCCCGCTGATCGTCGCCGTGGACCAGGAGGGCGGCCCGGTGCGGCGGATCCCCGGCGGCCCTCGCCGGTCGGCTGCCGAGATCGGCCGGACGGGCGACACGGCGCGTGCGCGCGCCGCCGGCCTGGAGGCCGGACGCCTGCTGCGCCGCTCGGGCGCCAACGTGGACCTCGCCCCGGTCCTCGACGTGGCCCGGCCGGGCAGCGCGATCGAGCGCGAGCGCCGGGCGTTCGGCCGCAGCCCCGTGGGCGTCGCGCGGATGGGGGTCGCGTTCGCCGGCGGGCTTCGCGCGGCGGGCGTGGCGGCCACCGCGAAGCACTACCCCGGCTTCGGCGCGGCGCCGGCCAACACCGACTTCGCGAAGGTGCGCCTGCGTCTCTCGCGCCGCGAGATCCGCCGCGTGGACGAGGTCCCCTTCCGCGCCGCGATCCGCGACCGGATCGGACTCGTCATGCTGAGCACCGCCGTCTACCCGGCACTCGACCGCCGGCCAGCCGCCCTGTCCCTGCGGATCGCGACCACCCGCCTCCGCGCGGACCTGGGCTTCAGGGGCGTGTCGGTGACCGACGCGCTGGGGACGCCCGCGCTCGAGGGCCACGGCGATCTCGGCGAGCGCGGGGTCCGAGCCGCGCTCGCGGGCGTCGACCTGCTGCTCTACGGCGGCGGCTACCCGGCGGGCGCCCGCGCGGCGCGCTCGGTCACGGCGGCGCACCGCTCGCGCCGCCTCTCCCCCGCGCGCTCCCGCGTGTCGGTCGCCCGCATCCTGCGGCTGAGGGCGTCGCTCGGGCGTCGCGGCTAGAGTCGCCCGCCCGTGTGCGGGATCGCAGGCTGCGTGCTACCTCCCGGGCAGGCGCCCGACCCTGCCGTGCTCGAGCGGATGGCCGCGGCGATCGCTCATCGTGGCCCGGACGCGACCGGCGTCGCCGTCGAGGGGCCGGTGGGCCTGGCGCACACACGCCTCTCGATCGTCGATCCGACGCCCGCCGGCGCGCAGCCGATGGCGCATCCGGACGGCCGCTGGCTCATCACCTACAACGGCGAGGTCTTCAACCACCTCGACCTGCGAGGGGCGCTCGGCGGCGTCGCCTGGCGCGGAGGCAGCGACACCGAGACGGTCCTGCACGCCCTCGCCGCCTGGGGAGAGGGAGCGATCCCGCGCTGCAACGGCCTCTACGCCTACGCGGCGCTCGACGCGAACCGCGGCCGCCTGCTGCTCGTACGTGACCGCTTCGGCGTGAAGCCCCTCTACGTCGCGCGGCACGACGGCGGCATCTGGTTCGCGAGCGAGATCCGCGCCCTCCTCGCCGCCGGGATCCCGCGCCGCGCCCGCCGAGACGTGCTGAAGCACACGGCCGTGCACGGCTGGGCCAACGGGCGGCACACGCACATCGAGGGCGTGGACCGGGTGCTGCCCGGCACGGTGGTCTCGATCGCCCTCGAGACGCTCGACCTGGAGGAGCGCCGCTGGTACGAGCCGGCCGAGCAGGTCGACCCGGAGCGCGCGCGCGAGCTCGCCCGCCTTTCGCGCGCCGGCCAGGCCGCGGCGGTGGAGGACGAGCTGCGCGCCGCCGTGCACCGCCGGCTGATGGCCGACGTCCCGGTCGGGACGATGTGCTCGGGCGGCATCGACTCGAGCCTCGTGACCGCCTTCGCCCGTGAGCGCAGCCCGGGTGTCGTCGCGTTCAACGCCTCTGTCTCCGACCAGCCCGCGGCGGACGAGGGGCCGTGGGCCGAGAAGGTGGCCGGGGCGCTCGGCGTCGAGCTGCGGACGGTGCGCATGGACGCGAAGGCGTGGCGCCGCGGGCTCGTCGCGGCCGTGCTCCACCACGAGTACCCGCTGATGCACGAGAGCTCGATCCCGATGGCCCAGATCGCCGCGCTCGCGCGCGACTCGGGCGTGAAGGTGCTCCTCTCCGGCGAGGGCGCCGACGAGCTCTTCGGGGGCTACGGCTTCCTGCACCGCGACCACTACCTGCGCTACCTGCGGGCCAACCGCCGGTTCGGCACCGTGGTCCGCCTCGCATCCGGGAAGCTGCGACGTGATGGGCTCGTCGGCGTGTTGCGCGGCCGGCGGCGCGGGCGCGTCGCCGGAGACCCGATGCCCTACGGATTCCCAGGGCCGGGCGCCTCCGAGCACGCGGCCCGCTACGAGATCGGCCTACGCGAGCGCGCGGCCGCGGCCTACGAGCACTCGGAGGCCACGCGGCGGCCCCTCGAGGCGGGTCTTTTGGGCGACCTCGGCACCTACCTCCCCCACCTCCTCAACCGCCAGGACAAGAACACGATGCAGAGCTCGATCGAGACGCGCGTCCCGTTCCTGGACCCCGGAGTCGTAGGGCTCGCGCTCAATCTGCCGCTCGAGGCGCGCGTCGAGCCCCGGCGCAAGGGGGTCCTGCGCGACATCGCCCGCGCGCACCTGCCTCCCGAGATCGCCGCCCGCCGCAAGGTCGGCTTCGGCTTCGACGTGGGCGCCTACCTCGGTCCCGCGGCCGACCCGGGATTCCTCGCCGGCGGGATGCTGCGCGAGGAGCTCGAGGTTCCCGCCGCCGCCTGGCGGGAGTCGCTGCGGCTGGCGACGGGGCACGAAGTGCTTCGCCTCTGGACCGCGGAGGTCTGGTGCAGGCTGTTCCTGGGACGCGAGACCGTCGCGACGGTCGAGGCGGCGCTGTGGCGCGACCCGGGCGCCGCTCAGACCGCGGCGGCGGCGTAGGCGACCGCGTCGACGGGATCCGGGAAGACCTTCCCCCAGACGATCCGCCCTTCGCGGAAGCGCCAGACCCACGCGGCCGGCGAGTCCACGACGCGTCCCTGCCCATGTGCGTAGACGCGCCCCACCGCGACGACGTACTCGCCGTGCAGGCTGAAGTCCCGCGGAGTCACGCGCAGCTCGTCCCAGACGCGCTCCACGTCCTCGAAGTAGCGCCGCATCCCCTCATGCCCGCGGTAGGGCTCACCGTCCGAGGTGATCATCGCGGTCACCGGCAGGAACTCGACGTCCGGATCGAGCAGCGGCAGGAGCGCCTCGATGTCCCGGGCGGCGAAGGCCGCGAAGGCCTTGCGTGCGATGTCAACGGGCCGGTCGCTCATCAGAGAGGAATTCTGGGCGCCCAGTGCCCCGAGGCGCCCATTTCCTGGACATCTGTCCTAGCAGGCGGCCGCGAACCGGCCGGCCCGCAGCCGTCACTCCCCGTCGATCGCGTCGATGGCCCAGCCGCCCTCGCCGCCCTCGTTGAGCATCTCGTAGGTGCTCCCGGGGCTTCCGACCTTGACGGTCGCCCGCGGCGGTGCGAGGTCGGTGATCTCGACGGCGACCGTGTCGCCGGCGGGGATGCTGGGGACCGGCGTCGTGGCCTCCTCCGACTCGACGCAGTTCTGGATGTCGCCGTAGCGCTTGGCGAGCCGCGCGTCGGTCTGCTGGCCGCAGAAGGTCGCCGCGTCGCCGTCGCGCGCGGCCGTCACGAACGAGCGGACGGCCTGCTCGATGAGCTCGGCGTCCTGACCCGTGGCCGCGCCTCCGCCCGAGGGGGCGGGGTCGGGGGCCTCGCCGCCGCGCTTGGCGCGCGCGAGCTCGTCCGAGGAGATCCGCACGCGAACGTCGCCGTCGGAGCTCGTCTGCTCGACCTCGGCCTCGAAGTCGACGCCGTCCTCGGTCTCGACGTCGCACTCGAACTCGTCGCCGTCCTCGGCCTTGACGTCCTCCGGGCACTCGACCTTGTCGACCTCGATGTCCTCGCCCTCGGCGAGCTCCTGCACCTCGTCCTCGACCTTCGCCGTATCCAGCGTCGTATCGCCGCATGCGGCCAAGGTGACGACCGCGAACAGCGCGGCGATAAGCGTCAGAATGCGAGAGAGCTTCATGGGGATGCGAGTCCTTTGGGAGGGGGTTGCTGCGTGCCGCGCGAATCGTAGACCCGCTCCCGGCGCCGCGCTCGTCAGATCGATGATGTCGCGGGCGGGGTAGCCTCGGCATCGTGATCGTCGATTCGAGCGAGCACGCCGACCTCCGCACCGACTTCGGGACGATGCGGACCTACGTGTACCGGCCGGCCGGCGAGGGCTCGTGGCCGGGCGTGGTCTTCTTCTCCGAGATCTTCCAGGTGACCGAGCCGATCCGGCGCACGGCCGCCTGGCTCGCAGGCCACGGCTACGTGGTCGCCGTGCCCGAGATCTTCCACGAGCTCGAGCCGGAGCCGGGCGTGGTCCTCGCATACGACGACGCCGGGGCGGAGCGCGGGAACGCGCACAAGGTCACCAAGGACCTCGCCTCCTACGACGCCGACGCGCGCGCGGCGCTCGATTTCCTCGCGTCCCACCCGTCGTGCAACGGCGGCCTCGGCGCCTTCGGGATCTGCATCGGCGGGCACCTCGCGTTCCGCGCGGCCTTCAACGAGGACGTCGCGGCGGCGGCCTGCTTCTACGCCACCGACGTCCACAAGCGGAGCCTCGCGGCGGGCATGGAGGACGACACACTCGACCGGATGGGCGAGGCCCGGGGTGAGCTGCTGATGGTGTGGGGGCGCCAGGACCCGCACATCCCGCGCGAGGGCCGCGAGCTGATCCACGCCGCGATGGAGGACGCCGGGCTTCGCTTCTCATGGCACGAGGTGAACGGCCAGCACGCGTTCATCCGCGACGAGGGGCATCGCTACGACCCCGAGCTGGCGGGGCAGTGCCTCGGGCTCGTGCTCGACCTCTTCGCGCGGCGCCTCGGCTAGCCGAGCGGGCGGGCGACGCCCGTCGCGGCGCTCCGGCCGCGCAGCAGCGCGGACTCGGTGAGAGACCATGCGGCGCTCTCGCCCGGCTCGGCGCGGCTCAGCGCGGCCTCGGAGGCGAGCACGCGGTCGGGGCGCTCCTTCGCGAGCTCCGCCAGGCGCGCCGCCTCGTTCACCGGGTCACCGATGACCGTGTACTCGAAGCGCCGCTCGGCCCCGACGTTGCCCGCCACGGCGATGCCGGCCGAGATGCCGATCCCGAAGTCGACCTCGGGGACCTCCCGGGCCAGGCCCGCCGCCAGGGCGCGCGCGCAGCGCATGGCATCGCCGGCCGGGTCCTCGCGCGGCACCGGGGCGCCGAAGACGCAGAGCGCGGCGTCGCCCTCGAACTTGTTGACGAACCCGCCCTCCGCTTCGACCGCCTCGACGACGACCCGGAAGAAGCGGTTGAGGACGCGCACGACCTCGGTCGGCGGCATCGCGAGCGCCATCGAGGTGGAGCCGAGCAGGTCCACGTAGAGAGCCCCTACGAGGCGCTCCTCGCCGCCGAGGCGGGTGCCGTTGCGCAGGGCCGCGCGCGCGACCTCCTCGCCCACCTGCCGCCCGAACAGGTCGCGGATGCGCTCCCGCTCGCGCAGGCCGTCAGCCATCCGGTTGAAGCCCGCCTGGAGCAGCCCGACCTCGCTCGCGTCGTCGACCGCCACCGCCGTGTCGAGCTCGCCCTCGGCGATGCGGGCCAGGCCGGTCCGCACCGCCCGCACCGGGTGGGCGATCGCCTTGGCTGCGAAGAGCGTGGCGAGCAGGCCGGTGACCGAGCCGACGCCCGCCAGGAAGAGAACGGCGGCCGCGACGGCGCCCCCGTCCGCCGTGGGATCGGCGCTCGCGAGGCCGGCAACGGCCGCGATCCCGAGCAGCGGGACGCCCGTACCGAGCAGCCACGCGGCGAACAGGCGCACGCGGACGCCTGGCGCGACGACGCCGCTGGGACCCCGGACGGCGAGCGCCGCCGCCGTGATCGGGCGAAGCTCACGCTCCGCTGCGAGGTAGAAGAGCGCGCAGGTCGTCTCGGCGCCGAGCCAGGCGGTGGCCCCCACGATCACCGCCGCCTCCCACGACTGCGCCAGCGTGTTCACCAGGACGATCGCCGCGCCGAAAGCCGCCCAGACCGCGGCGATGGCCTTCGCGGAGTGGAGCGCGAGCTGGAGCGTCCGCGTGTGCTCCCGCGGCGTGGGCACGCGGCCCTCGACGAGCCATGCGAGCGTCGAGCGCGCGTACCGGCCGAAGAAGCGGTTGAGCAGCGCGCCCCCTGCCGCGAGGGCGGCGAGGACCATGGGCGCGTTCAGGAGTGCGACGGCCTCGTGGTCCTCGGCGGGAACGAACACGGGAAGCAGGAACCCGACCGCGGCGAAGATCACCGCCGAGCCGGCGGCCACGGCGACCCAGCCCGTCCACCTCAGTCGCGCCCAGGCCCGGCGGACGAGGTCGGGTTGCGCCGCCACCGTCGCGGTGGTCACGCGGCGACGGCCTCCTCGGGCGCGCGGCCTGCCGCGCTCCGGTCCAGGAGCGCCACCGTCGCGCCGTTCCCGGGGCGGATCGTGATGTTGCGCCGCTGCGGCCGCTCGAAGCCGGTGCCGACCCGCTGGAGGTCGCAGGCCCCGAGCACCGCGCGCATCACGATCTTCATCTCCGCCATCGCGAAGCTGGCCCCGAGGCAACGGCGGCGCCCGCCCCCGAACGGTATGAAGGTGTAGGTCCCGGGCGCCTCGTCGATGAAGCGCTCCGGCCGGAACGCGTACGGGTCCGGGTAGGTCTCGGGGTCGTGGTGGACCAGGTACGCGTTCGCCACGAGCGCGCAGCCGGGCTCGTAGTGGCGGCCGCCGATCTCGACCGGCTTGGCGACGAACCGCGGCGCTGTGTTCGGCAGGACGGGGCGGCGGCGCAGGACCTCCTGGAGCGTCGCCGTGAGGTAGGCGTCGTCGCCGCCCTCCATCTCGTCGCGCAGGGATGCGATGACCTCCGGGTGGCGAGGCAGGCGCTCGAAGGCCCAGGCGAGAGTCGACGCGGTGGTCTCGTGGCCCGCGACGAGCATCGTCATCAGCTCGTCCCGCACCTCCTGCTCGGACATCGGCGAGCCGTCCTCGTGGCGCGCCGCGAGCAGCATCGAGAGGATGTCGTCGCGTTCCTCGGCGGCGGCGCGCCGTTCGGCGATCAGGCCGAAGATCAGCTCGTCGGCCCCGGCCTGGAGCTTCGCGAAGCGGGCGAACGGCCCGACCCGCTCGAGCACGCGGTAGGCCAGCGTGCCCTCGGTGGGAGGCATGAGGCTGATCGGCCGGTCCCCGAAGACGAGCATGGCGCCGAGGCGCTCGCGCAGGCCCTCGAGCCGCTCGCCGGCGTCGAGGCCGAAGACCGCCCGCAGGATGATCTCCAGCGTGAGCCGCTGCATGCGGGGATGGAGCGCCACCGGCTCGTCGCGTGGCCAGGTCGCGATCTCCCGCTCGGCGACCTCCTCCATGAGACCCGCGAGGCGCGCCATCTTCTCGCCGTGGAAGGCGGGAAGCATCAACTTGCGCTGCGCCATGTGCGGCGCCTCGTCGAGGAGGATCACCGAGTTCCAGCCCACGACCGGGGCGAGCACGCGCGCTCCCTGGCCGGGGCGCAGCACGTCGGGCGGAGCGGTGTAGATCTCCTTCACGTGCGCCGGGTCCGAGTGCATCACGAACGGCGGCGCGACCGGCAGGCGCATCGTGAAGCGGTTCCCGTAGCGCGCGCGGCAGCGCTCGAGGAAGGCAAGCGGGCGGTTCCAGAAGGCCACGCCCTGGATCGCGGCCGGGTAGGGCGGGCCCGCGGGCAGATCCTGGCTCACTCGTCTCTCCTCCGTAGCTTGTGAGGTTGGTAACGCATCGCGCCCGGGTCGGAGTGTGACCGAGCGCACAGAGCGCCCGGCTGCGACGGGCCTTAAAGCCGAAACGGGCCGGGCGCCTTGGCGCCCGACCCGCTCCGGGACGGCTCAGTTCTGACCGGGTGGGTCAGACGGCCTGGACGTTGACCGCCTTGGGACCCTTGTCGCCGGACTCGGCGTCGTAGGAGACCTTGGCGCCCTCGGCGAGCGACTTGAAGCCGTCGCCGGCGATGCCGGTGTGGTGGACGAAAAGGTCCTTGCCGCCCTCATCAGGGGTGATGAAGCCGAAGCCCTTGTCGTCGTTGAACCACTTCACGGTGCCAGTAGCCATTACTTGTCCTCCGTCTTATTCGTGTGCTGCGTCGCAGAGGATGCTGAAAAGCAACGACATACGGGCGCTCGCACTACTTTGCCGAGCTTGTCTCGGCGGAACGGGGCGGACGGTAGCAGCGTCGCGGACGGAATGGCGCACGGAAGTCATCCGCCCGCGATCAGGCCGGCCTCCCGCAGGGCCCCGTCGGCGTTCAACCGGCGGCCCTCCTGGACGTAGATCTGCTGTCCCGGCAGCCGGTCGGCGCCCGCCTCGATCGCCTGCACGACCTGGGCCGCGCTGAGCGTCGGGCGTGCGGCGAGAACCAGCGCGGCCGCCCCGGAGACGTGAGGCGCGGCCATGGAGGTGCCCGAGTAGCTGTCGAACGCGTCGAACGTCCCGACCGCCCGGCCCCCCGCGACCGGGAGCACGCCATCAGGGAAGCAGTAGACCGGGATGTTGCACCCGCTCTTCTGCACCTCGTAGCCGGCGAACGCCGTTCCGGGCTGCCCGTGGAGGAAGTCCTGCTCGATGTAGCTCATGACCACCTTGGCCCCGAGAACGTCGCGCAGGAAAGCGGGGTCCTTGCCGGCCTCGTAGTCGTCGACACCGAGCAGGTTGTCGATCGGGGCCAGCTCGAGGTTCGTCTCGTGCCCCAGCTCGCGCGCCACGCCCTGACCGATGACCATGATCTTGCCGCCGTTGGCGACGTGCTCGCGGATGGCGGCGCGATCCTGTTCCACGAGCGAATTCACGTCGTCGCTGCGGAGGTACCAGATCACGACCTTGCCGGCCATCTCGGCCGCGCTCGGGCCGGGCCTGCCCGGCGGTGGCTCGTTCACGTTCTCGCAGTTGCCGTAGACGCCTACGAAGCCGAACAGATCGATGACGTACGGCGTCTGGTACTCGCAGCCCTCGAAGGGCACGCTCGTGGTCTGGATGCCCGTGTGACCGAGGGCCTCCAGATGCGACTTGATACGGGCGACCTCGTGGTACTGGTTCGCCGGATCGTTGTCGAAGCCGTCGTCGTCGACCAGCAGGAAGGACGATCCCGCCCCGGCGCCCAGCTCCTGGAGTGAGCGGCGGATGAACTCGCGCGGCTGCTCGGGCAGGTACGCCTGTGTGAACAGCAGCGTGTTCGGGGTGCCCACGAGGCCACTCGACGTGGGCACCGGCGAGATGATGTCCTGGCCCGGGGCGGCGATCTCGATCAACGCCGGGTTGTAGTTGGAGAAGGACGCGCGCCCGTCGAAGCGGGTCGTCGCGGCGACTCGCAGAGATCCCGGAGGGCGCTGGAGACCAGGGAGGATCGGCGTCGGCAGGCTCTCGTTGCCGGCCGCGAACACCTGCACGATCCCTGCGTCGGCGGCGGCATCGACCGCATCCATGAGAGCGGGGTCCGCGACCGGGACGTACCCGCCCCAGCTGTTCGAGATCACGTCGGCGCCGTTCGCGATCGCGTAGGCGTAGCCGTCGATCGCGTCCGAGGTGACGCCGTTCCCGTACCAGCCGATCATCTTCACCGCCATGATGCGGGCCTGCCCCGGGAAGGCGGCGACGCCCGCGCCGACGGCGCCGTTGTTCGCCCGCGCCGCGACCGTGCCCGCGACATGAGTGCCGTGCGAGTTGTCGTCCATGGGGTCGCCGTCGCCCCGCACGGTGTCCACGCCGTTGATGTCGTCCACGAAGCCGTTGCCGTCGTCATCGACGCCCGGCTGGGCGCCCGGCCCGGTCTCGCCCGGGTTGCTCCACATGGTGTTCGCAAGCTCCGGGTGCGTGTAGTCGACGCCCGTGTCGAGAACGGCGACGACCGGTGCACTCGCCTGGTTCACGTTCGTTCCGATCCGCTGCCATGCCTCGGGGGCGTCGATGTCGGCGTCCGCCGTGCCGCCCTGCTGACCGGTGTTGTGGAGGTCCCACTGCTGCGGGAAGAGCGGGTCGGTCGCGAGGGGCGGTGCGCTCAGGGGGCCTGGCGCGCCCGCCACGCTTGCGGCGATCAGGTAGCGGAAGTTCGGCTGGACGTACTCGACGTCGCCGCGGTTACGGAGGCTCGAGGCGACGGCGTCCTTCGACGATCCCGTCTTCACGAGGTAGAGGGTCCCGAGCCGGAGCTTGCGGCCGACGGAGGCGCCGGTCCCCGCAATCGCCGCGCGGGCCGCGGAGTCGGAGACGCCCTGCTTGAAGGCGACGATCAGCTCACCCTTCACCTCGGAGCGCTGCTGGTCGTTCGAGGAAGGTGAGGTCGCGAGGTAGTAGCCGGGCGCCTGTGATGCGGCCGCCAGGACGAACGTCCCCATGAGCGCCAGCGTGGCGCCGAGCCTGCGAGTGCGAGTCATCTTTCCCCCGAGTCAGATTGCTGACGGACCTAACCAGATGGGGCGATGCCGCGCAAGTGCGGCAAGCCGCGCACCGGACGCCACGTCAGGATCTCGCCTGGGGCGGGTCGCGGACCGGTCTTGGGGCAGGCTGCGATGCAAGCGGGCCAACCCGCGTGCCGCCGTCAGAAATCGGTCGCGAAGCCGCTGCGAGGGGTATACGCTGGCTTCCGAGGATCTCGCGATGGGGATCAAGGCAGGAGCCGGCTTGCTGGGCATGGCGACCTTCGTCATGTATGTGCTGGGCGCTTCGCCGGCCGGGGCCTCCCCTCGGCCGATCACGGGCAAGCTGACGACGCCCGGCTACACCGTCATCGCGCTGGCGGCGAGCGGGAAGGCGACCTCCGTTCGCGACCGCCGCGGCGCCTTTCGGCTGCGGCCACCGGCCGACACCGTGACGCTGCACCTGCGGGGCGCGGACGGCGTGTATGCGGGGCCGCTCGTCGTTCGCGGCCGGGGCGGCCGCGTGGTCGTGGGAGCCCGAGCGGGAGCGCGGCTCGGAACGGTGGAGGTCCTGGACGGGTACTCGCGCACGCGTGGGCGCGTCCGGCGGAGATCGGTCGATGCGCGGCGGTGGGCGCGCGCGCAGCGCGGCGTCCCGGTCGGCGCCCGGAACTTCGGGAGGGTCCGCTCCCGCCGCAAGCACCGGCCGGTCCCCGGCGATCGCGATGTGGATGGCGTACCCGACCGGATCGACATCGACGACGACGGCGACCTCGTGCTCGACAGGCTCGAGCGGCAGCGGCGCTCACGCGCGAGCCAGCTCACGCCGCGCGACCCGTTCGACCTCGCCTCGAACCTCGGCGCGGTGCCACTGAGCCGCACGGCCAACGTCAACGCCGGCTCGACACCCGGGGAGATCGACTCGGTGCTACCCGACTTCGGCTGGATCGCCATGTCGGTCCCGGACGCAGATCTGGTCGAGATCGATTGCGGTGGCCTGACCTACTGCTCGATCGGCGGGACGGGGCGCACGACCAACGTCCCGACCGAGAGGAAGTTCCCCGAGTGCTGCGATCCCGACGGCGACGGCTACGGGACATTGCAGCCGACGGTGGTGGGCCCCGACTTCAGGTCGTTCCACCTCGCCCACAACGCGACGCCCTCGCAGATCGGCACGGGTGACACGCTCATCCTGCGCCTCACGAACGGCGGTCAGGAGACCCAGCTCAGCGACACCCAGCAGTTCATCTTCGCGACGGTCCCCGCGCTCGCCTCCTACGTCGACGAGGCGGGCTCTCAGACGACGATCGCCTACCCGGTGCCCGAGGACGGCCCGGGCTCGCAGCCCGACAACGGACTGCCCCTGGTGGACGGGCCGGATGCCGACCGCGACGTGGAGGTCACCGTGACCCTGTGGCGGCCGCAGCGCCGCCCGACCTCGGAGCAGGAGTGCGCGCAACCGCCGGCCCCTGGCTGCGTCGCCACTACGTGGATCGACGTCGGCGGCCTGGACTACGCGGTGGCGACCAGGGAGGGCGTGGAGAAGTTCGAGGGCAGCTCCGGCTGGTGTGAGCAGGGCGCGTTGCGCAGCGACGACCCGGACATGCGCCCGGGGTTCGGGGACCCGGAGGGCGGTGGCTTCAGGGACCTCGCACCGGCGAGGCCGTCCAGCCCCGCGAACACCTTCACCTACACGGTGAACGTGACGAGGTGCCTGGCGCGATTCGATGTCGACTTCCCGCGCGGCGCGACGCGGGGCGTCCGCTTCCAGGCCTTCAGCCCGGTCACCGGCGAGGGCACCGCCGGCGTGGACAACACGACCAGCGAGGTCTTCTTCACGCGCCGCTGAGGTGCGGCCGATGGGCCGGCCAGGATTCGAACCTGGGACCTACGGATTATGAGTCCGCTGCTCTAACCGCTGAGCTACCGGCCCGTAGAGCCAAATCTGGCGCTTCGCGCGCCGCCCGATGGTCCACGATGGTCCACGAGCTTTCGGCTCAGGTCATCGTATGGCCTACAGCAAGACCATCAACGTCGATGGCGCTGCCGCGGCGACCGTGTGAGCCGTGGAAATACGTGCTGGGCCGTCGCGTAGACGTGGGTCAGCATCGAGAACCGCCGTTTCGTGCAACGCGCACACGCGCTGCCCGACCGGTGACCGTGCGCCAACAGTCGCTCCGAAGGAAATAGGGGGGCCGTTTCCGTCCCCGAGCGACGCGCGCGAGCGGCCATTGCCCAACGTGCTCAGCGGCGGACGCGGAATGCCCTGCGGTTCCCGAGGCGGGCGCTGAACTGGGTCTGCTGCGCACCGCTGTTCGTGGTGGCGCGGGCATACAGCACGTAGCTGCCGTCCGGCAGGCCGCGTCGCAGGCGGTAGCTCCACCGTACGCGCCCGCGCCGGTCCGGCCGGCTCAGCTGGGCGCGCAGCCAGACCGGCCGCGTGCAGCGGTTGCGCGTGGGACGCGTCTGGCGGAAGCGGGCGCGCGGGCTTGCGAGCCAGGAGCAGCGCGTACGCGGGCGGCGGCCGCGCTGCACGGCCCGCGCCCGGCCCTCGAGGCGCACGATCGCGATCTCCACCCGCTCCACCCCTGGCCGTCGCTGCGCGGCTCGTGAAGCGCGATCGCGCCGGAGGTCGTCAGGGATCAGCACGCCGTTCAAGGCGCCTCCTTTTCCGTCGAGCACTCGCTGCGGGATCGGGTCGGCGATGATGTTCTCGAGCTTCTCGACCGAGCCGTCGAAGGTGGCGACGTTCGCGAGTCGGTCTCGCTCCGGCGTCGTCGTCGAAGCGCGGACGACCACCTGGAAGGGCCCCAACCGCTCGGCGGTGAGGTCGACGAGCGAGAACCCGAAGCCCTGGCCAGAGTTGATGGTTCCGAGCTCGCACCTGGCGGTCCGGCCTGCACGTGTGCACCTGCCCACGAACCGGTTCGTGATCTGGAATCCGGCCGGGAGGTCGACGGTCAGGACGACGTTCTCCGCCGGGGCGTTGCCCCGGTTAGCGACCGTGGGAAACGGGCCGACCTTGTTGCCGACGAGGAGCTGGAACGACGCCAGCTGCAGCCGACTTTCAAACGTGCCGATCAGGTGCATCTCCAGTGTCGTCTGGAGGTCCGGTGCCGGCCCGAGCGGCGCGGTGGGTGTGGCGCTGTCGCCGCCGCCGGCGTCGACGGTCGGTGGCGAGCCGTTGCCGGGGGGCGGCGGGTCGTTGCCGGGCGGCGGCGCGGCGTTGCAGGGACTACACGCGGCGTCGTACGTGATGAAGTCGCCGCTCGCGAATGCCGGGCCGAAGCTGCACCCCGACGGCGGGTCGGCGTCGCAGCTTCGCAAGGTGTCCGTCCCGTCCGCGGTCCGCACGCCGTAGAGCAGGCCGCCGCCCGCGGAGAACCGCCCCTCCAGGCACCGCCCGAAGCTGCACGCGGAGGTATAGGGCTGGGCGCAGCTCGCGTAGGCGCTCGCGGCGGTGCAAACCGTGAGGTCGTCCCCCGACACGAGCAGATCGCCATTGGGGGCGAACGCCAGGTTCCCGGCCGCTCCGACCGGCATCTCCGAGCCGTCGCAGCGCCGTACGTGAGCCGTGAGGTCCTGCCCGTCGTGGCGGACGAAGGCGAGCAGCGGATCGGTCCCCGTGCACCCCCCCATCGATGCCGGCGCCGCTGCGGCGAGCGCCAGCTCCTCGGCCGCGTCGGTGAGCTCGTGGCGCTGGTCGCTTCCGTCGGGCATCATCGACCAGGCCTGGTCGTCACGCAGGAGCCAGATGCGCCCATCGGGCGGCCAAACCGGCGCGAGATCCACCGGGCTGCCGCTCGTGAGCTGCATCGCCGACCCGCCGGCCAATGGCATCCGCCAGAGGTCCCCACCATCGGAGAAGGCGACCGATTGCCCATCGGCTGACACCGCCGGCCGGCTCGGGTTGCCCGCGCCCCCGAGCAGCAGGGCCTCGCCGGTCCCGTCCGCGTTGTAGGTGTAGAGGTCGAGCTCGCCCCCCGACCCCTTCGACACCACCAGCTTGCCATCCTCGCCCGGGAACACCGCCCCGGCCGCAGGCGCCCACAACAGCAACCCCGCAACCGCCACGGCGAGCCCCCCGCGCCCCAGCCTCATGCCGCAAGGGAACCACGCGGTGTCCCTTGCATCAATACGTACGAGGTACGTATCTTTGAGCGATGGCGATCCCGGAGAAGACCATCGCCGCGATGCTCGCGACCGTCCGCGAGGCCGCGCTCGCGGACGACCTCCCGGGCGCGATCGTCTCCGGGTTCCACGACGTACTCGGGATCGACTACGTGACCTATGACGAGATGCGCCCCGACGGCGCGACCACGCTCGCGGAGCCGTTCGACGCGGCCGCGGGCGAGGCGTTCGGCCGCCACGCCCACGAACACCCGGCGCTGGCCGAGTTCCGGCGGACGGGCCAGACCGGCACGCACCGGCTCTCCGACCTCACCTCGGAGCGGAAGCTACGCCGGCTGGGCCTGTGGTCGGAGGTGTTCCGCCCGCTGCGGATCAGGTACCAGCTCGCGCTCGCGCTGCACGGCCGCGGCCTCATAGGGATCAGCCTCAGCCGCACCAGCCGCGAGTTCAATGAGGACGAGTTGACGATCGCCGAGTTGCTCCGTGTCGAGCTCGGCCAGATCGTGGCCGCCCGCACCGGCCCGCCGCCGGAGGCGCTGGAGGAGGCCGGCCTCACGCCTCGCGAGGCGCAGGTGCTCGCCCTCGCCATCCGCCGGCGCACGAGCCGCGAGATCGCGTCAGCTCTCTGCATCAGCAAGCGCACCGTGGAGAAGCACCTCGAGCACGCCTACACCAAGCTCGGCATCTCGACCCGGCGCGAGGCCGCCGCGTTGCTCGCGTCCTGACCAGTGCTCGCTTTCGCGCGCCGCTGCTACTCGCCGCGCCGCCGAGCTGGACCAAGCGCCATGAGCGCTTGGCTGAGGTGGCGTCTCAGCTGCCGTGGCCTCCCCGGCGCGTTGCCGGAGGGCCTGTCGTCGTAGCATTGGCGACACCCGAGCGACAGGAGCATCGATGTTGGCCGACGCCAAGGCGTTCAGCGGCTTCTCCGTGACGGACATCGAGGAGGCGCGCTCCTTCTACGCGGACACGCTCGGCCTGCGCGCCGAGGTCATCGAGCCGGGCATGGGGCTCATGCTGCTCCACCTGGGCGAGGGACAGGACGCCTTCGTCTACGCGAAGCCCGACCACGAGCCCGCGACCTACACGATGCTCAACTTCGAGCTCGATGACATCGAGGCGGCGGTGGACGGTCTCGCCGCTCGCGGCGTCGAGTTCGAGCGCTACGACGAGATGGAGCAGGACGAGCGGGGCATCGCGCGCGGCCCGGGGCCGCAGATCGCCTGGTTCAAGGACCCGGCGGGCAACGTGATCTCGCTGCTTCAGCAGCAGGAAGGCGGCTGACGGGCGGGTGAAACAGTGCCTGGCACTGTTTCACCTCGGTCCTTGAGCAGCCCTAGTTCTTCGTCGCGGCGGTGACGGCCTCTTCGAGCTCGTCCTCGCCGAAGGCGCCCTCCAGGCGGGCGGCGACCTTGCCGTCCGCGCCGATCGTGAAGAGCCACGGCTCGGTCGGGAGCTTCCAGGCGAGCACCTGCTCGCGGAAGCCCTTGTCGAACTCGTTGTCCTTGAAGATCTCCATGTGGATCCAGGAGATGTCCTCGTCGGAGTGGGCCTCCTTGACCTGCTTCATGATGTCCACGACCGGGCCGCAGACGCGGCTCTGGCAGAGCGCGGGCGTCGCGAACAGCAAGACGACCGGCTTCTTGCCGATGACGTCGGCGAGGTCGTCCTCGTGCAGGTCGGGCGAGGGCGGGACGCGCGTGTCGATCTCTGCGAGGTCCTTCACCTCGCCGGTCGTCGGCGTCGAGACGCTGGGCGCCTGCTCTCCGATGTCGGGCGTGTTCGCGTCCTTCACGACGCGCACCGCGGCGGGGTCGGCGGCGACGAGGCGCCCGTCGAGCTCCAGCGCGGCCAGCACGACGTAGTCGCCCGACTTCTCGAAGGGGACGTCGGCGACGTAGAGCGACTCGGCCGAGTCCGGGTCCGACTTCACCGAGTCGGACCGGAACGGCTCCTCGACGTCGAGCGACTTGAACTCGGCGGGATAGGGCCCGCGGACCGTCTGGCCCCGGCGGTCCGACACGTACAGCGCCGTCCTCGCCTGGGTGATCTGCTTGCGCGAGCGCTCGAAGAGCCCGAAGCCGAGCCGGTTCTCACCGCCGGCCTCGAGGAGCGAGACCGAGGGGGCGAGCACCGGCCCGCCGGGGCCGAGCTCGGAGCGCAGCTGCTCTAGCGTCTTGCCCTTCGGATCGGGGAAGTCGGCCGGGCGCGCGACCGGGGGGCTGGCGTCCTCGCCCGCGCCCTCGTCCTCGCCGGACCCGCACGCCGCGAGCGCGACCACGAGAAGCGCCGCCGCGACGAGCGCGAGCAGGCGCAGGAACTTTGGGACTCCCGCCATGGACGGGAACCCTATGCGAGGCTCGCCGGCGCCGCGCCCCGACGGCGCCGCTCTTAACCGCCTCTTCTCAATAGATTCCGGCCTTCGCCGGACCCCGATCAGGAGAAGAGACCAATGGCAGACCGCGCAGCGCTGGTGACGGGCGGATCGAGCGGGATCGGCCTCGCCATCGCCCGCGCGCTCGGGCAGGACGGCTACGCGCTCACCGTCTCCGCGCGCCGGCCCGAGAAGCTCGAGGACGCCGTGAAGTCGCTCACCGACGAGGGCATCGACGCCGTCGCCCACCCGGCGAACATGGCGAACGAGGACGAGATCGTCGCGCTCGCGGCCACCCACAGGGAGCGCCTCGGCCGCATGGACGTACTCGTGAACAACGCGGGCGTGGGCATCGGCGGGCCGATCGAGAGCCACGAGACCAAGAAGCTGGACATCCAGCTCGGCGCGAACCTGCGCGGCGTCTACCTCATGCTGCGCGAGTCGATCCCGATGCTCAAGCAGGCGGGTGGCGAGCACGGCAAGGCGCTGTGCGTCAACACCGCATCGATCGCCGGGAAGTTCGGCCAGCCCTGGCTCGCGGCCTACTCGGCCACGAAGCACGCCGTCGTCGGCCTCTCACAGGCCGCCCACGGGGAGCTGTCGAGCGACGGTATCCAGGTGACGGCGATCTGCCCGGGCTTCGTCGCGACGCCGATGACCGACTGGGTGGACGGCGTGCCGAAGGAGGACATGATCCAGCCCGAGGACATCGCGGAGGCGGTGCGCTTCCTGCTGCGCACGTCCAGGCACTGCGTCGTGCCGGAGATCCAGTTCATCCGGCCCGGCGACGTGATGGGCGGAGGCGTCTAGACGCGCTCGGGCTCGCGCTCGCCCGAGCGGTGGCGCTCGGCGATCTCCTGCTCGGCCTCTTCGAGCCAGGTGAGCGCGGCCTGGAAGTCGTCGTAGCGGCGGACCGGGCGCATCCAGGACCAGCCGTGGCGGGCCTGGAGCTCCTTCGTGCGGTCGGTCTCGCCGGTGTTCGGCAACTCGCGCTCGAGCTCGCGCTCGATGCGGGCGCGGACGGCCTTGTGCTCCTCGACGACCTTGCCGAGGTCCCAGCCCTCGTCGGTCGCGAGGCTCGCCTCGAGCATCGCGGTGAGCGTGACGATCTCGCGCTCGGTGGCCGGGCGGGAGCGGTTCTTCGCGCCCGTGTAGCGGTCCCATGCCTTGGCGAAGGTGGCGAAGCTCGTGCGGCCGCCGCAGCGGTGGGCGGCGAGCATCGGGCAGACGCCGCCGTCCTTGTCGGTGTAGGCACCGATGATGATCGAGTAGTTGTCGATCCCCTCGAGCATCGCCCGCTTCGTGTGCAGCGGAAGCATCTCCACCGCCATGCGGAGTTCCTTGGCTGGGTGTCTGCGGGGTCGAGGCAGCATGAGGTTTCCTGCTCTGGAAGGATCCCCCGGGTCTGGCACGAGGGTCAGTAGAGGGTACGGGTCCTCGTCGGCGCCTTCAAGGCCCCTCCTCCCGTCTGAAAGGAAACCTGCATGCGGCTCGGTCTTCAACTCGGCTACTGGGGGCTCGGACTCACGGCCGACGAGCAGATACGGATCGTGAAGGAGGCGGAGTCGCTCGGCTACGAGTCCTGCTGGACGGCGGAGGCCTACGGCTCCGACGCGGCGACGATCCTCGCCTGGATCGCCGCCCAGACGGAGACGATCAAGATCGGCTCGGCGATCTTCCAGATGCCCGGCCGCTCGCCGGCGATGACCGCGATGACGGCCGTGACCCTCGACCAGCTCTCGAGCGGCCGGATGCTGCTCGGCATT
>DATMJO010000160.1:0-25124 GCA_035553855.1 Thermoleophilaceae bacterium | reverse complement strand
GATCGGCACCGCGAGGATCACGAGCGGGAACACGAGCGCGACGACCGCGGCCGTCTTCAGCACGCCCTGGATCGCCACGCACGCGAGCAGCAACCCGAGCAGGTTCGAGCCCGAGTCGCCCATGAAGACCGAAGCCGGATGGAAGTTGTGGACGAGGAATCCCGCGGCCGCCCCGGCGGTGAGCGCCGCGAGCACGCCCGCATCGACGCGGTCGAGCGAGAGGGCGATCACCGCGAACGTCCCGGCGCCGATGGTGCACACGCCCGCGGCGAGGCCGTCGACGCCGTCCGTGAAGTTCACGACGTTCATCACGGCCACGATCCCGAGAACCGTCAGCGGACCGCCCGCGGCGCCGAGGTCGATCGCCCCCGCGAACGGAAGCGTGATGTTCTCGACGCGCACCTCCGCCGCGACCGGGATGACCGCGGCGGCGGTCTGGCCGGCGAGCTTGAGCGCCGGGTGGAGGTCGAAGGCGTCGTCCGCCGCCCCGATCAGCGCGATGACCGCGGCGCCCGCGAGGATGCCGCTGGTCTGCTCGCCACCCGGGAGGAACAGGACGCCCGCGACGAGCGCCCCGAGCAGGATCGCCAAGCCTCCGAGGCTGGGCGTGGGGGTCTCGTGCAACCCCCGCTCGCGTGGCTGGTCCACCGCCCCCACCACGTGCGCGAGCCTCGCGGCGAGCGGCGTGAAGGCGAGAGCGAGGGCGCCCGCGACCAGGAACGCCCAGAGCGCATCGACGTCGCTCATTGCCCGGCAGGGTATCCGCACGGGCGGGCGAGCCTCCTGATAGAAGGGCCGGGTGCACGCGCACACCCACGGCCGCGAGGGCAACCGGCGCCGGATGGCCTGGGCGCTCGGCATCAACCTCACGCTGCTGGTGGCCGGGGTCGCCGGGGCGCTCGCGTTCAACTCGGTCGCGCTGCTTGCCGACGCCGGGCACGTTCTCTCCGACGTCGCCGCGATCGGGGTGGGCCTGGTGGCGGCGCAGATGGCCCGCCGGCCTGCCGGCGGGCGCCGGACCTTCGGCTCCGGCCGCACCGAGATCCTCGGCGCGCTGGCGAACGGGATCGCGCTGGTCGCCGTGGCGGCGCTCGTCGTCTTCGAGGCCGCGAGGCGCCTCGGGGAGCCGCCCGACGTGGAGGGCCTCGGAGTCCTCGTCATCGGCGTCGCGGGCCTCGCCGGGAATCTCGCCGCGACCTGGGTCCTCGCAGGCGGGGACCGCGGCGACGTGAACCTGGAGGGCGTGCTGCGTCACTCCGCGGCCGACGCGCTGGGTTCGCTCGGCGTGGTGGTTGCCGGCGTGCTCGTGCTCACGACCGGCTGGCGCGAGGCGGACCCGATCGTCGGGATCCTGATCGGCCTCCTGATCCTGCTGGGGTCGTGGCGACTGCTGAGCGAGCCCTTCGACGTGCTCATGGAGGCCGCCCCGAAGGGCATCGACGTGACCGAGGTGGGCGACGCGATGGCCGCGGTGGCGGGCGTGCGGGAGGTGCACGACCTGCACGTGTGGACCGTGACCTCGGGTTTCCCGGCGCTGGCGGCGCACGTGATCTCCGACCCCCGTGAGGATCCCGACGAGGTTCGCGGCCGTCTCGAGGCCCTGCTCGGCGAGCGCTTCGGGATCGAGCACACGACGCTCCAGACGATGCCCGTGCGCCTGCTGGACCTCGAGGACCGCCGCTGAGGGTGAAACAGTGCCAGGCACTGTTTCAGCCGCCGCCGCTGAGGCTGAAACAGTGCCTGGCACTGTTTCAGCCGCGCTCAGCGCTCGCGGAGCTGGTGCGCGTCCGTGAAGAAGCGTCGCTGCGCAAGCGACACCGCCAGCACCGCCGACATCGCCACGCTTCCGAGCAGCGCCCAGAGCAGGATCAGCTGGAGCCGGACCGCGTCGATCGGGGCGGCTCCCGCGAGCAGCATCCCGACCATCGTGCCGGGGAAGAACACCACGCCCGTCGTCTTGGTCGAGTCGACGAGCGGGATCATCCCCGAGCGCAGGCTGCGCGTGACGAGCCCGGCGGACGCCTGCGCCGAGGTCGCGCCGAGCGACAGCGCCGCCTCGATCGCGGCCGCCGAGTCAGACACCTCGTCCCCGAGCCGGTTGAGCGCCACGGCGGCCGCCGTCATCGCGTTGCCGATCACCATCCCGCCCACCGGCACCAGGTAGCGCGGCTCGGCCTCGAACACGCCGAGCGCCAGCACGAGGCCGAGCGTGACCGCGGCGGCGACCGTGAGCGCGAGCGCCACGAGCGGCAGCGCGCCGGGAACCCCCGATGCCCGCCGGCTCGCGGTGAAGGCCCCGACGCCCACCATCACCGCGAGCAGGAGCACCACCAGCCAGAGGCTGTCGGAGTCGAAGATCGCCTGGATCACGTAGCCCACCGCCGTGAGCTGGAGGAACGACCGCACGACCGCGAGCCCGATGTCGGACTCGAGGTCCGCGCGGCGCCAGAGCGAGACGGCCGCCGCCACCGCGATCAGCGCGAGCGTGGCGGCGACCTCGCCGAGCGTCACCTCGATCGCCGGCGTCACGCCGCGGCCACCCTGCCGTCGCGCAGCTCGACGATCCGGTCGGCGAGCCGCTTCGCCTGCTCGCGATCGTGCGTCACGAGCACGACCGTCGAAGCCACCTCGCCCGAGAGCTCCGACAGGGTCCGCTCGACCCCGTCGCGGGCCTCCGCGTCGAGGGCCGCCGTGGGCTCGTCGAGCAGGAGCGCCCGCGGCTCGAGGGCGAGCGCGCGGGCGAGCATCACCCGCTGCTGCTCCCCCACCGACAGCTCCGAGGCGTCGCGCTCGGCGTAGGCGTCCCCCAGGCCGGCCAGCTCGAGCGAGCGCCCCACGTCGGCCTCGCGCCCGGCGAGCCTTGGGCCGTAGGCGACGTTGTCGGCGACCGTGCCGGGGAGCGGCGATGGAAGCTGCGGCACGAGCACCGCCGAGCGGCGCAGCTCGAGCACGTCCAGCTCCCGCACGTCACGGCCCTCGAAGCCCACGCTGCCCTCGTCGGGCTCGGCGAGGCGGTTCAGCAGACGCAGCAGCGTGGACTTGCCGGAGCCCGACGGGCCGAGCAGCGCGGTCGTGCCGGTCCCGACATCGAGGTCAACCCCGCGCAGCACGGGCCGCCCGCCTCGAGACGCCGAGACGGCCGACAGCTCGAAGACCTGGGACAACCCCGGTCCGGCTCAGGCCGTCGCGGCGGCGCGCAGGTGCGGGTAGAGCGGATGGCGCTCGGCGAGCGCGCGCGTGCGCTCGGAGAGATCGGCCCGTGACGGCTCCGACCAGTCGCCGGTGAGCGCCTCGGCGATGACGCGCCCCACCTCGCGGAAGTCGTCGGCCCCGAACCCGCGGGTGGCGAGCGCGGGCGTGCCGACGCGCAGGCCGGAGGACACGGCCGGCGGGCGCGGGTCGAACGGCACCGCGTTGCGGTTGACGGTGATCCCGATCTCGTGCAGGCGGTCCTCCGCCTGCTGGCCGTCGAGCTCCGACTCGCGCAGGTCCACGAGCACGAGGTGGACGTCGGTGCCGCCCGTGAGCACGTTCACGCCCGCGGGCAGCAGCTCCTCGGCGAGGATCGCCGCCCCTTCGCGGGTGCGGCGCTGGCGCTCGCGGAAGAGCTCCGACTGGGCGATGCCGAGCGAGACCGCCTTGCCGGCCAGGACGTGCATCAGCGGCCCGCCCTGCTGGCCCGGGAAGACGGCGGAGTTGATCTTCTTCTCGAGCTCCTCGGTGCACATGATCATGCCGCCGCGCGCCCCGCCGAGCGTCTTGTGGATCGTGGTCGAGACCACGTGCGCGTGGGGCACCGGGTTCGGGTGCTCGCCCGCCGCGACAAGCCCCGCGAAGTGCGCCATGTCCACGAACAGGTAGGCGCCGACCTGGTCGGCGATCGCGCGGAAGCGCTCGAAGTCGAGCTGCCGCGGGTAGGCGGACCAGCCGGCGAGGATCATCTTCGGGCGGTGCTCGGTGGCGAGGCGCTCGAGCTCGTCGTAGTCGAGCAACGAGTCCTCCTCGCGCACGCCGTAGGCCACGATGTCGTAGAGGCGGCCGGAGAAGTTGATCTTCATCCCGTGCGTGAGGTGGCCCCCGTGGTCGAGCTTCATGCCGAGCACGGTGTCGCCCGGCTCGCACAGCGCCGCGTAGACGGCGGCATTGGCCTGGGCGCCCGCGTGGGGCTGCACGTTCACGGACTCGGCGCCGAAGATCTCCCTGGCCCGCTTGATCGCGAGGCGCTCGACGACGTCGACGTGCTCGCACCCGCCGTAGTAGCGCTTGCCGGGCAGGCCTTCGGCGTACTTGTTGGTGAGCACCGAGCCCTGGCAGTCGAGCACCGCCTGGGGAACGAAATTCTCGGACGCGATCATCTCGAGCGTGGACTCCTGGCGCTCGAGCTCGTGGTCGAGCACCGCGGCGACCTCCGGGTCGACCTCGGAGACCGGGCGGGAGAAGTAATCGGCGGGAAGATCGGGCATGAGATGACGGTACCAGCGCGTGCGGAGATGCCGTTTTCCGCCGATACTTACGCCGTGGAGGAAAAGCGGAAGCATCCCCTGATGGCGAACCTCGCCGACCGGCGCGACCGCCACCGCGAGCGGAGCCGGCTCTACCGGATCGCGTTCGCGGCGGCGGGCATCACCGTGACGGCGGCAGGGGTGATCATGTTCGTCACGCCCGGACCCGCGCTCGTCGTGATCCCGATCGGACTTGCGATGCTGGCGCTCGAGTTCGCTTGGGCCGAGCGCCTGCTCGAGCGGGCGGTCGAGCGTGCCGAGGCGGCGAAGCAGAGCGCCGTGGAGGCAAGCCGCCTCGAGAAGATCGTCTCGGTCCTCGCGATCGTGACCGGCACGGCGGCGTTCGTCGCCGCCGCGATCCTCTGGGACATCCCGCTCATCCCCTACTTCTGAGCAGTTCCTCCACACGAGCCACCGTGAGGGCGCCCTCCCGCAGGACCTCGAACGAGCCGTCCTCCTCGTAGGAGGAGAGGTCGATGACCGTGGACGGCGTGCCGGGCAGCGTCCCGCCGTCGAGGACGCAGTCCACCGCCGCGCGCAGCGCGGGGTCCACCTCGGCGAGCGAGCGGGCGTCCTGCTCGCCGCTGCGGTTCGCGCTCGTCTGGAGCACCGTCACGCGAGCGTCGGCCAGCGGGCGCGGCACCGCGGGGACCCGGATGCCGAGCCGCTCGGGCACCGGCCCGCAGGCCAGCGGATGGAGGCCCTCCGGGTTCGGGACGACGAGGGTCACCGGGCCCGGCAGGAGGCGCTCGGCGGCCTCCCGCAGCCGCGGCGCCAGCGGCGGCAGCTCCGCCGTCGAGAAGGCCATCACGGCGCTCGGCTTGGCGGGCGGGCGTCCCTTCATCTCGTTGATGCGCTCGACGCCGTCGCGCGAGCCGGGGTGGGTCGCGAGGCCGTAGACGGTGTCGGCCGGGAAGAGCGCCACGCCGCCGGCGGCTATCACCTCCTCGAAGCGCTCCACGTCCTGTCGCGTCACGGCGCCGTCCCCAGCGTCACGCGCTCGCGGCCGGAGAGGTCACACAGCGTGCGGCCGCCGCCCAGGAGCCCTCGGACGGCCTCGGCCTGGCCGGGCGCGTGCTCCAGCGCGAGCCGGAGCCCCGCCGGGGCCCCGGCGACGAGCGCCCGGATCGCCTCGAGCCCGTCCTCGCCCGATGTGAGCGCCCCGCGAGGCTCGTGCAGCGTGATCTCGGGCTCGAGGCCCGCCCACTCGCCGTCGCACACGTACGGCAGGTTCGCGAGCACGAGATCGGCGTCGCGGGCGGATGCCGGAAGGCCCGCCTCAACCTCCACGTCCACGTCGAGCCCTAGGCGCGCCGCGTTGGCGCGGGCCACCTCGACCGCCGCGGGCGAGATGTCCGAGGCCGTGACGCGCATGTCCGGCCGCTCGTGCTTGACGGCGAGGGCGACGGCGCCCGACCCGGTCCCCACGTCGTGCACGTGCGCCCCCCGCGGGAGCGGCAGCACGACCTCGACGAGCAGTTCAGTCTCGGGCCGCGGGATCAGGACTCGGGCGTCGACGGCCAGGTCGATGCGGCGGAACCCGCGCCTGCCCAGGATGTAGGCGACCGGCTCACGGGCGATCCGCCGCCGAACACGCTCGCCGAAGATGCGCGCGGCGGGCGGCTCGATCGTCCGGCCGGGATCGGCGACGAGCGTTCCACGGTCGGCGCCGAGGGCGTCGGCCAGGAGCAGCTCGGCATCGAGCCGGGGCGACTCGCAGCCGGCGGCGCCGAGCGCGTCGGTGGCCGCGGACAGGGCGTCGCGGACGCTCGCGACGGCGATCATGCGGCGGAGGCCGTCGCCTCCAGCCTGCGGCGCTTCTCATCGGCCTCGAGGGCGGCGGTGAACTCCTCGAGCTCGCCCGCGAGCACGGCCGGCAAATTGCCCTTCGTGAGGTTCACCCGGTGGTCGGTGACCCGGTCCTGCTGGAAGTTGTAGGTGCGGATCTTCTCCGCGCGCTCGCCGGTGCCGACCTGGGCCTTGCGCTCGGCCGAGAGCTCGGCCTGCTGCTCGGCGACGTGCATCTCGTAGAGGCGGGCGCGCAGAACGCGCATCGCCCGCTCCTTGTTCTGCAGCTGGGACTTCTCGTCCTGCATCGAGACGACGAGGCCGGTGGGCCTGTGGGTGATCCGCACCGCCGAGTCGGTGGTGTTCACCGACTGGCCGCCCGGGCCGGACGAGCGGTACACGTCTATCTCGAGATCCGACTGGTCGATCTGGACCTCGACCTCCTCGGCCTCGGGCAGGACTGCGACCGTCGCCGTCGAGGTGTGGATGCGGCCCTGCGACTCGGTCTCGGGCACGCGCTGCACGCGGTGCGTGCCGCCCTCGTGCTTGAACACGCTGTAGGCGCCGTCGCCCTTCACCGCGAAGGTGAAGTGGCCCTCGGAGACGTCGAGGTCCTCGGTCTTGAACTTCCGCCGCTCCGCGTAGCGGGTGAGCATGCGGTAGAGGTCGCCCGCGAACAGGCCGGCCTCCTCCCCTCCCGTGCCCGGGCGGATCTCGACGATCACGTCCTTCTCGTCGCTCGGGTCGCGCTCGACCATCGCGAGCCTGATCTCCTCCTCGAGCTCGGCGATCCGCTCCTCGCTCGTCCGGAGCAGGTCGCGCAGCTCGCCGTCGTCGGTGCCGTCGGCGAGCAGCTCCCGCGCGCCGGCGGCGTCGTCGGCCGCGTGCCGGTACTCGACCGCGAGCACATGGGCCGCCTCGAGCTGACGGTAGGCGCGGCCCACCTCCGCGTAGCGGTGGCGGTCCCCGATCACCTCGGGGTCGGTCATCTGCTGTGAGAGCTCCGCGAAGCGGGTCTCGATCTGGTCGACGAGCTTCTCGATCACGACTGCAAGAGTAGGGACGAGCGATGAAGGCGGAAGACATGGACACGGCGGAGCTCGTCCGCCAGGGCTACGAGGCGCTCAGCAACCACGACTGGGAGGCGCTCGGCCAGCTGCTCGTGACGGACATGCGCCTCGAGCGCGCGCCGGGACTCGGCTCGGTCGCCGGCGCGGAGTCCGTGCTCGGCTTCGCCCGGCCGGACGCATTCGAGTGGCAGCGCTTCGAGCCCCAGCCGGGCGTGATCGAGCGCGGCGACAAACTGCTCGTCCCGCTCGTCGTGCGGGCCCGCGGACGGGACTCCGAGATCGAGGTCGTGCAGGACTTCTTCCACGTCATCACCCGCAGGGCCGGGCGGATCGCCCGCGTCGCCGTGCACACCGACCGCGCCGCCGCCCTGGCCGACCTCGAGCGCCCGTAGGCGCACGCGGCAACCGGTACGGCTTAGGCCACGACCTCCATCGCGACCTTGTCCTCCTCGGAGGCCTCGTCGGGCTTCTCGACCGCCAGCACCGCCTCGAGGGCGGCGATGGCCACCGCGAGCTGGTGCAGGTCGGGCTCACGCGTCGTGAGGCGCTGGAGCTGGATTCCGGGCCACATGAGGATCCGCGCCCAGCGCTTCTGCCGGTTGCGGCCGAAGACCTTGATGATCTCGAAGGCGAGGCCCGCGACCAGCGGGATGCCGACGACGCGCGAGATGAACAGCCAGTGCCAGTCGAGCTTGCCGAGCGGAGCGAAGACGAACACCGAGATGATCATCACGATCAGCAGGAAGCTCGTGCCGCAGCGCGGATGGAAGCGCGAGAACCCCTGGGCGTTCTCGGGCGTGAGCGGTAGGCCCGCCTCGTAGCAGGAGATCGTCTTGTGCTCGGCGCCGTGATACTCGAAGACGCGCTGGAGATCGCGCATCCGCGAGATCAGCCAGAGGTAGGCGAGGAAGATCGTGATCCGGACGAGCTTCTCGATCACGACGAAGACGACCGAGTTCGGGATGTCGTCGGCGAAGAGGTTGGTGAGGCCGGCCGGCAGGAGGAAGAAGAGCCCGATCGCGAAGGCGAGCGACACGGCGATCGTGCCCGCCCAGGCGCCGCCACCGATCTCCTGCTCGCCCTCGGGAACCTGCGCGTTCGCCGAGATGCCGAGCGCCTTGAAGCCGATCTTGAGCGACTCGCCGAGCGCGACCACGCCACGGACGACCGGCAGGCGCGCGATCCGGTGGCGCTTCGAGAACGAGACGAGCGGCTCGGAGCTGATCTCGATCTCGCCGAGTTCCTCCGAGCCCTCCTCGACCGGCTTGCGCACGGCGACGGCCCAGGTGGAGACGCCACGCATCATCACGCCCTCGAGGACGGCCTGGCCGCCGATCGGGGCATCCTTCACGGCCTCGCGGAGGCCGTCTGGGGTGGCGGGCCCACCCGGAGTGGGCGTGGCCGAGCCGTTCGTGGAGGGGCGCGGGCCAGCCTCGCTCATGTCGCCATGGTAGCCGGGCGCCTCAGCGCGGCGGGCAGGACACCGTTCGGGCGTTGTCGTCCTCGTTGGACTCGGGGACCGCTCCACCCGGGTCCACGACGGCCGTGACCATCCGCCCGCAGGGCGGGCCGGGGATCTCCACGATTCGCCTCTCGAGCGAGCGCAGCGGCGCGATGTCGGTCGTCGGAACGGCCGTCCCGTCGACGACGAGGGACACCGTGCTCGCGGGGGCGGCGCCCGATCCGGAGTTGCGCACCGCGACGAGGTAGGAGGCGGTCCCCGGCCGCGGGCCGGAGGTGATGTCGATTCCGCGCACGCGGAGGTTCGGGCGGTCGCCACCGGGGGTGCAGATCGCGGAGCGCCTGTTCATGCGGCGGATGGTCCTTTCGGCGGGACCGACCCAGCGGAAGCTCGCCGCCATGCGGTAGTCGGTGCCGGTCCGGAGGTTCTCCACCTCGTGGGTGTAGACGAAGCGGCGAGAACCTGGGCGGGAGCGGCGCCAGACGCCGAGGCCGGGCGCCGTCACCGGCTCGAACCTGCCGCCCGAGGCGCGCTGCAGGAGCGTCATGCGCACGTGCATGCGCTCGGTCGCGGGGATCGCGCGGGCACGGCCCTGGAAGATGCCGGTCTCGCCGCAGCGCAGGAGCTTGACCGTCGCGGGCGCGCCCGAACGGCCTGAGGCGTGCGGCACGGCGATGACGGCGAGCGTCGCGGCGAGGGCGGTTATGGCGAGGTATCGCATCGCGTCGCTTGAACAGCCGGGACGCGCGGGAGTTGCGAGGCTCTAGCCGCGCTTTGCGCGGGCGGCGCGGCGCTGGAAGCGCTCGACGCGGCCACCGGTGTCCACCAGCTTCTGCTTGCCGGTGTAGAACGGGTGGCAGTTCGAGCAGATCTCGACGTGCATCTCTTCCTTGGTGGAGCGGGTCCGGAACTCGTTCCCGCACGTGCACCAGACGCGCGTCTCCATGTACTCGGGGTGGATCGACTCCTTCATCGCCGGGCGAGTTTAGACGGTCGCCTCCGCAGCCGGGCCTTCAGCCGGCGCCACCACGCGGCAAGCCGGTTGTGCCGCCGCTCGGGACGCGGCTGCTGCGTCCGCACCAACGCCACCCAGTCCTCGATCGGGAGGCTGCCGTCGATCAGCCCGGCCAACGCGCCGAGCACCGGCGCCTCGACGCCTGCGGAGCGCACGGCGGCGGCGAGCTGCGGCACGGTCTCGAGCGCCTCGACCGCCTGGCCCAGCCGCTCCGGGATGTCGGCGGCGGGGACTCCCGTCGCCAGGAGCTCTCCCGCGCTGCGATTGCGAGAGGCGGGAGCGAGGGCGGTGGCGACGAGATCGCCGGTGCCCGCGCGGCCCACGAACGTGCGCGGGCGCCCGCCCCAGTGCTCGGCGAGCGCGAGCACCTCCAGGAAGATGTCGGCAGCCGCCATTCCGGCCGCGTTGAGGCCCAGCTTCTCCGTCGCGCCCGCCGCGAGCGCCGCCGCGTTCTTCGCGCAGCCCGCGAGCTCGACTCCGACGGGGTCCGAGGAGGCCTCGCACACCACGCCGGCCCGCTGGAAGACGGCGGAGACGCGCTCGGCGAGGGTCTCGGAGTGGGAGGCGCAGACGAGGCCCGCGCCGTGCTCGACCATCTCGCGAGCGTGGGCAGGCCCGCCGATGCAGGCGACGCGCAGCTCCCCGAACGCCTCCTCGAGCGCGAGCGTCGGGGGTGTCCCCTCAGGGGGGACGAGGCCCTTGGCGAGCGAGACGATCCCGGCGCGGCCCGAGACGCCCTGGCGCTCAAGCTCCGCGAGTGCCTCGCCGATCCCCCGCGACGGAACGGCGAGGAAGACGAGGTCCGAGCGATGGAACTGCTCGCCGTGGGCGCCGAGCACGCGCACCTTCAGCCGTTCGGGCAGGTCGACTCCCGGCAGGTAACGCGCGTTCTCCCGGTCGGCGAGCAGCCGCTCGGCCTGGCCGGCGGTGCGGCAGAGGAGCGTCGTCCTGACGCCGGCGCGTACGAGCAGGAGGGCGACCGCCGTGCCGAACGAGCCGGCGCCCACGACGGAGGCGCGTGGAGGGAGCCTGGGGGAGCGCACGGCGGGACCGTAGCGTCGCCGGGGGTCGGCCGCCCGACCATGGCGCGCCGCCCGCCCGCGCGGCTACTCCCGGCCGACCCACGCCCGTCTCACGCCGGCGCTGCCGCTCCCATGATGCGCCCCACGTTCTCGGGGGCGAAGAAATCGGCGGGCGACACCGTCCCGGCGGTGACGCTCACGAATGCATCCATGGCGCCGGGGTCGCCGTGGACCGCACCGAGCAGCCGCTGCATCTCGGGCGGAGGTGGCTCGAGCGTGGCCATCTGCGCGGTGAACTCGTACATCGCGAGGACCCGCTCGTCCCGCACGCGCTGGTAGGCCGCCATCGCCTCCTCGAACGTGCGCCCGCCGCCGAACGCCTGATCGATCGCGGAGACGCAGAGCTCGGCGTCGGCGAACGCGTCGCTGATCCCCTGGGCGGTGATCGGGTCCTTGTTGTAGCCCGCGTCGCCCACGAGAGCCCAACCGGGGCCGAACGGCCTGCGGAAGAAGCCCCGGACGGCGCCGCCCGCGAAACGCTCCTCGCGCGTCGCCTGCCGGACACGCTCGGCGAACTCCGGTGCCAGGTCCAGCGTCCTCAGATAGTTCGCCTCGATATCGGCCTTGTAGGCCTGGGCCTCGGCGATGGGCCAGCCGACCACGAGCATCGTGAGACCGTCGTTCGTCGGCACCGCCGCCCAGCCGCGATCGGGGCGTATGACGGTCTCGAAGCCGTCGACCGGCAGCCCGCTCCAGTACGAGTAGTAGCTCCACTGGAGCTTCGGCTTCTGGTTGTACTCGGGGGCGCCGACCGCCTTGGCGACGCCCGAGTTGCGCCCGTCGGCGCCTATCACGATACGGGCCCGCTCGAGCACCGGCCGGCCGTCCTCGTCGCGCCCCCGGATGCCGACGACGGCCCCGTCCTCGGTCAGGACCTCGTCCACCGCGAAGCGCTCGCGCACGTCGGCACCGGCGCGCCGCGCGGCATCCACGAGGATCGCGTCGAGCACCGTGCGGCGTGGCGCGTACGCCGTCGAGATCCCGTCCCTCGGGCACGGAGTGCCCGCGATCGCGAAGGGACCGAAGTCGAACGAATAGGTCTCGAGCGCCGGGCAGCCCGTGTCCCTGACCGCGTCCAGTAGCCCCCAGCGCTCGAGCGCCGCGACGCCCGGCGCGTGGATCAGGTGCGTCGAGAGCGTGTCGCTCGGGAACGAAGCGCGGTCCGCGAGCAGCACCCGATGGCCCTTGCGCGCCAGGAGCATCGCGGTCGGCGCCCCGGCGCAGCGCGCGCCGACGACTATCGCGTCGTAGGAACCGGACATGTCAACCTCCTCGCTCGGATCACCCGACGCTGACACGGGCCGGCCGGCCCGGCATCGGGGAGATGCCCTATTTCGCGCCTGATCCCGAGCGGGCCGCGTAGGCGGCCGCCTCGGCGCGGTTGCGCAACTCGAGCTTGGCCAGCACGCTGCGGACGTGGTGCTCGGCCGTCTTGCGGCTGATGTAGAGGCGGTCCGCGATCTCCGGGTTGGACAGCCCGAGGCCCAGCAGGTCGAGCACCTCCGCCTCGCGCCTCGTGAGCGCACCGTCGCCGCCGCCCGCGCCGCTGGGGGCCCGGGCCCCCAGCGAGCGGAGGACCGCCGCGGCGGCATCGGCGAGGCGATCGGCGCGCAGCTCGGAGAACGCGTCGAACGCCATCCGGGCCTCGGCCATGGCGACCTCCGGATGCTCCACTGTGAGCGCCCGCGCTAGCTCCAGGCGCACGAGCGCGACCTCGAGCGGCATCCGCGCGCGGGCGAACACGGCGATGGCCTCCCGCAGGCAGGCCCGCGCATCGCCCGCTCCGGTGGCGATGCATATCTGGCCGCGGGCACGGGCGGCCATCCCCCGCACGTAGTCACCCGGGTGCGTGCCGGCGCAGGCGGTCAGCCGCTCCGCGGCGGATTCAGCCGCATCCCGCGCCCCCGCGGAGATACATGCCTCTACGAGCAGCGAGAGAAGCGGCACCGCCTGGGTGCGCCCGGCATCGACCTGGTCGAGCGCGCGCTCGAGCGTCTCACGGGCGAGCCCGGGCAGACCGCGGGCGATCTGGAGCGAGGCGAGCGGACCAGCCGCGCGCAGGTTGGCCTCCTGCCCGCGCAGGAGCTGCTCCGCCTCGTCGAGGCGCCCCTGCCGGACGCGCAGGTCCGCAAGGCGGACGAGGGCGCCCGTGCCGAGGAACCGGTGCCCGAGGCCCCAGAGGCGAACGGCGTCTGTCAGGGCCACATCGGCCTCGGCCCAGCGCCCGGCCGCGGTGAGCAGGGCGCCGTAATGGGTGTGGCAGAACGCAGCGACGGCGGGGAGCCTGCGGCGCTCGGCGATCGCCTCGCCGATCCGGATCCACTGGTCGGCGCGAACGAGGTCACGGGCGTGCTCGCACGCCGCGAACAGCTGGCAGAAGACCTCCTGGGCGGCCATGAAGTCGTCGACCTCGCCGCCGGTGACCGCCGCCATCGCCTCGTCGAGGAGGGCCATGCCCTCGTCGGTGCGGTCGGCGAGCACGAGGTGGGACCCGAGGTAGGCGAGGGTGACGCATTCGAGGTCGGGGTCGCCGAAGCGCCGCGCCAGGACGAGCGTCGCCCTGAAGCGGTCCTCCTGCGGAACGGCGCTGGGCTCGAACCTGGCGCTGTCGAGCAGAATCCAGCCGCCCGGAAGCGACTCCGTGTCCGATCCCACTAGCGTCCTCGCCCGCGCCTGCCAGCCGCTCATGACGGCCTTGTCGCCCACGACGGTCCCGTACAGGTAGGAGAGCATGCGCGCGACGCGCACCGCACCCAGGACGTCCCCGCCCTCGCGATGGGCGGCACAGGCCTCCTCCCACTTCTCGATCGCCTCGGCATAGTCGAGGTCGAGATAGGCGGCCCGCGCGAGCCCCTCGAGGGCGTCGCCGGAAGGTCCTGCGGCGAGGGCATGGCCGAAGATCTCCCGTGCGCCCGCCGCGTCGCCGGACCGCAATGCGGCCCGGCCGTCGGCGATCAGCTGGTCCGCCGGCCCGGTCACCTCCGGCCCATCGTAGGGGCGCCGGATCGCCGCCACAAGCCGCGGCGGGCCGTCCGGCGCGGAGCGTTCAATCCTCGGGTGGCCTCCGTCGAGGAATACGAGGCGCGCTTCCGCCGGGCGGGCCTGCCGCTGTTCATCCGTGGCTACACGGCCACCGACGACGTCTTCACGCGCGCGGCACCGCTCCTCGCGATCGTGCTCGTGGCAGAGCTGCTCGGGGCGATCGACCTGGACTGGACGCTCGCGGCCAATCTCGGCGCCGCCGCCGGCGGGCTGGCGATCCTGGTGGGCGGCTTCGCACTCCTGAACCGGGCTCGCGGCCGGCCCGCGCTTGCCTTGCCCGAGGAGGTGGGGCGGGTCGAGCTCACCGCCTTCGTCCTGCTGCCCGCGCTGTTGCCCGTCGTGTTCGGCGGGCAGGTCACGAGCGCTTTCGTGACAGCGGCCGGGAACGTGTTGCTCCTCGCCCTGTTCGCGGTTGGCTTCGGCTTCGCGCTCTTCTCGATGCTGCGCTGGGCCGGGCGCCAGCTCTTCCGCGGCCTCGCCACCTCGTTCCTCGTGCTGTCCAAGGCCGTGCCCCTGCTCATGATCTTCGCCATCGTGCTGTTCATCAACACGGAGATGTGGCAGGTGTTCTCCACGATCCCCGACGCGTTCCTGGTGGGTGTCGGCGGGCTGTTCGCGGCGCTCGGCACGTTGTTCCTGGTGGCGCGCCTGCCACGCGAGGTGCAACAGCTCGAGCGCGAGGCCGGCGGTACCGGGCCGGAGCTGGCGCGGCAGGAGCGGCTGAACGTCGGTCTCGTGATGTTCGTGTCGCAGGCGCTGCAGGTGCTCGTCGTGACCGCCGCGGTCGGCGCGTTTTTCACGGCGTTCGGGGCGCTCGCGGTGGGCGCCGGCGTGCGCGAGTCCTGGATCGGGTCGGCCGGCGACGAGCTGCTGACGCTCGCCATCTCCGGCGAGCGGCTCACCATCACCACGGAGCTCCTCAAGGTCTCGGCCGGGATCGCCGCCTTCAGTGGCCTCTACTACGCCATCGCGGTGCTCACCGACTCGACCTACCGCGAGGAGTTCCTCGAGGACCTGACCGACGAGATGCGCGAGACGTTCCGGCAGCGCGCCGAGTACCTGGCGCTCGTCGCCCACCGCTGAGCACCGCGCCGACGGCCGCGCGCAGGCGGCGGTGGGGCGGGATGAAACGGTGCCAGGCACCGTTCCGCGTTCACTCTCCAGCGGTGAAACAGTGCCTGGCACTGTTTCATCCGGACCGCCTCAGGTGACCTGGTACAGAGGCCCGTCGCCGCCCTCGGGCGTCGTCAGGCGGCCGCCCTTCGCCGTGATCGCGCCGCACTGGACGCAGTTCGTGTAGTTGACGATCACGTCGACGTCGCCCTCCTCGGGTGCGTCCTCCGGGATCTCGTACACGCCGGCGGGACACATCCACGCCCAGGTCTCCGCGATCTCGCGCGGGACCTTCTTCTGGACCCGGATGTGGTTCGGGGCGTTGTCGCGCGTGGCGTTGCCGGTGATGAAGACCGAGGAGAGCTTGTCGAAGGTGTACTTCCCGTCCGGCTTCGGATAGCTCTCCCTGGTCTTGCCGATGAACATCGGCTTCGCGTCGTTGCGATGCCAGCGCCAGCGGCCGCCGGGGAAGCGCCCCTTCGTGGCGATCATCAGGTTCACGAGCGGGCCGCCCTGCAGGAAGCCGCGCTGGAACGGCTGGCGCGTGTTGCGGACCTCGTAGAGCTCCTTGCCGATCGAGGACTCCTCGACCGCATCCTCGTAGGAGGAGAAGTCGTTCGAGCCCTTCTTGAGGCTCTCGTAGATCGCCTCCGCCGCGAGCCGGCCGGAGCGGATGCAGTGGTGCACGCCCTTGAGCGCCACCGTGTCGACCATCCCGGCGGCGTCACCGACGATGACCGCGCCCGGCATCGAGAGCTTCGGGATTGACCAGTAGCCGCCGCCCGGGATCGCCTTCGCGCCCCAGGCGACGCGCTCGCCGCCCTCGAGGATGCCCTTCACCAGCGGGTGCATCTTGAAGAGCTGGAGCAGGTCGTGGGCGGAAGTGGTGGCGTCCGCGTACTCGAGGTCGATCACGAAGCCGATCGAGACGAGGTCGTCGCCGGTCTTCTCGTCCTTCATCGGGTAGATCCAGGTACCGCCGACCTGGCCGTACTTGGACGACAGCTTGAGCGGCCAGGGGCCGACGGTGTGGATGACCCGGTCGAGCGGCTTCGCGACCTTCCAGACCTCCTTGACCCCCAGCTCCCAGACCTGGGGCTCGCGTCCCTCGCCCAGGTTGAACTCGCGGATCGTGGCCCCGGTGAGGTGGCCCCAGCAGCCCTCGGCGAGCACGGTCGCCTTGGCCTTGATGTCGGTCCCCGGCTCGAAGTTTCCGAGCTCCTCGCCGTCCTTGCCGCGGCCCTTGTCGCCCGAGCGCACGCCGACGACGGCGCCGTCCTCCACCACGAGCTGCGAGGCGGCCGTCTCCGTGAGGATGTAGGCGCCCGCCTCCTCGGCCTGCTTCTGCTGGTAGCGCGCCAGCGCCGCGACCGAGATGACCTCGTTGCCGTGGTTCTTGAACGGCGGCGGGGTCGGGATGCGCAGCTTCATCTTGCCGTTGGGCATGACGTAGACGGCTTCCTTCTCCACCTCGCCGAACGCGAAGCCCTCCTTGCGCCAGTCCTCGCGGGTGAGGTCCGGGAACAGCTCCACGAGCGGCTCCGGGCGCATCACCGCGCCGGACAGGTTGTGGCCGCCGCAGGTCTTCGCCTTCTCGATGACCGCCACCGGCACCTCGCCGAGCGACTCCATGGTCTGGGGGTCGTCGGCGAGCAGCTGGAGCAGCCGGTTCGCGCAGGCGAGGCCCGCGGTCCCGCCACCCACGATGGCGACGCCGACCTCGATCAGCTCGTCCTCGGGGTCGAGCCCGTGCTTGATGAACTCCTTCTCGGGCTCGACAGGGGGCGGGAACTCGGCGGGAGCGACGGCCATCTCGATCAGCCGCCCCTCTTGGCCTTCACGGCGTCGGTGAGCTTGGGCAGGATCTTGTGGAGATCGCCGACGATGCCCAGGTCGCAGAACTCGAAGATCGGGGCGTTCTGGTCCTTGTTGATCGCCACGATGTTCTCCGAGGCCTGCATGCCGACCTTGTGCTGGATCGCGCCGGAGATGCCCGCCGCGAGGTACAGCTTCGGCGCGACCGTCTTGCCGGTCTGGCCGATCTGCGCCGCGTACGGGTACCAGCCCGCGTCGACCACCGCGCGGGTGGCCGCGACCGCGCCGCCGAGCGACTCGGCGAGCGCCTCGCACAGCTCGAAGCCCTCCGCCTTGCCGAGCCCGCGGCCGCCGGCCACGAGGATGTCGGCGTCCTCGATGTTCACGTCGGCGCCGCGCTGCTCGCCGCGCTGGCGCATCGTGCACTTGCCCGAGAACTCGGAGAACTCGACGTCGACGTCCACGACCTCGGCGTCGCCCGAGCCCTGCTCGGAGATCTCGAACGCGTTCAGGCGGCCGATGATGATCCCGAGGTCGCCCGAGTAGTCCACGTCCACGATGGCCGAGTCCTGGAGGATCGGCCGGACCGCGACGAGCTTGCCGTCCTGGGCCTTGATCTCGGTGACCTCCATCGTCACGCCGGCGCCGAGGCGGGCGGTGAGGCCCGCGCCGATCTCGAAGCCGAGCAGCCCACCGCCGAAGATGGCGTAGGAGTGCCCGTTGTCCTGGATGACCTTGGCCATCGCGTCGACGACGGGCTGGGCCAGGCCCTCGGGGCCCTTGACCCGGAAGACCTTGGTCGCCCCGTAGGAGCCGAGCGACTTGCAGAGCTCGTCGGTCAGGTCGTCGCCGCCGACCACGACCGCGTGGGCCTCCTGGCCCAGGTCGGCCGCGCGCTTCGCGCCCTCGGAGACGGCGCCCAGCGAGTTCTTGTTGAACTCGCCCTCGTAGTGGAGAACGTAGGTGAGGATCCCGCTCATGACAACAGCTTCCTTTCATCGAGCCAGGCGACGATCTTCTCGACCGTCTCGTTGGTGTCCTCGTCCTCGATGATCTCGCCGGCCTCCTTGGCGGGCGGTGGGTTGATCCCGAGGACCTCGGTGCGCGAGCCCTGCTCGCCGACCCTGTCCGCCTCGACGCCCGCGTCAGAGGCGGACTTCTTGTCGAGCGGCTTCTTCTTCGCTCCCATGATCGCCTTGAGCGACGGGTAGCGGGGCTCGTTGATCGCGTCGCCGACGGAGATGACGGCGGGCAGCGCGACCTCGACGGTGTCGTAGCCGTACTCGGCCTGACGCTCGCAGATGAGCGCCGAGCCCTCCACGTCGATCTTGATGACCTGCGTGAGCGACGGCATCTTCAGGTGGTCGGCCACGACGGCGCCGATCGTGTAGCACTCGCCGTCATCCGACTGCTGGCCGAGCAGCACGATGTCGGGCGACTCCTGCTCGAGCACCTTCGCCAGGGCGTAGCCCGTGGCGCACACGTCGGAGCCCGCGAGGGCGTCGTCGGAGAGGTGCACCGAGCGGTCGGCGCCGAGCGAGACGGCCTTGTGCAGGGCGCGCTCGGCGCTCTGCGGGCCCATCGTCACGGCCACGACCTCCTCGACCTCGACGGCGCCGCCTTCCTTGATCTGCATGGCGGCCTCGATGGCGTGGGTGTCGAACGGGTTGAGGTTCTTCTCGCCGCTTCGGTCGAGGCGCTTGGAGCCTGGATCCATCCGCTTCTCGACAGCGGCGTCCGGCACCTCTTTGACCAGGACGCAAATCTTCAACGGGAACTCCTTCGCTTGGCTACTGGAGGAGGATGCGCGCCGGTCAGCGGGACCGCGCGGCGGCCGAGCATGTTACCCGGTTGACTGACGAGTCAGTCGTCAAGTGTCCGAGCCGCGTCGCTCGGAGACCGCGTCGCGGATGAAGTCGACGATCTCCTGGGTCGCCGACCCGGGGGTGAAGACCTCCGCCACGCCGAGGCTCTTCAACTCGGGGATGTCCTCGGCCGGGATCGTCCCGCCGACCGTGACGACGACGTCGTCGATGCCCTGGTCGGCCAGGATCTTCACGACCTTCGGGACGAGCGTCATGTGCGCGCCGGAGAGGATCGAGAGGCCCACGGCGTCCGCGTCCTCCTGCACCACGGTCTCCGCGATCTGGGCCGGCGTCTGGTGGAGGCCCGTGTAGATGACCTCCATGCCGGCGTCGCGCAGCGCGCGGGCGATGATCTTGGCGCCGCGGTCGTGGCCGTCGAGGCCGGGCTTCGCGACCACGACTCGGATCTTGCGTGCTGTCTCGGTCTGCGACACGGCGGGAGAGCGTACTAGCCTGCCGACCGTGCGGACGCGGACGCTCGTGCTCGGCTCGATCGTCCTGCTGGCGGTCGCGGTCAGGCTCGCCGGGATCGGAGACCGCCTGACGGCGGACGAGGGCTACTCCTGGCTCGTCGCCTCCGCGCCCGACGCGGGCTCGTTCCTCGACCGGCTCGCGGCCTACGAGAACACCCCTCCCCTCTTCTACCTGCTGCTCGCCGCGCTTCCGGGCACGGACGAGGCATGGCTGCGCGTTCCCTCGCTCGTCGCCTCCGTCGCGGCGGTGCCGGTGCTGTACGCGATCGCCAGGCCGCTGCTCGGCACCGCGCCGGCGCTGCTCGCCGCGCTCGGCCTCGCCGTGGCGCCCTACCACGTCTCCTTCGCGAACTACTCGCGGGCGTTCATGCTCGCGGGACTCGGGCTGCTGCTCGCGCTGTGGGCCGCGGCGCGGCTCGCCCAGGGCGGGAGGCGGCGCTGGTGGTGGCTGTGGGCCGCGGGGGCCGTCGTGGCGCTCTACTCCGAGTACGACACGGGTCTCGCGCTCGCGGCGATGGCGGGCGCGCTGCTCGTGCTCGGCTCGCCGCCTCGCCGCGACGTGCTGCGCCTCGCGCCGCTGCCGCTCCTCGCGCTCCTCCCCTGGCTCGGCCAGCTCTCGCGCTCGCTCGACGCGCTCGACGAGACGAAGGTCGCGCCCACCTACCCGGGGCCCGGGCCCGGCTCGCTGCGCGACGTGGTCACGCCTCTCGCCTTCGGCGAGCACGGCGCCGCCTCCGGCGCGGCCCCCCGCACGCTCCAGTTCCTGGCGCTCGCGGCCGTCCTCGGCGCCGCCGGGGCCTGGCTGTGGCGCTCGAACCGGACCGCCTTCTGGCTGCTAGCCGGCACGGGCTTGGGGACGCTCGCGCTCGCGGCCGCGGCGGCCATCGCCGGCCCCGACGTGTTCGCCCAGCGCTACCTGACGTTCCTGATCCCGCTCGGCGCCGCCGTCGCGGCCGCGGGCGTCGCGGCGCTTCCGTGGCGCGCGGCGGCCCCCGGCGCGGGCGCGGCTCTCGTCGCTGCCGGCGTGGCGGTGTTCGCGACGCGCGAGGGCCGCGAGCTCGAGCCGGACCCCGTCCCGCTCCAAGCGGCGGTCCGCGCGGCGGACCCGGACCTCGTGCTCACCAACAGCGCCGTGATCGCCTTCTACCTGCGCGAGCACCGGCCGGTGCTCGACCGGCCGTTCGGGCTCTCGGGCGGTCCCGCAGCGGCGCGGCCGCCCTGTCCGGTGCCCTGCCGGATCATCGCGGTGGACGATCCGCGCGTGGCGGGTGGCGTGCGGGCGGGCGCCGCAAGTTTCCCCGCGCCCACCCGTTCGGGTTGACGAGCGAACCGGAGCGGGGATATCCCCTGCTGCGGCATCATCAGGCCAGGGAGGAGCTTCGCTGAACTCGTTCGCATGCATGCTGGCGCTGGCGCTCGCGTCCAGCCTGGGGCCCGGTCCGGGGCAGGGAGGCCTCGAGGTGACGATCCAGGACGACGCGCTGATGCTGCACGGAAGCCCCGTGTGGGTCCACGCCGCCGCGCGGCGCATGGCCGACGCCGGCACCGACAGGGTGCGGATCACGGCCGGCTGGTCGGTGATCGCTCCGCGCTCGTCCTCCCGCCGCAGGCCCGACTTCGACGCCGCCGACCCCGCCGCCTACCCCGAGGGGAGCTGGGACAAGCTCGACCGCGCGGTGCGCGCCGTCGCCGACGAGGGCATGAAGCCGATGCTCGACGTGGCGTTCTGGGCGCCGCGCTGGGCCGTCACGCGCGCCTCCCGCGGCAAGCGCGGGCGCGAGCGCTGGGCGCCGTCGGCCGCCGAGTACGGCCACTTCGCAGAGGCCCTCGGGCGCCGCTACAGCGGCGGCTACGCCGACCCGCGCGCCGGCGGGACGCTCCCGGCGGTCCGGCTCTGGACAACCTGGAACGAGCCCAACCACGCGGGCTTTCTGCTGCCGCAGTGGCGGCGCACCGGCCGCGGCGGCTGGCGACCGGCCTCGCCCCACATCTACCGGGACCTGCACAACGCGGGCTATGACGCTCTCAAGCGGGTCGATCCCCAGAACCAGGTCCTGATCGGCGGGCTCGCGGCGCGCGGCAAGCGCACGCGCGGACCGCGGAGCGGGATGGGGCCGCTGCGCTTCACGCGCGAGCTTGCGTGCGTCGACTCCGCGCTGCGGCCGCTGCGCGTCCCGGAGTGCGAGGGCTTCGAGCCGCTCCGCGCCGATGGCTTCTCCTACCACCCCTACTCGCTGGACCGCCCGCCCGGAGTCTCGAACCCCGATCCGGAGACGGCGCCGATCGCCGACCTCGACCGGCTGAGCTCGCTGCTCGAGGGCCTCGGCGAGCGCGGGCGCCTCGCATCCGAGATGCCGCTCTACCTCACCGAGTACGGCTACGAGTCGAACCCGCCGGATCCCCGCCGCGGCGTCGCCCCCGAGGACCAGGCGCGCTTCCACGGCCACGCCACCTACCTCGCCTGGGGGCGCGGCGACACCCGCATGTTCGCCCAGTTCCTGCTCCAGGACATCGGCCCGTCGCCCTTCCCCGAGGGCTCGCCCAGGCGCTGGAGCGACTGGCAGTCAGGCCTCTACTCGCACGAGGGCGAGGCCAAGCCCGCGCTGCAGGGGTTCAAGCTGCCGTTCCACGCCGAGCCGCAGGAGATCGCGGGCCGTGACTTCGTGCTGCTCTTCGGCCAGGTGCGCCCCGGGACGGGCCGCCAGCAGGTCGCGGTCGAGACGCTCGGCGCCGACGGCGTCTGGCGGGAGATCGAGTCGCTCGAGATCCGCGCTCCGGGCGCCACCTGCGGGGAGGGCAGCAGCGCTTTCCTCACCGACGAGTCCGGGTTCTACCTCCGCGCCGTGCCCTATCAGGGCGCGGTGAGCTACCGGCCGCGGTGGACGCGCCCCGACGGCGGCGCCGAGCACGGCGTCCCCGTGGCCGTCGGCCCGGGCCCGCCGGTGGCGGTCCGCGCCGGGCCTGCCTCCTAGCGCGCCCGAGCGCCCGAGGTGAGAACGATCCGGACGTGCCCGAACTCGGCTGACTCGACCTCGAAGCTGTATGAGAGCCACTCGCGCATCGAGTCGATGAGCGAGGCGCCGACGGGCACCGTGACCTCGACCATGGCGCGGTCGCCGGAGACGCGGCGGATGTATGAGTCGGCGACCACCGGCAGGGCGAGCAGAGCCGACTCGAAGCGTGCGACGGCGAGAACGTCGCCGAACGGGCCGGCGTCCACAGCGACCGCGACGGTGTCCGGCCGCGTCTCCGGGGCCGCCGGCTCGGGCTCGGGGATCGGCGACTCGCCGCGCTCGACGCGCTCTATTGCCGCGGCGACATCGTGGACGGCCTCGCGGAGGCGGCCGACCAGGTCGCTGCGGAGCTTCTCGAGCTGCTCGAGGTCGCCGCGGGCGGCGTCGCCGGCGCGCCGGCGCGCCTCTTCCTCGACCTCGTCCGCGAGCCGCTCGGGGGCGGCGATCGCCGCCTCCCGCTCTGCGCTCAGGCGGCGCAGCTCCGCCTCGCGCTCGGCGTCGCGCGCGCGGAATCCCTCGATCTCACCCTGGAGCCGGTCGATCGTCTGGTAGAGCTCGCCGAGACGCAGCTCGACGTCCTCGGGGCGATAGCCGCCGAGTCGACGGCGGATCGGTGGCTGGGATCGGGGATTGTCCATTGACCCTCGTGGGCTCCGACTGCGAATCGGATCGTCGCCCCGCGCCCTTGACATCTTCCCAGCGCCTCGAAACAGCACGGGTATCGCGACGCGAAGCTGGCCGAAGCCGTGCGCCTGCACGGAACTACCCCTCGGGGAAGGCGAGCTCGGGGTCGGCCGGGACGCGCCCGCGCCGCGGCCCGGCGCCCAGCGCGGTCACCACCGCCGCGGCGACGCCGCAGCCGGCCGCCACCCAGAACGCGGCGCCGTACCCCGCCAGCGCCGCGACCACGCCGGCGAGCGGGGCGCCGAGCCCCACGCCCAGGTCGAAGAACGCCGTGAACGCGCCGAGCGCGGCGCCCCGCTCGCCGGCGTGCGGCTCACCACGATCAGCGCGAGCGAGGGGTAGATCAGCGACGAGCCGATGCCGAGCACCATCGCGCCCGCGACGGCCGCCGCGAGCGATTGCGACAGCGCGAGCACGGCCATCCCGGCGGCGCCCGCGAGCGCCGCCCCGACCGCCACGCGGCGCGCGCCGACGCGGTCCGGCAGGCGCCCCGCCAGGAGGCGCGAGGCGATCAGCGCGACCGCGAAGACGGTGAAGACCGCGGCGCCCGAGCCCACGCCACGGTCGGCCAGCATCAGCACCACGAAGCCCGCCATCGCCGCGTATCCCGTGTTGACGAGCGCGAGCGCGATGCCCGGCCGCACGGCCTCGCGCGGCACGAGCGGCCCGCGCTCGGTCCGCGGCGCGGGACGGTGGGCGTCCGGCACCCGCCGGGCCACGAGCGCGCCCGCGAGCGGCGTGACCGCCGCGAGGATCCAGACCGCGTCGTAGCCCAGCTCGTCGAGCAGCAGCTCGCCCGTGACCGGCCCCACGGCGAGCCCGCTCCAGATCGCGAGGCCGAAGAGGCCGATCGCCTGCCCGCGACGCGACTCGGGCGCGAGGTCCACGATCCAGGTGGCGCCCGCGGTGTGGACGAACCCGTCCCCCACCCCGATGACGAGTCGTGCGAGCACGAGCCCCGCGATCCCCAGCGAGACGAGGTAGAGCGAGCTGCCGAGGCCGACGAGCACGAGCCCGCCCGCCATGACGGCGCGGCGCCCGCGGCTGTCGGCCATGCGCCCGCCCCAGGGTCGCGCGACGATCGCCGAGAATGCGAAGGCGCCCGCGACGATCCCGACGGAGATGTCTCCGCCACCCAGCGGGCCGGACACGTACTGCGGCAGCACGGGCAGCGTCGCCCCCACTCCGACGAACGCGAGGAAGGTGGCGGCGAAGAGCGCCACCGAGGCCGCGAGGCGGCCGGAGCCCGTGGCCGGGTGAGGGGGGCGGAGGCGCGAGGTCACCGCCACAGGGTGACGCCTCCGGAGGCCCCGCTCTGCGCCGCATCGCTTCTAAGCGGGCTCTACGACGACCGACGACGCCCTAGTAGAGCTAGGAGCATCATGATGAGAACACCAGCCGAGGTGAGCTGCACCGCGATGAGCACATAGCCGCTCGTATTGCAGCGGAAGAGTTCCTCGTCCCGAACTGGGTCGAAGGAATCGCCGCAGTCCGCGCCGAGCAGGTCAAACGCCGATAGCGCCACCGCGAGTACGGCGGCCGATGCGACGGCGCCCTTCGTGAGCGTGCTGGTTCGCCATCTCAAGCTATGGCCTGCGTGTCCGCGAGAAGCCGCTGGACCCCAGGGAATGTTCGCGTCCAGGCGACCGCAGTTGCCGGATCAGCAGCAGAGAGTCACGCGCACGACTCGCCCCTGGGCGAAGATGGCCGTGAGATTCTCCTCGTCGAGGCCGAACCGACCGCGCTCGGACCCCAAGAGGTAGACCCATTCCGCATCTGTACCAGGTAGTGGACTCGCCCCGTGTTCGTGGACACCTCACGGCTGCGCCTGATCTGGCGTAGCGACTGTCACCCGCCTAGGGCGAGGCCGACCACGGTGACCGCCAGTGACAGCGCGAACACGAAGGCCATCACCGCAACATGACGCGATGCGACACCCGCGGCGGCGAACCGCGCCACACTGGCTCCAAGCCCAAGGAGGGCAATAGCGCCCGGGAGTACGCCCGCGACCGATAGGAAGACGGTTCCCGGCGTCGGACGGTCACACGGACCGGTACCCTCGAAAGGGCAGGGTGGGAGCGGTGTGGCGAGCCACACCGCGAGGAGCAACCACGCACCTCCGCCGAGACACAGCACGACGCCGAGGGCTCGCGGAGCCCGCCGGGAGGCACCGGAGAATGCCAGGGATCTCATTGTCCG
>DATMJO010000159.1:0-8336 GCA_035553855.1 Thermoleophilaceae bacterium | reverse complement strand
GGCCGTTGACCATCGTCGTGTGGGAGTCGGTTCCGACGAGGGTGTCGGGGAAGGCCACGCCGTCCTTCACGTACACGACCCGCGCGAGGTACTCGAGGTTGACCTGGTGGCAGATGCCGGTGTTGGGCGGCACCACGGCGAAGTCGTCGAACGCGGTCTGGCCCCAGCGCAGGAACGCGTAGCGCTCGCGGTTGCGCTCGAACTCGAGCTCGGCGTTCTGCTTGAACGCGCCGGGGACACCGTAGACGTCCACCTGGATCGAGTGGTCGATGACGAGCTCCGCCGGCACCTGCGGGCTGACGGCGGCGGGGTCGCCACCCAGTTCCTCCATCGCATCGCGCATCGCCGCGAGGTCCACGATCGCCGGCACGCCCGTGAAGTCCTGCATGAGCACGCGCGCAGGCGTGTAGGCGATCTCCTTCGAGGGCTCGTCGGATGCCGACCAGCGCGCCACGTTCTCGATGTCGGCCGCGCTGACGGCGTGGCCGTCCTCGTGGCGCAGGAGGTTCTCGAGGAGTACCTTCAGGGAATACGGAAGGCGGGCGACGTCGAACGACGCCTGGAGGGCGTCGAGGCGATGTATCTCGTATCGCTCGCCCCCCACCTGGAGGGTCGAGCGGGCGCCGAATGAGTCAGGATGGGGCATGGCCTCAACACTATCCATCTGCTTGTGGACTGCAGGGACCGCCGTTTGCTAGATAGGACACCCGTGACGAGCGATTCCACCCCCACTCCCGCGTTTCAGGCCACCGTCGAGAGGCTGGACGGCCACGCGCTCGTGTCGGCGAGCGGCGAGATCGACATCGCCACGACGCCGCAGCTGCGCGCAGCGATCGAGCAGGCGATGGGCGACTCGGCGGACGCCGTCGTCGTGGACCTCACCCGCGTCACCTTCATGGAGTCCACGGGCCTGCGGGCGATGCTCGAGGCCCGCCTACGCGCAGAGGGCGAGCGCCGCTCGCTCGTCGTGGTCTGCGACCCGGCCGGGCCCGTCCACCGCCTCTTCGAGCTCACCAACACGACGGAGCCGCTGCGGGTCTGCGAGTCGCGCGACGCCGCCGTGGCCGAGCTCTCCTAGCCGCCGATCCTCCCGTAGCTGAGCCCGCCGTAGGTGAAGGTCGGCACGATCGGCCACTGGCGCCGGTAGGAGGTCATCTCCGACGAGGGGAAGACGTTCAGCCAGCGCGGGTCCTCGCGGTTGGCGTCCGCCAGCGCCTTCTCCTTGACCATCGAGTCGTACTGGTCGATCGAGTCCTCGAGCGTGTTCGAGTTGAGCACGACCTCGCGGTTGAAGAACTCGGCGTAGGCCTTGATGCCGGGGATGCGGGAGAGGTGGGGGTGCCAGTTGTCGGCGCAGACGCCGTTCTCGCTCGAGACCCAGACGCCGTCGGGGGTGTTCAGCACGAGCGACTGGTTGCCGTCGGTGTGGCCCGGGGTCCACACGAGCGCCACGCCGACGCCCAGCTCGACGTCGCCGTCCACGAGCACGAGGCCGTCCTCGATGACGTCGTCCATCCCGCCGGGGACGTACCACGCCCACTGCATGGGGTGGACCGAGCGGAAGGTGTCGGCCTCGAGCCGCTGGGCGACGTGCCTGGCGTTGGGGAAGAACGGCTTGCGCGCCTCCGGCTCGCCGTCCACCGGCTTGGTGGTGCCCATGATCCGGCGGACGTCCTGGACGTGCAGGTGGTCGAACGCGACGAAGTCCACGTCGGCGGGCGCGATCCCCACCTTCGCGAGCGCCTGCTCGACCGTGTGGTACTGGTGGGACAGCACCTTCTCGGACAGGAAGCTGCCGTAGCGCGCGGCGAGCTGCGCGTAGAAGGGCGCCTCGGCGGAGCCCTCCGGGATCGTGGGCTCCCAGACGAGCGTCCGCAGCACGCCGTCGAAGTCGTGGAACTGGACGACCACGAGGCGGTTGAGGATGTTCACGTAGGGGTTGAGGCCCTTCGCGGCTCCCGCGAGCGCGAACGCGGTCGGGTAGCCTGCGGAGACGAGGTCCACCGTGCGCACGGCGACGACCTGCCCCTGCTCCTTGAAGCGCTTCCGGAACGCGACGGCCGCCTCGCGGATCGCGGCGGGACGGTCTCCCCGCGGCCAGACGGCGTTGGCCTCGTCGAACTCGTGGAACGGGCGCAGGCCGGTCGTCTCGGGGCTCTCCTTCACGGCCATCCCCACCAGCCTACGGCCTGAGGCAAGCGGCGATGCCCTCCTCCAGCGAGACGCGCGGCTCGTAGCCCAGCACCGTGCGCGCCTTCTCGATCGAGTAGGTGCCGGTTCGCGAGAGGTAGCGCACCGAGTCGGGGTTCGTCTCGTCGCCCGCCCGCCGCACGTGCTCGGCCAGCGCCGCCGCCGCGGCAAGCGGCAGCGCGACCGAGTTCGGCAGCGTCGGGAGCGGCGCGCGGCCGAGCGGCGCGGCATAGCGGTTGAAGAAGTCGGCGGTGGTGATCCCCGTGCCGTCCCCGATCGTGAAGATCTCCCCCTCCCCCGCTTCGGCGGCGGCCGCCAGGACGATCCCGTCCACGAGGTTGTCGACGTATACCGGGCTGAAGATCCCGCGGCCGCGCGCGGGCAGAAACATCCGGCGCGCGCGGATCATCTGGATCGGCAGCACGGTCCACGGTCGCGACCCCGGGCCGTACACGTCGGCCGGCCGGATCACGGTGCAGGGGATCTCGCCCGCGAGGTGCGCCTGGAGCACGACGTTCTCGGAGGCGATCTTCGTGTCGGTGTAGACGCTCCCGGTGGTGCGCACCGGATCGCTCTCCCTCACGCCGTCGCGGAAGTCGTAGCCGAAGGCGACCACCGAGGAGAGATGGACGAAGCGCTTCGCGCCGCCGGCCACCGCCGCGTCGAGCGCTCGCCTTGCGCCCTCGACGTTCACGGCGTTGTAGCGCGCGCGATCGCCGCGCAGGGAGAGGAGCGCCGCGGCGTGGATCACGAGGTCGGCGCCGGCGGCGGCCTCCTGCCAGGGCCCCGGGGAGGACACGTCGCCCGCGACGATCCCCGCCGACGGGTCGGGGCTGACGTCCATTCCTACGACCTCGGCCCCGTCCTCCCGGTAGCGCGCGGCGAGCGCCCCGCCGATGAACCGCCCGCCCCCGTGATGAAGACCCTCATCGCGGCGGTACGCTAGCCCGCATGGCTACCGAGGCCCCGCCGCGGCCGGCCCCGGACGGGGACTGGGAGCGCCTCGAGCGCGCGACCGAGGCGATCGAGGCGCCGTTCGCGCTCGTCGATCTCGACGCCATGTGGCAGAACGCGGCCGACATGCTGCGCCGCGCGGGCGGGACGCCGATCCGGGTCGCGTCGAAATCGGTCCGCTGCCGGGCGCTTCTCGAGGCGATCCTCGCGCGCGACGAGGGCTTCCGCGGGCTCATGACGTTCACGCTGCCGGAGACGCTGTGGCTCCACGGACAGGGCTTCGGTGACCTGCTGCTCGCATACCCCACGGCCGACCGCACGGCGCTCGCGGCGCTCGGCGCGCTCGACTCGGAGTCCCCTCCGATCGTGATGGTGGACTCGACGGAGCACCTGGACCTGATCGACTCCGCGGCGGGCCGCGACCGGCGGGCGATCCGCGTCTGCCTGGAGATGGACACGTCCTTCTGGCTCGCGGGCGGCCGCGTAAAGATCGGGACGAAGCGCTCGCCCGTCCGCACTCCCGGCGAGGCGGCCGCGCTCGCCCGCGAGATCGTCCGCCGGCCCGGCTTCGAGCTGGCCGGGATCATGGGCTACGAGGGCCACATCGCGGGCCTCGGCGACCGCCCGCCCGGGCGGATCCCGAAGGGGCCCGTGATCGAACGGCTCCAGTCCGCCTCGATCCGCGAGCTGGCCGAGCGCCGCGCCGCGGTGGTGGACGCGGTGCGCGCGGTTGCGCCCGTGGAGCTCGTGAACGCGGGCGGCACCGGCAGCCTCGAGTCCTCCTCGGCCGAGGCCTGCGTCACCGAGGTCACGGCGGGCTCGGGCTTCTACGCGCCCGGCCTGTTCGACCACTACTCGCGCTTCACGCTGCGGCCTGCGGCGATGTTCGCGCTGCCCGTCGTGCGCCGCCCGTCCCGGAGCGTCGTCACGGCGCTCGGCGGCGGCTACCTCGCCTCGGGCCCGGCCGACTCGATGCGCCTTCCGAAGGTGCACCTGCCGGCGGGCCTGTCGCTCGACTCGCTGGAGGGCGCGGGAGAGGTCCAGACGCCCCTCCACGGAGAGCCCGCCCGGACGCTGCGAGCGGGCGACCGGGTCTACCTCCGCCACGCCAAGGCGGGCGAGCTTTGCGAGCGCTTCGACTCGCTCCACCTCGTCGCGGGCGGCGAGGTCGTGGACGAGGTCCCCACCTACCGCGGCGAGCGGCACAGCTTCCTCTGACGCTCTGGTACGCTGGCGCCCGAGGACGTTACCGTTGGTAGGGAGGAGCCAGGGGATGAGCCGCAACTTCGCAGGGGTGCTCACGTGCGCCGTCATGCTCGCGACGGCCACTCAGGCGAGCGCGCAGGTGCCGCCGCCGGCGGCGCATCCGGCCACGCCCGAGTTGCAGGGCGTCACGAGCGTGGGCCCCGACGTGAAGCGCCTGCGCTACAGCTACGGCCCGCTCGTGGTCACGCCCGGCGAGAACCTCATCCTCATCGGCCCCGTCACGATCGAGAAGCCGCTCTACGACGGCTACGTGACCCGCTTCAAGCCCGACCTCCTGAAGGCCGACGGCACGCCGCCCCCGGTCGACGTGATCCACCTCCACCACGGCGTCTGGCTCAACCTCACGGGCGACGACGCGACCTCGGGCACCCCGGAGCGGCTCGCCGCCTCGGGCGAGGAGAAGACGATCCTCGAACTGCCGAAGGACGCGAGCGGCAACCCGATCTACGGGTACCCGGTCGAGGACACCGACGTCTGGGCCGTGAACCACATGCTCCACAACCAGACGACCGAGCCCGAGACGGTCTGGATCACCTACGAGATCGACTACGTGAGCAAGACCTCCGCCCTGGGCCAGCAGCTGAAGCCCGTCTACCCGGTCTGGATGGACGTCTGCAACGGGGAGGCCTACCCCGTCTTCGACGTGAAGCGCGGCACCGGCGGCAACGGCGAGTACACCTTCCCGAACGAGGCCCCCTCCCCGAAGCGCTGCTCGAGCGGCCGCGCCACCGGCGAGGAGTGGCGCGTGCCGGAGGCGGGCTCGCTCGTCTGGACCGCCGGCCACGTCCACCCCGGTGGCCTCGCGACCGACCTCTCCGTCAAGCGCGGCACCCAGGAGCAGTTGCTCTTCCGCTCCGAGGCCGAGTACTTCGGCAACAAGCCGCCCGTGTCGTGGGACATGGCGATGACCGCCACGCCGAACGACTGGCGGGCGGGCCTCAAGCCGGGCGACCGTCTGCGCGTCACCGCCACCTACGAGACCGAGATCGCCTCCTGGTACGAGTCGATGGGGATCATGATCGCGATGTTCGCTCCGGGCGAGCAGGGCCCGGACCCGTTCGTGACGCCGCCGCAGACGAGCGGGCAGGTCACCCACGGCCACCTGCCGGAGAACGACAACTTCGGCGGGACGCCCAGCGGCCTGCCCGACCCGCGCTCCCTGCCCGACGGGCGCACGCTCGACAACCGCGTCGGCATCTTCGACTTCATCTACACGCCTGGGAACCTCGGCTACCCGGCATTCCTCGGGCAGCCGCCCGTCGTCCGCAAGGGGACGCCGCTGCGCTTCGAGAACGCCGACGCCGCGGGCCAGATCTTCCACACGATCACGGCCTGCGAGGCCCCCTGCACGAACTCGACGGGGATCGGCTTCCCGCTGGCGAACGGGCCGGTGGACTTCGACTCGGGCGAGCTCGGCTACGGGCCGACGGGCTTCACCGCGGCAGCCAACCGCTACGCCTACGCGCTGGACACGAACCAGCTCCAGGCGAACGAGACCTACACGTACTTCTGCCGCGTGCACCCGTTCATGCGCGGCTCGTTCAGGGTGGTGGAGTGAGATGAGGAAGGTCCTCCTGGGAGTAGCGCTGGCGGCCACGCTGGCCGCCGCCCCGGCGGCACTCGCCAAGCCGTTCGTGGTCCACAGCTCGCTGTCGCGGTTCGTCCCGAACAACCTCACGATCACGCAGGGCGACACCGTCACCCACTCGACGGCGGACACCACGCCGCACAACCTCGCCTCGGTCGATCTCGACGAGAACGGCGAGCGGCTCTTCTCGAGCGGGGCGCCCGAGCTTGCGGCCGTCCGGGACGTCGCGGGGGTGGCCGACCTCGACCCCGGTGCCTACCGCTTCCTCTGCACGATCCACCCGAACATGACCGGCACGCTGACGGTGGAGGCCGGCACTCCCGTGCCGGTGGAGCCGCCGCCGGTGCCCGCCGCTCCGATCCCGCTCGCGAACGTCCCGACGGTCTCGAGCGTCACCACCTTCGGGGGCCACCTCTACGCCACGAGCTACGGAGCGGGCAACGTGCTGCGCTTCCCCCTGCTCGCGGGCGGGGCGCTCGGCCCCGGCGAGATCTACGCCGACGGCTTCTCCGGCCCGCTGGGGGTGTCCTTCGCGCCGGACGGCACGATGTTCGTCTCCGACTCGCATCCGTCGATGCGCCCGGGCCGCGCCACCGCGGGCCGCGTCTGGGCCGTCGACGGCACCTCGCGCGCCAAGAGCGTCGTCATCGACGAGCTTCCGAACGGCCGCCACAACACGAACGGCACCGCCCCGCACTCGGGCCGCCTCTACATCGCCAACGGCAACTCGACCGACGACGGCGTGGCCGGCGGCGACCCCGAGGTCTATCCGTGGAGCGGCGCGCTCCTGTCGGTGCCGCTCGGCGCGCGGAACCTCGTCCCCGAGGACGCGGACGTCACGGTCGAGGCCACCGGCATGCGCAACCTCTACGACGTGGCCTTCAGGCCCGGCACGGACGAGGCCTGGATCCCCACCAACGGGCCGGACGAGCTCGACCCCTACGGCGAGGACACGCTCAACAAGGTGGACGTGACGGGACCGGCACCCGACTTCGGCTTCCCCGGCTGCGTGTACGCGGCGCCGCCGGCCGATCCCGAGGTCGCGCAGAACCCGGCGGTCGCGGACACGCGCCCCTGCGATCCGGCGCACGCACCGCCGGAGGCGCTGCTCGGCCTCCACACCTCGGCGGACGGCCTGGCGTTCGGCCCCGACGACGGCTTCTGGGGCGGCGACCTGTTCATCGCGCGCTTCGGCAACTTCTTCGGCGACCGCGTGGTCGGCCACGACGTGATCCGCGTCCCGATCGACGCGAACGGCCGGGCCGGCGAGCCGCAGCTGTTCCTGCCGGAGGCGCTGCCGCTCGACGTGACCTTCGGCCCGCCCGGCACGGGCATGTACATCGCCGACTTCGGCACCGGCCGCATCACGCTGGTCAAGGCCCCGTAGCGGAGGCCCCGGTTGGCCGGGGCTTACGTAAGCAGCCTGTTACGCTAACCGTGTGCAGGAGGCCATCGACGCCATCGCGGAGCCGCGCCGCCGCGCGATCCTCGCGCTCGTGCGCGACGCCGAGCTGCCGGCCGGGGAGATCGCGCGCCACTTCGACGTGACCCGCCCGGCCGTCTCACAACACCTGCGGGTGCTGGAGCGGGCAGGGCTCGTGACGGTCCGGCCCGACGGCACCCGGCGCCTCTACCGCGCCCGCCCCGAGGGCCTCGCCGGCCTGCGCGCGTTCCTCGACGAGTTCTGGGAGAAGGGCCTCGCGGAGCTGAAGCGCGAGGCCGAGGCCGAACAGCGGAGGCGCGATGGATCCCACGACCGGAACTGAGCCGATCGTCCACGAGGTGCGGATCCGGGCGGAGCCCGAGACCGTCTTCGGCTTCTTCACCGACCCCGAGCTGATGGTCCGCTGGAAGGGCCGCGAGGCGACGGCCGACCCGCGCCCCGGCGGGATCTACCGCCTCTGCTTCAACGACCGCCACGTCGTCCGCGGCGAGTACGTCGAGGTCAGCCCGCCGGAACGGGTCGTGTTCACCTGGGGCTGGGAGTCGGACGACAGCCCGGTGCCCCCCGGCTCGAGTACCGTCGCCGTCACGCTCCGCCGCGACGGCGACGAGACCGTCGTGCGCCTCGAGCACTCGGGCCTCCCGGAGGGCGAGCGCGAGCAGCATCACGAGGGCTGGGGCTATTACCTCGGCCGGCTTGCCGTCGCGGGCGGCGGCGGGGAGCCGGGGCCGGACCGGGCTCAGGCCGCCTAGCTGTAGGACCCAGCCAGGTTGTTCAGCTCGTTGAGGCGAGCGATGGGCGGTTGGTGGCTGATGGCGCCGTGTGGGCGGCGATGGTTGTAGGTCCAGAGCCAGCCGTCAAGCGCTTTGGTGCGTTCTTGGCTTGAGCCGTAGA
>DATMJO010000158.1:0-10271 GCA_035553855.1 Thermoleophilaceae bacterium | reverse complement strand
GCTCGACACCCTCGTCTTCGGCCGCCGTTCGGGCCGCCACGCGCGCCGCGTGGCGGCCCGAACGGCGGCCGAAGACCAGCGTGTCGAGCAGCGAGTTGGCGCCCAGGCGGTTGCCGCCGTGGACCGACACGCATGCGCACTCGCCGGCGGCGTAGAGGCCCGGGATCGGCGTCTGGCCGTTCACGTCGGTCTTGACCCCGCCCATCACGTAGTGGTTCCCCGGCTTGATGTGGATGGGCTCGCGGGTGATGTCCACGCCCGCGAAGTCGCGGCCCACGTTGACGATCTCGCGCAGCGCCTCGTGGATCCGCTTCCTGGGCACCACGGTGATGTCGAGCGCCACGGTGCCGTCCGGGAAGCCGCGGCCCTCGTTGATCTCGGTCTGCTCGGCACGCGAGACCACGTCGCGCGAGGCCAGCTCCATCTTGTTGGGGGCGTACTTCTCCATGAAGCGCTCGCCGTTGGCGTTGTAGAGGTGCGCGCCCTCGCCGCGCGCTCCCTCGGTGATGAGCAGCCCGTTGCCCGCCAGCGTGGTGGGGTGGTACTGGATCATCTCCATGTCCATCAGCGGCGCGCCGATGCGGTAGGCCATGGCGGCGCCGTCGCCGGTGCAGATGAGCGCGTTGGTGGTGGGGTTGAAGATCTGCCCGTTGCCGCCGGTGGCCAGGATCACGGCCTTGGCCGAGAACAGCTCCATGCGGCCGTCGCGGATGTTGCGGCACACGCAGCCGGCGATGCGGCCGTCGTCGTCCTGCACCAGCCGCGTGGTGAACCACTCCTCGTAGCGGTACACCTCGTCGTGCTTCATCAGCTGCTCGTAGAGCACGTGCAGGATGGCCTGGCCGGTGATGTCGGCCACGTAGTAGGTGCGCGCGGCGGAGGCGCCGCCGAAGGCGCGGGTGCCGAGGCGCCCCTCCTCGTTGCGGTGGAAGGTGACGCCGAGGTGCTCCAGGTCGAGGATCTCCTCGGGCGCCTCGCGGCACATGATCTCGATCGCGTCCTGGTCGCCGAGGTAGTCGGAGCCCTTGACGGTGTCGAACGCGTGCGACTCCCAGGAGTCCTCGGGGTTCAGCGCGGCGTTGATCCCGCCCTGCGCCGCGTTCGAGTGCGAGCGGACGGGGTGGACCTTCGAGAGGATCCCCACGGAGGCGCCCTCGGACGCGGCCGCGAGGGCGGCGCGCTGCCCGGCTAGGCCGGCTCCGATGACGAGGACGTCGTGCTGGGGCATTCGTTCGAGTGCCCGCCGGCCGGCGCGATCCGGGCCGTCCGTCGGGCGGCGCGGGATTCTATGCGAAGGGTGCCGGAGCGGGCGTGCGCGGGGTCAGGCCGCCGGCGCCGGCGGCCGGAGCGCCCGCCGCACCTGATCGACCGTGACGACCCCGCGGAGCACCCCGTCGGCGTCCACGGCGGCGATCCCGCCGAAGGCCTGGAGCGACTCGGAGCCGAGCAGCGCCTCGAGCGGGTCGTCGACCCGCACGCTGCCGGCGTCGCGGCTCATGACCTCCTCGACGGTCCGCCACGAGCGGGCGTCCTCGGGCACCTCCTCGAGCTTCTCCCTCCTGACGAGGCCCCGGAAGACGCCGGTGGCGTCGATCACCGGGAACCAGGGCCAGCCGTAGCGGAGGAAGAACTCGTCCATCGCCCGCACGAGGTCGAGGCCGACCGGCATGGCCACGGGCTCGGCGTCCATCACGTCGGCGACGCTGAGGCCCTCGATCCGCGAGGTCACCTGGGTCTGGACCTCGGACGCCTTCGCCGCCTGGCTGAGGAACATCCCGATGAAGCCGAGCCAGATCCCGCTGATGACCGCGCCGCGCAGGAACAGGAAGAGCCCCAGGCCTATGAAGGCGTAGCCGAAGCCGCGCCCGATCCGCGCGGCGCTCTTCGTGGCGCGGCCGCGGTCGCCGGTTCTCCACCAGACGATCGCCCGCGCGATGCGGCCGCCGTCGAGCGGGAAGGCCGGGATCATGTTCAGGACGAGCAGCGCCGCGTTGATGTAGGCCAGGTAGGAGAGCATCGCGCCGACCGGGGTGCCCGGGTCCTCGAACAGGGGCCGGAAGCCGCCCTCGATCAGGATGCCGCCGCCGAGGCAGGCGAGGGCGATCAGGAGGCTCACGGCGGGGCCCGCCGCGGCGATCCGGAACTCGACCCCCGCCGAGTCCGCGTCACGCCGCATCCTGGCGAGCCCCCCGAGGAGCCACAGGTCGATGCCCGCGATCTCGATCCGGTTGCGGATCGCGACGATCGCGTGGCCGAGCTCGTGGAGGACGATCGACCCGAAGAACAGGAGCGCCGTCAGCACCGACAGCGCGAAGGAGGCGGTCTCGCCCGCGACGACGTCGTCGAAGGCCCCCGACAGGGACCAGATGACGAGAAAGAGCACGATGAACCAGCTCGCGTCGACCCCGATGCGGATGCCGAAGACCCGCGCGAGCTGGATCGAGCGGCCGCCGAGCATCTGCGAATGGTCGCAGACCCATATCCTGCCTCGCCGACTTCCAGACATACGAAAGGAATCCCGTGGCACACCGCGTCACCTTCATCCCGGGCGACGGCACAGGGCCTGAGCTCGCGGAGGCCACCCGGCGCGTGCTCGAGGCGACGGGCGTCGAGTTCGAGTGGGACGAGCATCCCGCCGGCGAGGACGTCTACAACGAGGAGGGCACCCCCTTCCCCGACAGGACCCTCGAGTCCGTAAAAGAGAACAAGGTCGGCATCAAGGGCCCGACCACGACCCCCGTCGGCTCGGGCTTCCGCTCGGTCAACGTGCTCCTGCGCAAGGAGCTGGACCTCTACGCCTGCATCCGCCCCTGCAAGGCCTACGAGGGAGTGCGCACGCGCTTCCCCGAGACCGACATCGTGATCGTCCGCGAGAACACCGAGGACCTCTACGCCGGTATCGAGTTCGAGATGGGCTCCGAGGACAACGCCACCCTGCGCAAGGCGCTGGAGGGGCTCGGGGCGACGGTCCGCGAGGACGCGGGGATCTCGATCAAGCCGATCTCGGTGTTCGGGACCGACCGCATCGTCGAGGCCGCCTTCGACTACGCCGAGAAGAACGGGCGCCGCAAGGTCACCGCGGCGCACAAGGCGAACATCATGAAGTTCTCGGACGGGCTGTTCCTGGATGTCGCGCGCAAGGTCGCCGAGCGCCATCCGGACATCGAGTTCGAGGACCGCATCATCGACAACCTCTGCAACCAGCTGGTCTCGCGCCCGGAGGAGTACGACGTGGTCGTGCTGCCCAACCTCTACGGCGACATCGTCTCGGACCTCGGCGCCGGCATGATCGGCGGCCTCGGCCTGGCCCCGGGCGCGAACATCGGCACCGAGGCCGCGATGTTCGAGGCCACCCACGGCTCCGCGCCCAAGTACAAGGGCATGAACCGCGTGAACCCGACGGCGCTGATGCTCTCGGGCGTGCTGATGCTCCGCCACCTCGGCGAGACCGAGGCGGCCGACCGCATGGAGGGCGCGATCGCCGAGGTGATCCGCAGGGGCGAGAAGGTCACCTACGACCTGAAGCCCACCCGCGACGACCCGACCGCCGTCGGCACCAGCGAGTTCGCCGACGCCGTCATCGAGGAGATGAACCAGTGAACAAGCCCGTACGAGTAACCGTCACAGGAGCGGCCGGCCAGATCGGCTACGCGCTGCTCTTCAGGATCGCCTCGGGGCAGATGCTCGGCCCCGACACGCCGGTCCACCTGAACCTGCTGGAGATCCCCGACGCGGTGAAGGCGGCGGAGGGGACCGCGATGGAGCTCGACGACTGCGCCTTCCCGCTGCTGGCGGGGATCGACATCTTCGACGACCCGGTGGCCGCCTTCGACGGCTGCCAGGCGGCGCTGCTCGTGGGCGCCCGCCCGCGCTCGAAGGGGATGGAGCGCTCCGACCTGCTCGAGGCCAACGGCGGCATCTTCAAGCCGCAGGGAGAGGCGATCAACGAGGGCGCCGACGACGCGATCCGCGTGCTCGTGGTGGGCAACCCCGCGAACACCAACTGCCTGATCGCGATGTCGAACGCTCCCGACGTTCCGAACGAGCGCTTCACGGCGATGATGCGGCTCGACCACAACCGTGCGAAGGCCCAGCTCGCCGCGAAGGCCGGCGCCACGGTCGGCGACGTGACCAACATGACGATCTGGGGCAACCACTCGACGACCCAGTACCCGGACATCTTCAACGCGAAGGTGTCGGGCAAGCCGGCGTGGGAGGCCGTGGGCGAGGACCGCTCGTGGCTCGAGGACGACTTCATCCCGACCGTCGCCAAGCGCGGCGCGGCGATCATCGAGGCGCGCGGCGCGTCGAGTGCCGCGTCGGCCGCGAACGCAGCGATCGACCACATGCGCGACTGGGCGCTCGGCACCCCCGACGGCGACTGGGTCTCGATGGGGATCCCCTCGACCGGCGACTACGGCGTGCCCGAGGGGATCATCAGCTCGTTCCCGTGCACGTGCGCGGGCGACGCCAGCTACGAGGTCGTCCAGGGGCTGGAGATCGACGACTTCTCGCGCGGGCGGATCGACGCCTCGACCGCCGAGCTGGTCGAGGAGCGCGAGGCCGTCAAGGGCCTGATCTAGGCCGGTCTTCCGCGCCTGTCCTGCCTGCCGGTGGCATTGCGACCGGTAGGCAGGACAGATCCCGGGGGCCGGGGGGCTAGACGGCCTCCCAGCCCTTGCCCTTCTTCTTCACCGCGCCCTGCTGCTGGAGCTGGGGCAGCACGCGGTAGAGGTAGTTGGGGTGCTTCATCCCGAGCGCGTCTGCGATTTCGCGTACGGTTGCGCCGGGGTGAGTGCGGAGATGCGCAAGCACGGCGTCGGTCGTGCCGCCACGGCGGCCGCGGCGACGGGTGCCCGCGGGACGGCCGCGGCGAGCGGCGCCTGCGGCCTTGCGCTCGGTGCCCACGCCCTGCAGCGCGGCCTTCGCCCGCTCGAGCATGAGGTACTCCTCATACAGGGGCTTGAGCTCGCGCAGCCTGCTGTCGATCTCGGTCCGTTTCTCGTCGAGGAACGTGGCCATCGAATGTCACTCTCCTTGTAACAAAAGTTAAGCCGATAAGAATGCGATCAAAAGTCACTTTACATGGTGTCAACGAGGTTCGCTCCCAGGTGGAGCAGCGACTCGCCCGGATAGCGGACGTGGTGGACGTCGATGACATGGCGGGCTCGTCGGTCGTGGTGGTGTTCACCGCCGACGGGATCGACGAGGTAGCGGGAGACATCGCCACCCATGCGCCGGCCTCCGTCGTCGCGGTCGCGGTCGATCCCGACGCCGAGACATGCGAGGCCCTCTACCGCGGCACGCTCTTCCCGGCCTCGCGGATCGTCGGCTGCGCGCCGGGCGGCGACATGGCGGATGCGGCCTGCCGCGTCGCGGAGGCGGCCCTGCTCGCGGGCTCCGACAGCCTCCGCTGCACGGTGCGCCGCGATGGGCGCTTCGAGGCGCACGAGGCCGACGTGGGCCTGCGTGGCGTCGCGCGCGTCCTCGACTGAGGCTCAGGACTCGAGCAGGCGCTTCAACCGCTCGAGCGAGCGCTCGCTCTCGCGGGCCGACAGCGGCTCCACGGCCCGCGCGCCGATGCGCCCCAGCACACCCCCGGGCAGGTCGTAATGGTTCATGTAGGAGAAGCGTGTTCCACCATTGCCGTTCTCCTCGAACTCGTACACCACCTGCGCCTTTGAGTGAACCGGTCCCTCACCTTCCCACACCACCCGTTGTGGTGAGTCGTCCTTGACCACTTTCCAGCGCACGTCGAAGCGCTTGCCGGCGAGCTTCAGGCACTGGGTCATGGTGGAGCCGCGCTCGAGCGTGTCGGGGGCGTCCTTCACGCCCACGTGGATCGTAACCCAGTCGGCGAGGCGCTCGGGGTCCATGCACACCGCGTAGACCTCCTCGCGCGGCGCGTCGATCTCGATGGTCCGCTCGATCTTCACCGCGCGGCCAGCTCCTCTACTCGCTCCCACTCGCGCAGCGCCCGCTCCACCGCGCCGTCGAACCTGTGGAGCCGGAAGCCGAACAGCTCGTGGGCGGCGTCGTCCCGCGGGAGGAGATCGGTCTCGAGGCTTTCCATGAGGGGGCGCACGAGCTCGCGCGGCTGGCCCGTGATCCCGGCCACGATCGCGCTCGCCGCGGGCATCTGCGTGACCGGCAGGCGGAGGGAGGTGCGGCGCACGCCGAGGTGGAAGGCGATCCGCTCGACCATCTCGCCGTAGGACACCACGTCGGGACCGGCGATGTCGAGCGAGCGGCCGGCCGAGCCCGGAGTGTGGGCGGCACGGGCGAGGTACTCGATCGCGTCGCGCTCGTCGATCGGGCGCGTGCGGTTGTCGCGCCAGGCGGGGAACGGGAGCACCCAGAGGCGCTCGACGAGCCGGACGAGCAGCCGGAAGGAGGACGAGCCCGAGCCGATCGTGATCGAGGCGCGGAACGCGGTGGATTCCGGGAGGGCCTCGAGAAGGATCTCCTCCACCTCGAGGCGTGAGGCGAGGTGGTCCGAGCGGGGCCCGCTCTCCGGGACCATTCCGCCCAGGTAGACCGCTCGTGGCATGCCGGCCGCGACGGCCGCCTCCGCGAAACGGGCGGCGGCGTCCCGGTCACGCGAGGCGAAGCCGCCGTCGTCGTCGCACGGCTCCATCGAGTGGACGAGGTAGTAGGCGACCGAGCAGCCGTCGAGCGCCTCGGCGAGCCCCTCCCCGGTGAGCATGTCGCCCTTGACGACCTCGACCTCGGGGGAGGCCTCGAGCCTCGACGGGTCACGCACGAGCGCGCGGACCTTCCGCCCCTCGGAATGGAGGCGTTCGACGAGTCGCGCGCCCACGTAGCCCGTGGCGCCCGTGACGAGCTCCGTCCCATTGCGAGTCCCTGGCATTAGTCTCGCGCCGCATGTTTCCCGATGAGGACGCTTCCATGCGTGAACCTCGCCCGCTGAACGTCTTCGAGTACGAGCGCCTCGCGGCGGACCGACTCGACGCCGGCCCGCTCGGGTACTTCGCCGGCGGGGCCGACGACGAGCTCACCCTGGCCGACAACGTCGAGGCATTCCGGCGGATCCGCCTGCGCCCGCGGATGCTCGTCGACGTGAGCCGGACCACCACGGAGACGACGGTCCTGGGAACGCCCGTCTCGATGCCGCTGCTCGTGGCCCCCACGGCGATCCACCGCATGTGCCATCCCGACGGCGAGGCCGGCACGGCGCGGGCGGCCGCCGCCGCGGGCACGCTCATGTGCCTCTCCTCGCTCGCGACCCAGACGCCCGCCGAGGTCGCCGACGCCGCGCCGGGGGCCCCGCGCTGGTTCCAGCTCTACTGCTTCGAGGACGCGGGCGTGACCCGCGCCCTGATCGACCAGGCGGCCGCGGCGGGCTACGGCGCGCTCGTCCTGACGGTCGACGCGCCGCGGGCGGGGCGGCGCGAGCGCGACCTCCGCACCGGCTTCCGCATCCCGCGGGAGATGGCGATCCCGAGCGTCGCCGCCGCGCTCGGCCGCAAGGAGCCGCTCTCGATCTTCGAGGTGTTCGGGATGCTCGACACGACGCTCACCTGGCGGGACCTCGAGGCGCTCTGCGCCGAGTCGGACCTGCCGGTGCTCGTGAAGGGCATCCTGACCGAGGAGGACGCGCGGCTCGCCTGCGAGCACGGCGTCGCGGGGATCGTGGTCTCGAACCACGGCGGCCGCCAGGTGGACGGCGTGGCGGCCTCCATCGACGCCCTTCCCGAGGTGGTCGAGGCCGTGGACGGCAGGGTGGAGGTGTTCGTCGACGGCGGCATCCGGCGCGGGACCGACGTCGTCAAGGCGCTCGCCCTCGGCGCCCGCGCCGCGCTGGCCGGCCGCGCCGTCCTCTGGGGCCTCGCCGCCGGCGGGGAGGCGGGCGTCGCGCACGTGCTCTCGCTCCTGCGCGAGGAGATCGAGCGCGCGCTCGTCCTCTGCGGCTGCCCCTCGCCCGAGGCGGTCACCGCCGCGCACGCCGAGCCCCGCAAATAGCGGGCGCTTCGGTGAAAAGGCTGTAAAGAGCGGGGACTCCCGTTTGCCGCGATTTGCGGAATGGGGCGTGGCGAAGGGGGGGCGAGATCGTGCAGGATGGCCGTCGTGGCTCGCACCAAGAAGACCCGGCCGGTGACCTGCGAAGACTGCTTCTTCAAGCGGAACATGCTGTGCGCGCTCGACCGCGAGACGGCCTGCCCGACCTTCCGCTCGGCGGAGCGCGGGCTCGAGCCCGAGCGCCAGCTCGCGTTCGCCTTCCGGACCGAGCGCACGCGCGCCCTGTACGCGTTCCCGCAGCCCAACGCCTGAGCGCCGCAAGCGCCTGCCCAACCGGCACGCGGCGCACCTTGTGCGGATAGAGTCGCACTCGGATGAGGCTCACCATCCTGGGCAAGTCGCCCTCGTGGCAGGACGCCGACGGCGCCTGCTCGGGGTATCTCCTCGAGGAGGACGGCGTCTGCGTGCTGATCGACTGCGGCAACGGCGTGTTCTCCAAGCTGCGGCGCTTCCGCGACTACACGACGGTCGACGCGGTCGTGATCTCCCACCTGCACGCCGACCACTTCCTCGACCTCGTCCCCTACAGCTACGCGCTCACCTACGCGCCGCGGCAGCAGCCCGTGCCGGTCGACCGCTGGCCCGGCGTCGAGAACCCGGCGCGCCCGCGCCTGATCGCGCCCCCCGGCGCGCGTGACACCTTCCGCCGCGTCGTCGGCGCCTGGGGCAACGACGACCTGATCGAGAACGCCTTCGAGCTCGAGGAGTACGAGGAGGACTCCGAGCCGGTGGTCGGGTCGCTCCAGTTCCACTTCCACAAGGTCCCGCACTTCACCGAGACGTTCGCGATCTGCGTTCAGTCCTCGAACGGCGGCGGGCGGCTCGCCTACGGCGCCGACTGCTCGCCCACCGACGCGATCGTGGAGTTCGCGAAGCAGGCCGACCTGCTCATCATGGAGGCCACCCTGCCGCGGCCCGAGCGCAGCGGCATGCGCGGCCACCTGACCCCCGGGGAGGCCGGTGACCACGGCCGCCGCGCCGGCGCGAAGCGGCTCGTGATCACGCACATCTCCGACGAGCTCGACGAGATGTGGGCGCGCGACGAGGCCACCGAGGCCTTCGGCGCGCCGGTGGACGTCGCCCGCGAGGGCGCCGTCTACGACATCTGATTCCTGCGGCCCGCGAGCGCGGCTGGGTACGCTTCCGGCGTGGCCAGGGAACGTGACGTGTTCGCGAACTTCGAGCGCATGAGGCGGGAGATGGACGAGCTCTTCGGCGACGTCCTCCAGCGCAGCGGGCTGACCCCGCGCCGCGGCTTCTCGCCGCGTGTCGACGTCTACTACCGCGGCGACCCGCCGCGCGCCGTGGTCGAGCTCGAGCTCGCGGGCGTCGATCCCGACCGGGTGGCGATCGAGATCCGCGGGCGCCAGCTCGCGGTGACCGGCGAGCGCCCGGTCTGCGACGCGGAGGGCCGCCTCTACCAGCAGGTGGAGATCGAGCAGGGCCGCTTCCGCCGCGTGGTGGAGCTGGGGGCGGATGTCGTCGCGGACGCCGCCAAGGCGGCCTATGTCGACGGGATCCTGCGGGTGGAGATCCCGCTCGCCCGCCAGGACGAGACCGTGCGCCAGGTCCCGATCCGCACGGACCGGTGAACGTCGAGATCCTGACGCCCGGCTCCGGCTCGGAGGCCGGGGGCAACGGCGCGCTGCCGGCGGCGCTGCCGGTCCTGCCCCTCAAGGAGACGGTGCCGTTCCCGGAGACGCTGATCCCGCTCGCGGTCGGGCAGGCGCGCTCGGTCGAGCTCGTCAACGACGTCCTTGCCGGGAACCGGATGCTCGTGATGGTCGCCTCCCGCGACGCGGAGCTCGACGAACCGGGGCCCGGCGACCTCCACGCGGTCGGCGTCGCCGGCGCCGTCGCCCGGATGATGCGCGTCCCCGACGGCTCGCTGCGCGTGCTCGTGCAGGGCACCCAGCGGGTCCGGCTCGGCGATTACGTGCAGGAGAAGCCGTACCTCGTCGCACGCATCGAGGCGGCGCCGGACGTGAGCACGGACGGGCCCGAGCTGCAGGCGCTCGCGCGCAACGTGCAGACCACCTTCAGCACGATCATCGAGGAGGTCCCGTACCTGCCCGAGGAGCTCCAGCTCGCCCTCGCGAACCTCGACGACCCCGCCGAGCTGAGCCACATGATCGCGGGCTCCCTGAGGGTGCCGACCGAGGAGAAGCAGGAGCTGCTCGAGGAGGTCGACGTCGCCAAGCGGCTCCGGAGGATCTCCGAGATCCTCGCCC
>DATMJO010000157.1:0-16496 GCA_035553855.1 Thermoleophilaceae bacterium | reverse complement strand
TGGCCGCGGGCGATGATCCAGGCAAGGATGAAGGGGGCCGAGCAGGCAGCGAGCATCCACCACTGCAGCGTGGCGTAGGAGTCGAACGCGTTCAGGTCGCCCGTCTGGCCGTCGATCGTGGAGTTCGGGTTCGTGTCGCTGGTGGAGAACCAGGGCAGGAACAGCGAGCCGGCGAGGACGAGGGCCGCGAGCATCCCGATGTACTCGCCCGGGTGGAGCCGGGAGAGATCGAGATAGCCGCCGCCGCGGGCGCGAGAAGCCTCCATCGCCGCGGACCCTACACGGGCCGCCGATCGCAGTCCACCGGGTACCGTGACGCGGCCGGTCGGCTACCCCCGCGGCTGCGCATCCCCCGCCTCCAGCGCCTCGGACGGATCCGAATACGCCTCCAGGCGCACGATCTTGCCGTCGCGGAACTGGGCGACCTGGGTGAGGGGGAAGGCCAGCTCCACCCCGCTGGCGACACCCCGGGCCCGGTAGCCGCCGCACACCACGACCATGTCGCCGCGCTCGCTCACGGCGGGCGACTCGAGCCTCACATCCTCGAAATCCTCGGCAAGCTCCGCCAGGAAGCGGCGGACCCCCTCGTGGCCGCGGTAGACGGTGCCCTCGAGCTTTCCCTTGATCGGCAGCCACTCGGCATCGGGATGCACGAGGTCGAGGAACGCCTCGATGTCGCGCGCGTTGAACGCTTCGATCAGGGCCCGCATCAGATCAGCCCGCTCACCGGCCACGTGACGAGTATCCCGAAAGGCGGTAGGTTCTCGCCACACTTCCGACAAGGGGGATCCCATATGTCCGTCGTGAAGATCATCGAGCTCGTGGGCGCATCCAAGAAGAGCTCGGACGACGCCGTCCAGCAGGCGCTGAACGACGCCAAAGGCACGCTCCGCAACATCAAGGCCGTCGACGTGGTCTCCACGGGCCTCCGCGGGGACGACCTCGACGAATGGCGCGCGCACGTGCGCGTTGCGTTTCTGATCGAGCGGGTAAGCGAGTAGCGAGGGCAGTCGCAGGTCGCAGCGAACCAGGAACGGACGCCACACAGTTGCCGCAGCCGCACGCCTATGCAGCGCCCCCCGGAGGGGCCGGATCCCTGCCCGGACGGGCGCTCTACTCGGCTCTGCTCGAGGAGGCGCGTGAGCGCACCCTCGCGCTGATCGAGCCGCTTTCGGACGAGGACATCCACCGCCAGCACTCGGATCTTCTCTCGCCGATCGTCTGGGACCTGGGGCACATCGCGGCATTCGAGGACCTGTGGCTCTGCCAGCGGGCCGGCGGCCTCCCGCCGCTCCGGGAGGACCTCGCCGAGGTCTACGACGCGACCGAGACCCCCCGCGCGCGACGCTCCGAGCTTCCGATGCTGCGGCTCGCCGACGTCATCCCCTACATGGAGGCCGTGCGCGAGCGCGCCCTCGGGGTGCTCGAGCTCGTGGATCTCTCCGGTGACGGCGACCGGCTCAACGCGAACGGCTTCGTCTGGGAGATGCTCGTCCAGCACGAGCACCAGCACAACGAGACGATGCTGCAGGCGCTGAAGCTCGCGCCCGCCGGGACCTACGCGCCCTCGCGCCGCCCGCTCCCGGGGCCGCCCGCGAGCGACCCGCGCGGAACCGTGCGGGTCGAGGCCGGGCCGTTCGTAATGGGCTTCCGGAGCCGCGGCTTCGCCTACGACAACGAGCGTCCCCCGCACGAGGTGGACCTGCCCGCCTTCGAGATCGACCGCGTACCGGTGACGAACGGCGACTTCCGGGAGTTCGTGGACGACGGCGGCTACGAGCGCCGTGAGCTGTGGAGCGACGAGGGCTGGGCCTGGCGCCAGGCCGAGCAGGCGACCGGGCCGCTGTACTGGGACGGCGCCGGCAACGAGCGGGACTTCGAGCGGATCCGCCCGATCGAGCCGTCGCTCCCGGTCATGCACGTCTCCTGGTTCGAGGCCGACGCGTACGCCCGCTGGCGCGGGATGCGCCTTCCCACCGAGGGCGAGTGGGAGAAGGCCGCTGCCGGGGCGAGCGCGCACGAGGCCAACCTCGACCAGCTCGCGTTCGGTCCCGCGCCGGCGGGCGCCTATCCCGATGGGGTCTCCGACCACGGCATGCTCGGAGCGATCGGCGACTGCTGGGAGTGGACGTCGAGCCCGTTCACGGGCTATCCGGGCTTCGAGGCGTTTCCCTACCCGGACTACTCGGAGGTCTTCTTCGGAGGCGACTACCGGGTTCTGCGCGGCGCATCCTGGGCGGCGCGCCCGCGCGTGTGCCGGACCAGCTTCCGCAACTGGGACCACCCACAACGCCGGCAGATCTTCGCCGGATTCAGGTGCGCGAGGGACGTATGACGGCACGGGCCGTCAAGGAGGATGCCGACGTGCGCATCGACTGCTACCTCGAGAACGGGGCGCTCGCCTCGATGGCGGAGGACGTGAAGGCCGGCCTCACCCGCAGCGGGCTGAAGGAGCTGCCGCCGAAGTACTTCTACGACACGCGCGGGTCCGAGCTGTTCGACGAGATCACGCGGCTGCCCGAGTACTACCCGACGCGCTGCGAGCGGGCGATCCTCAACCGCCGCTCGCCCGAGATCGTCGCCCTCAGCGGTGCCCGCGAGCTCGTCGAGCTGGGGTCGGGCACGGCCTCGAAGACCCGCGCCCTGCTGTACGCGATGGCGGGCGCGGGCACGCTCGAGCGCTACGTCCCGGTGGACGTGTCGGAGGCGGTCGTGGAGCGCTCCGCGATCGAGCTGCTCGACATCTACCCGGGACTGCGCGTGCACGGCGTGGTCGGCGACTTCGAGCGCCACCTCGATCGCATCCCGCCGGGGGACTCGCGCCTGTTCGTCTTTCTCGGGGGCACGATCGGCAACTTCTTCCCGGACGCGCGCCACTCGTTCTTCACCGGAATCCGCGACCTGCTCGGGCCGGACGACCGGCTGCTGCTCGGCACCGACCTGGTCAAGGACGTCGCCACGCTCGAGGCCGCGTACAACGACTCGCGCGGAGTCACGGCCGAGTTCAACCGCAACGTCCTGATCGCGATAAACCGCGAGCTGTCGGCGAACTTCGACCCCTACGCCTTCGAGCACGTGGCGTTCTTCGACGAGGAGCACTCGCGAATCGAGATGCGCCTGCGCGCGGAGGGCGACCAGCGCGTCTCGTCCGCCCTGGCGGAGTTCGACGTCGAGGTGGCGGACGGCGAGGAGATCCGCACGGAGATCTCCACGAAGTTCACGCCGGAGCGGCTCGAGTCCGAGCTGGGCGCCGCCGGAATGGCGCTCGACGAGATGTTCAGGGACGACGAGGGCCTCTTCGCCCTCAGCCTGTGCTCACCTGCCCGCCGCTAAGCTCCGGCGCCTCATGAACCTCGACGGCACGGGAGCAATCGTCTCCGGAGGCGCATCGGGCCTTGGCGAGGCTACCTCGCGGGCGCTCGCCGCGCGGGGCGCGCGCGTCGCGATCCTGGACCTCAACGAGGAGAAGGCCGGCGCACTCGTCTCCGAGATCGACGGTATCGCCTTCACCGCCGACGTGACCAAGGAGGACGAGGTCAGGGCGGCCGTCGACGGGGCGGTCGCGGCGTTCGGCGAGGTCCGCTTCGCGGTCTCCTGCGCGGGCGTCGGCTGGGCCGAGCGCACGGTCAAGAAGGACGGGCCCGCGAACCTCGTGCCGTTCGAGACCGTGGTGCGGATCAACCTGATCGGAACCTTCAACGTGCTGCGCCTCGCGGGCTTCGCGATGGCCTCGAACGAGCCGGCCGAGGACGGCGAGCGCGGAGCCGTGGTGATGACCGCCTCGGCCGCAGCCTACGACGGCCAGATCGGCCAGGCGGCTTACGCCGCGTCCAAGGGCGGCGTCGTGGGACTCACCCTTCCCGCCGCGCGCGACCTCTCCGGGCTCGGCATCCGCGTCTGCACGATCGCCCCCGGCCTCTTCGACACCCCCCTTCTCGCCGCACTCCCGGAGGAGGCGCGCAAGGCCCTCGGGGCCGGCGTCCCCTTCCCCAAGCGGCTCGGGAATCCATCCGAGTTCGCGCAGCTGGCCGTCCAGATCGCCGAGAACCCCATGCTCAACGGGGAGACCATCCGGCTGGACGGCGCCCTGCGCATGCCGCCGAAATAGAAAGGACCAGCAATGCCTGAAGCCGTCATCGTCGACGCAGTCCGAACCCCCGTGGGGCGCGCCTTCAAGGGCTCGCTCTCCCAGCTCCGCCCGGACGACACCGGCGCGTTCATCGTCGACCAGCTCCTCGAGCGCAACCCGGACGTCGATCCCGCCCTCGTCGAGGACGTCTTCTGCGGCGTCGGCCTGCCCCAGGGCAAGCAGGCGTTCAACCTGGGGCGCATCATCTCGCTGCTCTCGCAGAGGCTGCCGACCGGCACCAACGGCGTGACCGTGTCGCGCTACTGCGCCTCCGGCCTCGACGCGATCCGCCACGCCGGCAACGCGATCAAGGCGGGCGAGGGCGACGCCTACATCGCCGCCGGCGTCGAGTTCGTCTCCCAGTACAACGAGCGCCAGGAGGCCGCCGGAGAAGCCGACCAGCACGAGCGCCTCAAGGGCAACGACGGCGACCCGAACGTCTACATCGCGATGGGCGTGACCGCCGAGAACGTCGCGGACCGCTACGAGGTCTCGCGCGCGGACATGGACAAGTACGCGCAGCGCTCGCAGGAGATGGCCGTCGAGTCGCAGGAGTCCGGCTTCTTCGACCGCGAGATCGCGCCCGTGACGCTCCCGGACGGCACCGAGGTCGCCAAGGACGACGGCCCGCGCGCCTCGTCCACGCTCGAGAAGCTCTCGCAGCTTCCTCCCGCGTTCCGCGAGGACGGCCGCGTCACCGCCGGAAACTCGTGCCCGCTCAACGACGGCGCCGCGGCCGCGCTGATCATGTCCGAGACGAAGGCCAAGGAGCTCGGCCTGAAGCCGCGCGCGCGGATCGTCACCGCAGCGACCGCGGCGATCGAGCCCGAATACATGGGCGTCGCGCCGATCCCGGCGATCCGCAAGGTCCTGGAGCGCGCGGGCATGTCGATCGACGACGTGGACATCGTCGAGCTGAACGAGGCGTTCGCGGCGCAGGTCATCCCGATCATGTCCGAGTGCAACATCCCGCTCGAGAAGCTCAACCCGCACGGCGGGGCGATCGCGCTCGGGCACCCGTTCGGCATGACCGGCGTGCGCATCATGACCACGCTTCTGAACGGCCTCGAGTCCGACGACAAGACGATCGGCCTCGAGACGATGTGCGTCGCCGGCGGCCAGGGCAAGGCGATGATCGTGGAGCGGCTGCACTAGCCGTCGCAGCGGCGGGGCGCTTGCGGGCGCCCCGCCGGGGTACCCGCGGGCTGTGCACCCGCCGCCGGTGAGCCGATAATCGTGAGCGCCATGCAGGCGCGCGACCTCCGCAACCTCGGCTACCGGGCGATTCTCCTCGCGGCGGGGCTGGTCGCGCTCGGGCTGCTCTTCCGCGAGCTCGTCACGCTGATGCTGGCCGTCCTGATGACGGTCATCATCGCGATCCCGCTGGCGGCGCTCGGCGACCGGGCGGAGCGCCGCGGCCTGCCGCGGGCCCTCGGGGTCGCAAGCGGGATGCTTGGAGGGCTGCTCGGCCTGACGCTCGTCTTCGCGCTCCTGATCCCGCCGTTCGCGGACCAGACCGAGAACTTCGTCGACGACGTCCCGGAGATCGTCGACAACCTCCGCGACCGGCTGCACGACGTCACGGGCGCGACGGACGAGGACATCGGCGAGCGCGTCCAGGACTTCCTCCAGGGCTACGTGGACGAGCCCGAGCGGCTGATCGGCCCGATCACCTCGATCGGCCTGAACGTGGCCGGCGTGCTCGGCGCGATCATCCTCATGCTCATCACGGCCTTCTACATGGCCACGAACCCGCGGCCGCTGCTCGACGGCGCGGTGAGCCTGGTGCCGCCGGAGAAGCGCGACGCCGCGCGCCACGTGATGAGCCGCATGCGCTCCGCCTGGATCGGCTGGATGCAGGGCGTCGCGGCCGACATGGTGATCTCCGGCACGCTGCTCTATCTCGGGCTGACGCTGATCGGCCTCGACTTCGCGATCGTGTTCGCGGTGATCACGGCGCTGCTCGTGGTCGTGCCGTACTTCGGCGCGATCGTCGGCGGCCTCCCGCCCGTCCTGTTCGCGCTGACCGACTCGCCCGGCAAGGCGGCGCTCGTGTTCGCCGTCTACCTCGCCGTCCAGCAGATCGAGGGCAACGTGATCATCCCCCTGATCATGTCCCGCACGGTGCGCCTGCATCCCGCGGTGATCGCGGTGGGAGTCGTCCTCGTGGGCCAGGTGTTCGGCTTCGTCGGCCTGTTCGTCGCGGTCCCGCTCCTGTCGGCGATCGTGATCCTCGCCGACGAGCTCTGGGTCAAGCCCACCGAGCGCGCCCATGCCCGCGACATGCGGGGACCGATCGAGTTACCCGGCGATGCGGCTGCGGCCGCCGTCGCGGAGGAGCGCGCGATCGAGACGAGGCCGGCGCCCGGCGAGCAGGAGCCGCGTCTCACCCATCCCCCGCACATCGAACGTCCGTGAGCGGCCCTGACAGCCATCGCTCAGGGACGTTCGCCGCCGCTTCGGGGGCGTTCAGGCGTCGCGGGCGACCGAGCCCAGCCCGCCGATGAAGAGGCGCGCGCAGAAGCGCGCCGCCGCGGCGGGGTCCGGCGGATCGCGGTCGAGCATTCGGTTCGCCACCTGAAAGCCGATCGCGACGCCGGCCGTGGCGAGGTAATCCAGGTCGGCGTCGGGAAGCAGGCCCTCCTCGGCCCACGCGCCGAGGTCCTCGAAGAACTCGGAGACACCCGCGTCGAAGAGGCCCTCGCCGCCGATGAAGGGGATGGTCCCGGCATTCCGCTGGATGACGCTGAAGAGCTCACGCTCGTCGAGCGCCAGCTCGAAGTAGATGCGGTAGGCGCGCTCGACCCGCTGCTCCAGCGTCCCCGGCTCGCGGCGCTGGGCGCGGACCGCGCCGCGCGCCTTCTCCGAGAACTCCTCGAGCAGCGCCCGGAAGCACTCCTCCTTGTCGGCGAAGTAGTTGTAGAACGTGCCGGAGGCGAGGTCGGTCCCGCGAACGATGTCGCGAACGGTCGCCGCGCCCAGGCCCTTCTCTGCGAACACCGCGCGCGCCGCCGCGAGCAGCTTCGCCCGATTCTCGGCCTTGCGCTCCTGGCGCCGGCCGGTGGGAAGCGGCTCGGCGTTCACCCGACCGTGAGGACGATCTTGCCGAGCTTGCCGCCCGCGGTGAAGAGCTCGTAGCCCTCCGCGGCCTGCTCGAACGGCAGCTCCCGGGCCACGGGCACCCGAACGGCGCCCGAGTCGACCAGCGGCAGCACGTGGCGCTCCACCCCTCGCATGGCGGCGGCCTTCTCCTCGAGCGGGCGGGCGCGCAGCGTGGAGCCGCGGATGCTCGCCCGCTTGCCCATCAGCGCGAGCAGGTTCAACTCGGTCTTCGCGCCGGCGCCTACGCCGATGATCACCAGCCGGCCGCCGGTGGCCAGCGCCGCCAGGTCGCCCTCGAAGTTGGGGGCGCCGACGAGCTCCAGCACCACGTCGAACGGGCCTCGCTCCTCGAAGCCCTCGGGCTCGACCACTTCCGCCCCCAGCTCGGCGACGGCCGGGCGCAGCGCCTCGTTCCGCACCGTCGCGGTGACGATCGCCCCGGCGGCGCGCCCGAGCTGGACGGCCGCCGTGCCGACGCCGCCCGCGCCGCCGTGTACGAGCAGCCTGTCGCCCGCCACGAGGCCGGCCTGCGTGAAGAGCGCGTCGTGAGCCGTCGTGAAGACCTCGGGCAGCCCCCCCGCCTCGGCCCAGGAGAGGCCCTCGGGCACCGGCATCGCGGCTCGCTCGTGGAGCACGCAGAGCTCGGCCTGGCCTCCGCCGCCGGTGATCGCCATCACGCGATCGCCCACCTCGAAGCGCTCCGCGGCCGGGCCACGCGCCACGACCTCGCCGGCGAGCTCGAGCCCCGGGATGTCCTGGGGCGACCCGGGAGGCGCCGGGTAGAGGCCGCGCCGCTGGAGCATGTCGGCCCCGTTGAGCCCGGCGGCGCGGATCCTCACGAGGATCTCCCCGGGCCCCGGCTCGGGGTCCGGGTGCTCGCGGATCGCGAGCTCCCCGTCGGCGATCGTGACTGCGCGCATGCGCCGCATCGTATTGGGGCACGAGCGTTCGACATGCTGTCGGATGACCGGTATAGGGTTCTGGCGAGTGGACTCGGAAGCGCCGATCGGCACCTGAGGGATCACGGATGAACCTCTTCCAACAGCCGCAGCTCTGGCGAGAGGCCTCGATCGGCCTCGAGCTCGCCTCACTGGTCCGGGACCCGATCCTGCGCGGCGAGGGTGTTCGCCACGGCGGGGGCCAGCCCGTGCTTCTCGTCCCCGGCTTCCTCGCGGGCGACGGCTCGCTCGCCACCATGACGCGCTGGCTGCGCCGCACCGGCCATCACACCCGCAAGGCCGGCATGCGGGCCAACGTCGACTGCTCGTCCGCGGTCGCGGACCGCCTGGAGATCCGGCTCGAGGAACTGGCGGAGCGCCAGGGACAGCGGGTCGCGATCGTCGGCCAGAGCCGCGGCGGGCACTTCGCCCGCGTGCTGTCGGTCCGGCGCCCGGACCTCGTCTCGGGCATCGTCTGCCTCGGCTCCCCGCAGATGGATCCCTTCGCCATCAACGCGGTCGTGGCCGCCGCCGTCTTCGGCGTCGGTCTGGCCGGCACGATCGGCGGGCGCGGCATGTTCCGCGCCCAGTGCCTCCTCGGCGGCTGCTGTGAGAGCTTCTGGGAGGACTTCGAGGCGCCGTTCCCGGAAGAGGTCGGCTACGTGTCGGTCTACTCGAAGCGCGACGGCGTGGTCGACTGGCACTCCTGCCTCGACCCGGCCGCCGACCATGTCGAGATCCGCGCCAGCCACTGCGGCATGGCCGTCTCGCGGGGCGCGTTCGGCGCGGTCGCCGAGGCGCTGGACACCTTCCGGCGCCAGGATGCGCGCGGCACGAAGAAGCGCTCGCGGCCCCGCGCGGTGCGCGGCGCCGCGCGCCGCGCCGCCTGATCAGGCCGCCGGGTTCTGCTTCGCCCAGGCCACGATCTCGTTCGTGCCCTGGATCGTCTCGTCGCCGTCGGTGACGAGTGCTGGAACCCAGCTGTTTCCCGTGCGCCGCCTCACCTCGCGGCGCCCGGGTGTCTGGTTCAGCACCTCCGGGAGCCGGCCCCAGCCGTAGGCCCGCACGACCTCGGGGTCGTGCCCCGCTTCCACGAGCGCCCTGTGCGCCTGCCCGCAGGGGTGGTTGTCGGGCGCGAAGGTCCCCCAGCAGACGTAGAGCTTCATGCGCCCATCATGACCGCTCCGGCACCAAGACCGCCGCTCCCCTCACCGCGCCCGAGCGCAGCCGGTCGAGGGTGGTCTGGGCGCGGGCGAGCGGATGGGCCTCGACCTCGGTCCGGACCGGCACCCGCGGGGCGAGCGCCATGAACTCCTCCCCGTCCTCCCTGGTGAGGTTCGCCACCGAGCGGAGCGTGCGCTCTCCCCACAAGAGCTCGTACGGGAACGACGGGATGTCCGACATGTGGATGCCGGCGCAGACCACCGTCCCGCCGGGCTCCACCGCCCGCAGCGCGGCCGGGACCAAGTCACCTACCGGGGCGAAGATGATCGCCGCCGAGAGCGGCTCCGGCGGCGGGGCGTGGGCGTCACCGGCCGTGGCGGCCCCGAGCCCGAGCGCGAACGCCTGCGCCTCGCGGTCGCCCGCGCGCGTGAGCGCATGCACGCGCCGGCCCTCGTGGACCGCCACCTGGCAGACGATGTGCGCCGCCGCCCCGAAGCCGTAGAGGCCCAGCGCCGGCCCGTCACCTGCCATTCGCAGCGCCCGGTGGCCGATCAGCCCGGCGCACAGGAGCGGCGCGGCCTGGAGATCGGAGAAGCCCTCGGGTATCGGGAAGCAGAAGCGCTCGTCGGCCGCGACGAGCCCGGCGAAGCCGCCGGGGCGCCCGTGCCCGGTGAAGACCGCTCGCTCGCAGAGGTTCTCGCGCCCGCCCAGGCAGAAGCGGCAATCGCCGCAGGTCCAGCCGAGCCATGGCACCCCGACCCGCTCGCCGGGGCGGAAGCGCGAGTCCCCGCTCAGCACCTCGCCCACGATCTGGTGGCCGGGCACGAGCGGGTAGGCGGGCGCCCTCAGCTCGCCGTCGGCGATGTGGAGATCCGTGCGGCAGACACCGCAGGCGCGGACCGCCAGAAGCGCTTCGCCCGGCCCCGGCTCCGGATCCGGCAGCTCGGCGGGACGCAACGGCGCCCCGGGCTCGTCGAGCAGCATCGCCCGCATCGTCCCGAGCGTACGCTTCCGCCATGCCCTTCGGGCCCCTCGTCGACGCGGCATGGCTCCGCGCGGAGATCAGCGCGCCCGATCTCGCCGTCGTCGACTGCCGCTGGCGGATCGGCGAGCCCGGCGCCGGAGAGGCCTTGTGGGCTGCCGGGCACATTCCGGGCGCGGGCTTCCTCGACGTCGACGGGGACCTCTCGGCGCCGCCCGGCCCCGGCGGGCGTCATCCGCTCCCGGACCCCGATGAGTTCGCGCGAGCGGCCACGCGGGCCGGGATCGCGGCGGGCTCGCGGGTAGTCGCCTATGACGACCCCAGCATCGGCGGCGCGGCGAGGCTGTGGTGGATCCTGCGCCACCTGGGGCATGACTCGGTGGCGGTGCTCGACGGCGGGATCGACGCATGGCTCGCCAAAGGCGGCATGCTGGAGCGGTGCGACGGCCCCGCGCCGGGCTCGCCGCCGTTCAGCCCGGGGCCGGCCCTCGACGACGCCGTCGAGGCGGGCGGCGTGCCACCGGCGCACGGCGCGCTCGTCGATGCCCGCTCCCCCGAGCGCTTCCGCGGGGACGCGGAGCCGCTCGACCCTGTCGCCGGGCACATCCCCGGCGCCGTGAACGTGCCCTACACCGACCTCGCGCCCGGCGGCCGCTACCGGAGCCCCGCCGAGATCCGGGCGAGGCTCGCCGAGGCCGGAGCCGACGGCGGGCTCACGGCCTACTGCGGGTCGGGCATCAGCGCGTGTGTCGTCCTGCTCGCCGCAGAGCACGCCGGCGTGAGCGGGAGGCTCTATCCAGGCTCCTGGAGCGACTGGTCCGCGAGGGGTCTACCGGCCGAGACCGGCGGCTGATCTCCGTCCGGGGCGGCCGCCACCATGGCGCCCATGCCAAGCACACGTGAAGCTGCCGGCGCGGCGATCCTCGCGAAGCTCGCACACGGCCTCTATCGCAGCCGCGAGCGGATGAGCACGGGTGGCGGGCTGGCGGGACGCTTCCGCGACGCCGCCGAGGCGCTCCGCGGGCGCGCCGAGGCCGCTGCCGCCGGCGCGCCGCCCGGCCCCGCGGCCGGACTCGCCCGCGCCGTGGCCGGTTCCGGCCGCCCGGAGCGCGACCTGACGGCCGCCGAGGTCGAGGCCCTGCGGTCCGACCTCTCGCGCGAGCTCGAGCGGCTGGCGGAGCGCGACCGGCGCGAGCCGCCCGCCCGCGCCGCCTGAGAGCCTCGGCAAGGGCGATAATCGCCGCGTGAGCCCGGACAGCTTCGAGATCGCCACGCGGTTCCGCGGCCCGCCGGACTCGGGGAACGGCGGCTACACCTGCGGGCGGCTCGCGGCGTTCGTCGAGGCCGAGGCCGTGCAGGTCTCACTGCGGCTGCCGCCGCCGCTCGAGCGCCCCCTCACCGTCGAGCGCCGCGGCGGGGGAGCCGTGCTGCTGGACGGCGAGGCGCTCGTCGCCGAGGCCGAGCCCGCCGAGCTGTCCATCGACCTGCCGGCGCCGGTGAGCCCCGCGGACGCGGAGGCGGGTGTCACCCGCTCGCCCTTCCTCGACCCCGACGGGCACGCGTTCCCCGGCTGCTTCGTCTGCGGGCCGGGGCGGGCGCCGGGCGACGGGTTGCGGATCTTCGCGGGACCGGCAGCGGGCGAGGTCTGGGCATCCCCGTGGACGCCCGATCCCTCACTCGCGGACGAGGGCGGGACCGTGAGCCCCGAGTTCGCCTGGGCCGCGCTCGACTGCCCCACCGGCGCGGTCTCCGCCAACCCGGGCTCGGACCCGCCGGTCGTGCTGGCGCGGATGACCTGCCGGCTCAGCGGGCGGGTGGAGGCGGGGAGCCCGCACCTGCTCCAGTCCTGGCGGATCGGGTGGGACGGGCGCAAGCGCCACGCCGGCTCCGCCCTCTACGACGCCGCCGGAAACGTGCTCGGGGCGGCGAGGGCGCTCTGGATTGAGCTGCGCAGGTGAGCGGCGCGGAGGTCCGGCCCCTCCGCTTCTCGGGCGACGCCCTCGAGTTGCTCGACCAGACGCTCCTGCCCGGCGAGGAGCGCTGGATCCGCTGCGCCGGCGCGACGGAGGTGGCGGAGGCGATCAGGAGGCTCGCCGTGCGGGGCGCGCCCGCGATCGGCCTCGCCGCCGCCTACGGCGCCGCGCTCTCCGCCCGCGACGGCGGGCTAGAGGACGGCTGCCGGGCGCTCGTCGAGGCACGGCCGACCGCGATCAACCTCCGCTGGGCGGTCGAGCGCGTCCGAGCGGCCGCCGTCGAGGGCGGTCCCGGCGCGGCGCTCGCCATGGCCCGGCGCATCGAGTCCCAGCAGGTCGAGGCCGACCGGCGCCTCGGCGAGCACGGCGCGACCCTGTTCGGCGAGGCGGAGCGCGTGCTGACCCACTGCAACACGGGCGCGCTCGCGACCGGCGGCAGCGGGACCGCGCTCGGCGTCATCAGGACCGCCCACGCCCGCGGCGGCGTGTCGGAGGTGCTCGTGGACGAGACACGGCCGCTCCTCCAGGGCGCGCGCCTGACCGCCTTCGAGCTGGACCGTCTCGGAATCCCCTACCGCGTCGTGCCCGACTCGAGCGCGGGAGCGCTCATGGCCCGCGGGCTGGTCGACCGCGTGATCGTGGGGGCCGACCGGATCGCGGCGAACGGCGACGTCGCCAACAAGATCGGCACCTACACCCTCGCCGTCCTGGCGGAGCGGCATGCCCTCCCCTTCGTGGTGGCCGCGCCGCTCTCCACCATCGACCCGGCCAGCCCGTCCGGAGAGGCGATCCCGATCGAGCAGCGCGACGGGTCCGAGGTGACGACGGTCGCCGGTACCGAGGTGGCGCCGCGCGGCGCGACCGCGCTCAACCCCGCCTTCGACGTGACTCCCGCGACGCTCGTGACCGCGCTCGTGACGGAGGCCGGAGTCCTCCGGCCTCCCTACCCGCGCTCGATCGCCGATGTCCTCGCGCGCTGAGGTCGCCGCGACGGCTCGCGAGATGCACCGCCTCGGCCTCGCACCGGGGACGACCGGGAACGTCAGCGTACGAGCGGGAGACGTCGTCTGGATCACCGCCGCCGGCGCCCCCTACGAGGCGATGACGGAAGCCGACGTCGTGCCGATCGCGGACGAGCGGCGCTCGAGCGAGTGGCGGCTCCACGCGGCGGTGTACGCGGCCCGCCCCGACGTCGGGGCCATCGTGCACACCCACTCGGCGCATGCGACGCGCTGGAGCGAGAGCGGCGCGGCGCTCGACGCGGGCGGCCCCGTCCCCACCGCTCCGTTCGCGCCCAGCGGCACGGACGAGATCGCCGCCGGCGCCGTCGCGGCGCTCGGCGGGGGACACGGGGTGCTGCTCGCCCGGCACGGCGTCGTCGGCGTCGGCGGCACGCTCGATCGCGCTCTCGGGGTGTGCGTCGAGATCGAGCGGGCGGCCGAGGCCGCCGCTCCCTAGCAGCGCGAGACGAACGCCCAGGCGCGGACGCGCACGACCCGCGGGGTCCCCGCCGGCACGGTCTCGGTCGTGCTGAAGGCCGCGAGCCCGGGCGGCGGGATCGGGCTCAGGGAGATCCCCACCTCTGCGGGATCGCGGCGCGTCAGCTGCGCGACCGAGGCGCGAGCGGTTGCGGACGCGACGACACCCCGGCAGCGCCCGAGCCCTCGCTCGACCGGCTCCCTGACGGCGAGGCGCGCGAGGTCCTCGTCGGCGCGGCGCTTCGAGGCCGCGTCCTCCAGCACGGCCCGCGTGTCGGAGAGGTCGCCGGGCAGCGCCGCGAGCGCGGGCACGAGCGCAAGCGCGGCGGCCGCGGCGGCGAGCGCGGAGCGGCGGGCCTCCCCCAGCGCCGCGGCGGCAAGCACGAGCAGCGCGAGCGCCGGGACGAGCAGGTAGCGGTCGTTGAGCGGCAGGTCCGCGAACCCGATCGCCACGAAGGCCGCGACGCCCGCCGCCGCGACCACGGCCAGGATCGCGACGGGAGCGGACTCCCGCAGCCGCAGCGCGGCGAAGAGCGCTCCGCCCGCCACCGCGCCCGCGCCCGCCAGATCGCCGAGGCCGTCGGTGAGGCTGGGCCACAGGTTCTCGAGCCCGGTGTCTCGCTCCAGCTCGAGAGCCAGATCCTGTGTCGAGGTCAGCGAGTGAAGGGCGTCGCCGGTCAGCGCCGCGTCGAGGCCCAGCCAACAGGCGGGCGCGGCCACGGCGAGCGCGGCGCGGACGGGCGTCAGCGCGCGCGCCCGGGCCAGCCAGAGCGCGTACAGCGCGGCGAGGCCCCATGCCTCCGGCCGCAGCAGCCCGGCCAGCGCGAGCAGGGCGAGCGCCGGGGTGGCCCGGCCCCTCGGATCGCGGGCGAGCACCGCGGCGGCGAGCAGCACGAGCGCGGCGAACGGCACGTCGATGAAGGTCCGTGAGGCGAAGAAGTCGAGACGCGGGCGCGTGGCGACGAGCGCCGCGGCGGCCGCGCCCGCGAGCGCCCCTCCGCCCGCCATGCGTCCGAGCCGGTAGGCCGCGGCGACGAGCGCGAGGAAAGCCAGCACGCCGAGAAAGGCGTAGATCGCCGCCGCTGCACGCGGCCCGCCGAGCGACAGCAGCGCTCCGAGCGCGATCGGGAGCGGGTGCGGCGTCGGCAGCTCAGGCGCGGTCAGGTCCGGCGCCGCGCCGCGGGCGAGCTCGGCCCCCCACGCGAGCGAGTGCCGCCCGTCGGGGGATACCGGCAGGCGGGACGAGACGAGCGCGGCGGCGCCCAGGAGGGCGCCGCTCGCCGCCCAGAGTGCCGCGCGCCCGCGCGGGGCGCGCGGCGAGCCCGTCAGTCCGCCGTGTGGTCGGTCCAGGCCTGCCCGTCCCAGTAGCGCAGCCTCTTCTCGCCCTTCGGGTCGGGGAACCAGCCCGCCGGCTGCGCCGCCGCCGGCGCGGGCTGGGCCGGCGCGGGGTCCGCGGGCGCGGCTCCCTGTGGCGCGAAGCCCCCTCCCGGCTGCCCGAGGGACGGCGGGGCGCCGAGAGCCGGCGATCCGGTGAAGCCGGGAGCAGCTCCCGCGGCGGCGGGCGCCTGCCCGACCGCATCCTTCTTCACGACGAGCGTGCCCGCCACGATGTCGCCGACGCGCTTGTTGCTCTTGTTCGTCAGGGCAACGATGAAGCCGACCAGGTTCGGGATGATGTAGGGGAAGCCGTCGACGATCCAGAGCAGGCTGCGGATCGCGTTCTTGCCGACGCCGGCGGGACACGACATGTCGTCGCGGACCACGCGCAGGCCGAGCAGCGCCTTGCCGGGAGTCCAGCCCTTGATGCCCGGAAGCACCCAGAAGTAGCCGATGCCGACCGCGGCGATGATCAGGAAATAGATCCAGAACGTGCCGCCCACGATCGCGTACTCCGAGTCGCCGATCGTGAAGTTGCCGTACGTGGTCGTCGTGAGGTCGACGTCGCCGGAGAGAACCTTCTCGCGGATCTCGTCCTCGTCGCTCGCGAACGCGAAGAAGAGCGCGAAGTTGAACGCGGTGATGATCAGGTAGTCGACGATGAACGCCGCTACGCGCTGGGGGACGACCTTCGTGGCTTGCAAGGCTGCTCCAAGTGGTCGGGACGGGGCGAAGCGGGAGACTATCCCTCCTCTGTGACGGCGGCCACACGGACGACCGCGGCCGGACCGTAGCCTCGGCCCATGCCCACGTTCCCGCTGGCGGATGGTTCGGAGGTCCGGATCAGGCCGATCCGGCCGGACGACAAGCAGCTTCTCTCCGACGGCCTCGCCCACCTCTCGCCGGAGACCGTCTACCGGCGCTTCCTCTCCCCCAAGCCGTCGTTCACTCGCGGCGAGCTCCGCTACCTCACCGAGGTGGACGGCTGCGACCACTTCGCGCTCGTCGCGACCCTCCCCGGCCCGGAGCGGATCGTGGGCGTCGCCCGCATGGTGCGGCTCGCGGGCGATCCTCGTAGCGCCGAGGTCGCGGTAGTGGTGGCCGACTCGCTCCAGGGGCAGGGACTCGGGCGGGAGCTTGCGACGCGAATCGCGGACGAGGCCCGCGCTCGAGGAATCGGCCGCTTCCAGGCGACCTTCCTGTCGAGCAACGTGCCCGCGCGGCGGCTGATGGAGCGGATCGCCGAGCGGGTGGCGGCGGGGCCGCCTCAGGGGGCGACCGTCGAGCTGACGGCGGACCTCGTCCGGGCTGCCTAGGCGGCGGAGGCGCTGGCTTCGCGCTCGCGCCCGTAGG